>DUVM01000111.1 GCA_012841045.1 Tissierellia bacterium | reverse complement strand
TCTTCTGAGATCATCTCAAAGCTTCTCTTTTCAATTTGCTCGGGCAACAGCTGTTCTATCTTCATGGTCGATGCTTCCTTTCTTCCCTTCTACGACAAGCGGCTTGTGAAAAGGCTGCCGCCAATTCCGTTCTTGCAGGAAAATACAGTCCGGCAAAGCTTGCAAAAAGCGAAGGCCCTGCATGCGCCGTCTCCCAGGATCTTCCGTCGAGTTTGCATGCGGTAAAGTCACTTCCTAGGCAGTCACTCACATAATAATGATACTCGTGGACAGGGAAACTCTCTCCTTTTTTACACAGGAGATTGTCCCGAAGCGCCCTTAGCGTATGGTATCCGAAGTGCTGAAGCCTCTTTCCCATCTGCACATGACCCGGGATAGCGCCTACCAAATCTTTCCCTTCAAAGGATGCGTGAAGATAGGCAAACCCTCCACCTTCTGCTAGGGTGATAAGTCCCTCTCCGATGTGCTTTTTGATACTTGAGAGCATAGATCGGTTTTGTGAAAGGGGGGCAAGGTAGAGTTCCGGATACCCTCCCGGAAGATAGAGCGCATCGATATCCTCAGGGAGCTCTTTATCATGCATCGGGGAGAAGTAGATGATTTCCGCTCCCGTCTGTCTAAGAAGCTCCAAGTTTTCAGGATACAAGAAACAAATGGCCTCGTCGCTTGCCACCGCTATACGGGAGTGACCGACAAAGGGCAGAGTGGAAGACTTTTCCATCAGCGGAGGTGCCGCCTTAGCTAGCTCCATCACGCCTTCTAAATCGATCGTCTGTGCGGCGAGGTCGCCAAGGAGAGATAATTTTTCCTTAAGATGCTCCACCTCGCTACTCGGCAAGAGCCCCAGATGTCTGCTCCCGATGCGGCATTCCTCTTTATAGGGGAGGTATCCAAGAGGTCTCACCCCCAGATCCTGAACAATCTGTTTGAGACCGGTATAGACCGTTTCGGAAGTATTGTTAAAAATCACACCTTGGATCTGATGCTCTTTGCGATACGTGAGAAATCCCTGAAGGACGGCACCGGCGGACGTATACATCCCTTTTGCTGAAATCACAAGGATCACAGGTGTATTAGTTGTATGCGCCACTTCATGTGTGCTATGTCTGCCTTCTACCCCTACGCCATCGTAATAGCCCATCACTCCTTCGATAATGGAGAGCTCCCCTTGCGCCTCTGAGAGAGTGGCTCGCAGTTGTGACGAAGATAAGAAAAAGGGATCAAGATTTCTTCCCGGAATCCCTATCACTTCTCGGTGGAACTTGGGATCAATGTAATCCGGTCCGCATTTAAAAGATGACAGATGCACGCCCTGCTTTTTGAGCGCGCTCAGAAGCGCCAGCGTCAGCGTTGTCTTTCCGCTCCCGGAGTGTGTTCCCGCTATCAAAATGCGGCTAGCCATCTCTTCCTCCTGCGCTGAAAATAAACACCGGATTGTCCGCCATCATCAGATGCATGCTTCCCGCTGCACGAGAGCGCGCGCTCTGAAGCTGTAGAACCTCCGGCACGATCCCGAGGGATTCAAACGCCTCCCAAGCTTCTGCGATCGACTCTATCGCAACGGCGCTTAGTACCAGGCGAACGCTCGGATTCTTTCGCAGACATACCTGGATGGTTTTTAGCATCTTTTGAGAACTTCCTCCAATGAACACGACATCCGGCGCCGGGAGATCTTCAAGGACTTCCGGGGCGCTGCCGTGAATGCTGACGATGTTTCCCAAATGAAACTTTCGAGCGTTTTCTCGGACGAGATCCAGGGCTTTTGATTCCCTGTCGATCGCGTATACGCGGCCTTCGTATGCCGCCAGTGCCATTTCCACACTGACGCTTCCTGTGCCTGCGCCGATATCAAAACATATGTCTGCAGGCGAAATCGCCAGTCGACTCAGTACTTGCGCTCGAACGGGAGCCTTGCTCATCGGGACCTCTCCCCGGATAAACTGTTCATCCGGGATGCCCGTGCGCACCCGCGCATCCGCTGATGGATGATCGATCAAAAGGACGCTAAGGGAAGAGGCGTTCACATGCTCGAGTTCTCTGACGGTGAGCGTTTGAATGTTTTCTTCCTGTCCTCCCAGGTTTTCCCCCAGATGCACAGTGAGCTCTCCAAATCCCGCGCTCAACAGTTCCTTTGCGATATCCGCCACATTCTTGCCGGTCAGCACAAAAACCTCACGATGCCTTCTGACGGTGTCGACGATATTTGCCTCTCTTCCGTGCGCGCTGATCAATCGGGCATGTTGCCAAGGCCGTTTCAGCTTTGAAAAGAAGTACGCTACGCTCGAGATGCCCGGATAGATGCTCACGCAAAACTCTCGGAGCTCCCTTTCGAGCGCCTCCGCTGCACTGTAGAATCCGGGATCTCCTGAAAGAAGTACGGCAAACGTCTTCTCTTTTGATGTGCGGATTCTGTCTCTGATTTTCTGCGCTTCATAGATGGGTTCTGCGAGTTTGTCCTTTGCCCCTGATAACGTCAGCATCCGAGGCGCGCCAAAGACGCACTCCGCCTGTTCAAGAGCACGGCGTCCTTCGAGCGTAAGCGTCTCCTCCGCCATGCCGATACCGATCAGGGCCACACGTTTTACCATGACGCCATCCTCTCCCAAAGTTCTTCGAGTGTGATGCCCGGCTGTTTCTTCGGCCGAGAAAGCACGGCAATCGTCATACCGCACTCTTTTGCCGCATCGATTTTTTCTCTCCATCCGCCAGTTTTTCCGGAATCCTTTGTCAATAGGACACTCGCTCCGCTGGCTCGAAATAGCGCAAGATTCACTTCTTTTGAAAATGGACCCTGCATACAGATGAGATGTGCGGAAGGGAAACCGGCCTGTTGGCTAAGCTCCAAACTCTCCATCATCGGTAAGATGCGTACCCAGATGCGCTCCTTGTAATTCTTCACCTCAGACAAAGCGGCAAGAGATTTCGCTCCTAAGGTAGAAAAAACGATCTCATCATGCGTTCCAAGCCAATGCACCATGTCTTCCATCGAGTGAAAGATCCGCTCACCTTCTTCAGATGACTCTCTTTCCACTCGGAGATAGTCGATGGAGCACTCCTCACACGCAGCGACAATTTCTCGACTCACTTCCAAGGCATACGGATGCGTCGCATCCAGTACGATCCTCGGATGATGTCGCGTCATCCACTCTTTCATCGACGCTTTATCAAGCCGTTTTGCATGCACCTGAAGGGTCTCAGACGCCTCGATAAGCTCCTTGCCATAGTCAGTGGCAACAAAGACAATCGAGGGGATGTTCTTTTCTTTTAGCCGTCTTGCGATGGCTCGCCCTTCACTTGTGCCGGCGAACAAAAAAACCTCAGCCAATTTCATAGCCTCTGGGTGTCACCATCTTTCCTCGGATGTCTTGCGTGTGACGATTGCCGATGAAGATAGTAGTAAACATGTCGACCTTCGTATCTGCGAGTTCTTTTAGCGTCAACAATCTTACCGTCTCGCTTTCTCTTCCGATATTTACAGTGATTCCGCAGAGAGTCTCGGGGGACTTATGCTTCATCATGATCTCACAGGCTTTTTTCAGCTGATCGACGCGGCGCTTACTCATCGGATTGTATAAGCTAATGCAAAAGTCTCCGGCGGCCGCTGCCTCCACTCGCTTTTCAATGGTTTCCCAAGGCGTCAGCAGATCCGACAGACTGATCACGGCAAAGTCGTGCGAGAGGGGGGCTCCAAGAAGCGAAGCGCCTGACATGGCGGCGCTCACCCCGGCAATCACCTCAATCTCCACCCCTTCAAACGCTAGGCTTAACTGATACACAAGGCTCGCCATCCCGTACACACCCGCATCGCCGCTACAGACGATGGCGACGTGCTTGCCTTCTGATGCCAGCCGAAGCGCCTCTTCACATCTTTTTTTCTCTCCTCGCATCGGTGTGGAATAGGTCTCTTTTTCCGGATACAAGTCGGAGATCAGTTCGAGATATTTTGTATAGCCCACATGGACATCGGCGCGCTCAAGCACTTCTCTTGCTTCATAGGTCATGCCCTTGGCATGTCCTGGTCCGATCCCCACGACACTCACTTTTTTCATATTTTCTCCTCAAATCGCACAGTAAACGGCCTGCGGGCAAGAGCCATGGTGACTCCATCAAACACCTCTTTTTTGTGGATCAACTCCGCTCCCTCTCCCGCCCCCAAAAGCGCGCTTCTCTCACAGACATTGTCGACACCTGTGACCGACTCAACAAATGCAGAAGATGAAATTTCTGCATGAACCTTTTGAAGTTCCTGCGCAGAGTAGAACGTCACGGGAAAATGCCGCGCCTGACAAAAGGCAAGAAGCCCCGCCTCATCTTTTTTTAGATCGATGCTAGCGACCTGATAGACCGACCGTTCATGCAGATCTGTCTTCTCAAGAAGACGTTGGAAAGCTCTTTCGATCGTCTCTTGTGAGGTGCCTCTTCTGCATCCCACCCCCAAACTGATCACCGGCGGAATCAATTGAAGGATGTCTCTTTCTTTCCTCTTATAAGAGATCACGAAATCCTCTTCTTTTTCGCTTAGATACACATTTTCAGGCAAGGGTCCTTTCATAGGAACATCGCATCGAAACGATACCTTCTTCCCTTCAAGTAGGAGCGAAGAGATCTCTTTGATTCTCTCCGGGCGAATCAGTTGCATTCCCTGTTCTTTTGCCCAGCTATCGACGGCAAATACTCCATGGAGATCCGTCGCTGTCGTGATGACAGGAACCGCGCCCAGGATGTCCGCCAGCTTAGTGCTTAGCTTGTTGGCCTCTCCCAGGTGTCCGCTGAGTAGAGAGATCGAAAACGTTCCCATGTCGTCGATCACAATGACGGCGGGGTCGACCGTCTTGTTTTGAATAAAAGGAGCGATCGCCCGCACGGCAATCCCGCAGGAGCCGATGAAGACGAGGGCATCTGTTTCATAAAAGTGTTGGCGCGTCCACTCAAGAAGTTCTCCGCTGCCACAGCGTGTCACGGTGACGAAGGCGCCTTCGTCCATGAGGGCTTTTTTTATCTTCTGCCCCAGTGCCTCTCCTCGAGAGGAAAACGACAGTACCGCTAGGGTCACTTCTTTGCCTCCCGGTAACCTGTCGAAAATGCCGGGTCATAGAGAAGGCTCGTCTCATACTCATCCCCCAGAAAATCTCCGACGACGATGAGCGCGTGACGAGTGATCTCATGATGAAGAGCGCTTTCATGAAGGGTTCCTACCGTGCAGCGAATGATCTTTTCATCCGGCCAAGACGCGCGATAAACAATGGCAACAGGTGTGTTCTCCTGATAGCCTCCCTCCAGCAATTCTTCTTGAAGTTTTTCCGTTAAAGAGGCGCTCAGGAAGATCACCATCGTGCATTGATGCGCCGCAAAACGCCGTATGCTCTCTAATTCGGGGACCGGTGTTCTTCCGGCCATTCTAGTGATAATGACGCTTTGCGAGACAGAGGGGAGGGTGTACTCCGCTTTCAGAGCGGCCGCCGCTGCGCTAAAGCTCGAGACGCCGGGGCAGATGTCATAGGCAAATCCCAGCTCGTCCAGGCGATCCATCTGCTCACGGATGGCTCCGTAGAGACTCGGGTCTCCCGTATGCAGCCGCACCGTCATCTTCTGCTGCTTTTCCATCTCCACCATCACCTCGATCACTTCATCGAGGGTCATATAGGCGCTGTTGTAGACAAGCGCTCCTTCTCTTCTCTCATGCAGCAGCTCTTCTGAGACCAGTGAGCCCGCATAGATGATGGCGTCGGCTTCTCGAAGAAGTCTCGCTCCGCGCACGGTGATCAGATCCGCTGCACCGCTTCCTGCCCCGACAAAGTAAATCATGGCATCCTCCACTCTGTAATCAGTTCTTCTGTCTTTTCTGTCATAAAGAGAATCCTCGCCGGATCCTTTGTAAAGCAGATGCATCCGAGTCGAATCTCTTCATCCACCCAGCGCTGAAGAGTCTCTTCCACTCGCCGTTTCACCTGCCTCATGGTCTCTTCTAAAAGACCCACATCCTCTATCCACTTGAGGGCGGCATCGGTCGTCACGCTGGAGAGGACCTGCCTTAGAAGATGTGCATCCGCTCCTGCTTCAAGCGCACAGGCGACCAGGGCTTCCATCCTTCCATCTCCCATGCTCGAATGGGTGTTTCGCAGCCCTAAAGCGAGCTTGATGAGTTTTCCGATATGCCCTACCAATAAGATCTTTGAAAAACCTTTTTCCACCGCCATGTCGATCGCATCTCCCACGTAGTTCGAGCAGGAGACGTGTTCGTTCATGGACAACGCAAG
>DUVM01000110.1 GCA_012841045.1 Tissierellia bacterium | reverse complement strand
ATGCGCTCGTGCAACTCGTGGCCAGAAGACGAGAACAGATGGAAGACCTTTCCGGGGTGCAAAAGGGCTTTATGGAAGCCACTCAGACGTTCACCGTTTTAGAAGATATGTACAGTCTGGCATCAGGTAAAAAGGAAGCAGGGTATGTGAGCTTTGAGACATTTGTCCTCATGGAGTATTATGAGGAAGTCATTGCCTATGCAAATATCAGGCTGAAAGGCATGAGCGCGGGACGCTATGCTTTTGTAAGAAGTGACGACGTAAAGGGCGGAGGGAGAAAGGGGCTTGACCTCAGCGTGTTTGACTACTTCACCGGGAAAGAAAGAAGTGTGAAGACGCTGTCCGGAGGCGAGAGCTTCAAAGCATCTCTTGCGCTGGCGCTGGGTCTGTCGGATGCGATGGAGAGCCGCGACGGAGGAATTCGCCTGGACACACTGTTTATTGACGAGGGCTTTGGGTCGCTGGACGCTGATTCACTCAATGTCGCGCTCGATACGCTGCTATCTCTTCGCGATGAAGGGCGTCTGATCGGCGTGATTTCCCATGTGGAGGAGCTGCGCACGGTCATTCCGGCGCATCTAGAAATTCACAAAAGTTCACAGGGAAGTAAGGTCAAGCTCCTTGTATGATATGCTATAATATCGGGTGAGGTAAAATAACAGATGGGCTTGACGAACATTGTGTTGATGTCACTGGGCGTTTCCATGGACGCCGCCGCCATCTCCGTCATCAAGGGGATGTCCATGTGCGGAATGTTTCGATGGAAGCACGCCCTGAAAATGGCAGCGTTTTTTGGACTGTTTCAAGGGATTATGCCGATGATGGGGTATTCCCTCGGGACCAATTTTAGTGAATTAATACATGCCTGGGATCACTGGATTGCGTTTTTTCTTCTTGCTTGGATCGGCATCAGTATGCTGAGAGAATCCAGAGAGGAAAAAACACAAGGTGAACCGGATTTTGCAAGTGCGGTGCTGTTTCCGTTGGCAATTGCTACAAGCATTGACGCGCTGGCGCTGGGAGTCAGCCTGGCCTTTCTTCATGCCAATATCATTGTAAGCGCTGGTATGATGGCGGGGGTGACATTCGCCGTGTGTCTGCTGGCATCCTGGCTTGGATGTCGTGTGCAGGGAAGGCTTGCCAATAGAGCGGAAGCTGCGGGTGGGATTGTTCTGATATTCTTAGGAGTGAAGATCCTCGCAGAGCATCTTTTTATGTGAGGGGGTAACGTGTGAAAAAAGGAATGAATGCAGTACTTGGTGTCAGCGGAATCGTATTTCTCTTGATCGTGGTGGTGGTGTACATGTTTGTGCCGACCGTACAGGGCTTTGCCTATCAGGTGGCCTTCGTGTTTTCCATTCTTACGATTCTTCTTGTCTACGGAGGCATTTGGGTGTCGCAGTTGTTGAGTGCTAGGACCGGTTCTAAAAGCATCGGAACCGCCGGGCAACTGCTGATCGTCTACGGTGTTCTTTCGCTGGCGATGAATGCGTACTTTGCTTTTTCTGTCAAGGAAAGAGGTGTCCTTCTCCTCGTGCTTGATATTTTGCTGACCCTTCTGTTCAGTGTATTGACCTTTTTCTCCCTCTGGATTTCTAAGAATACTCCGACCATCCGGACAACGCGCTGGGATGCAGACAATCCGGTGTTACAGATTATTGAGCGCGTAGGAGAACTCAGAGAAGACCCGCAAAACGAGCTATTTTATCCGCAACTTGCCCGTATTTATGATCGACTGCTATTTCTTGATACGACGGTGATCCGCCCTCAAGATGAAGCGTTGGAGCTGACACTTCGTGAGCTGGAAGTACAAATGCAGAGCAAGGAGGATGATCGAGAAGAGCTTGTGGAAGAAAAAACGCAGGAATTGATCTTGGTTCTTCGCGAACGCGAAGACGAACTGAGAAAGCTCCGTGCGGATTCAAAAAGGAATTCTTCATGACACAAGAGCAACTGACGATTTTTCTCCTCCTCGGTGTGATGCTTGCGCTATTTTCTTGGGGGAAAGTACGATACGATATTGTGTCCCTCGGCACACTCTGTGCGGCCGCCCTACTAGGGATTGTTCCGACAGAGGGGCTCTTTCGAGGATTTGGCCACAACGCTGTGGTTACGGTTGCCGCCGTGCTGGTCATCAGCGCCGGACTCCAGAACTCCGGCTTTGTCGATTTCTTAGTATCAAAAATCACGCAATATGGAAAAACCATACGGAGTCAGATGTTTATTCTGACCTTTGCCGTCGCGGTTTTTTCTGCTTTTATGAACAATGTCGGAGCTCTCTCTCTATTTTTGCCCGCGACACTTCGCATCAGCCGTCTCCATAAATATCCGGCATCTCGTCTACTTATGCCCTTGGCCTTTTCTTCCCTTCTTGGCGGCATGATGACCCTCGTAGGCTCTCCTCCCAACATCATCATCTCTTCTTTTAGGAAGCAGACCATGGGGGCAGGGTATCGCATGTTCGATTTTTTCCCGATCGGGGCACCGCTGACGATCGTCGGTGTGTTGTTTATTGTTCTTATTGGTTATAAGCTGATTCCCGTGAGAAAGCCTTCGACGACAAAAGATGAGCTTTTTGAAGTAAACGACTACACGACCATGGTGGAGATTCAATCCGGCTCCGAGCTCGAAGGAAAGAGTCTAAAAGACCTCGGTTCGAAATACTTTAAAGAAGTGCAGGTCATCGCCTATGTGCGTGACAGTGTAAAGTACGCGTACGTCTCGCCTTTTTTAATCCTTCAGGAAAAAGACCGTCTGATTCTTCAGGGGGGCACGAAACAAGTGCAGGACTTTCTTCGCCTGAGCAAGTTGCCGCTCTCTGGAAGTGTTCCACTTGGAACCACGGACTTTTCCGGAGAGGGTGTCGTCGTGCAAGAAGTGGTCGTCACTGAGACATCGAACTTTGTCCGCCGCACGGCAAAGGACATGGAGCTTCGAAGTAATTTCAACGTCAACTTATTAGGGGTTGCAAGAGAGGGCGCTCGACTGACAGATAGCCCAAACCGCATAGAGATTCAATCGGGTGACGTTCTCCTCCTGCAGGGGACACCGGGCAGCATCCAGGAAATCGTCCGCGACATAGGAGCGCTGCCTCTGATGGAGCGAGGCATCGAGATGAAGCCGACCTCCACTGTTGCTCTGAGCATAGGTCTTTTCTTTGCTGCGATTTTGCTGGTCACTTTTGAAATTCTTCCGGCGGATCTTTCATTTACGCTGGCGGCCGTCTTGATGGTGATCACCGGCGTCCTGAGCCTTCGAAAGGCATATGAAGCGATTGAACTGCCTATTTTGATCCTGCTGGGCAGCTTGATTCCGGTCAGTGAGGCACTTGAGACGACAGGAGCCGCCGAACTGATCGCTTCAAAAATCCTGTCACTGGCGGGCGTTCTTCCGAACTGGACCCTTGTCATGATTGTCATTGCAATGACGATGCTTCTGACCAATATTATCAACAACGCAGCGGCTGCCCTTCTCATGGCACCGATTGCCATCAGCATGGCGATGACCCTCGGACTCAACGTGGATGCTTTTTTGATGGCCGTCTTTGTCGGAGCGACTTCTGCTTTCATGACTCCGATCGGGCATCAGTCCAATACACTGATTATGGGACCCGGTGGGTTTCAATTTCGCGACTACTGGAAATTGGGATTTCCTCTCAGTTTACTCGTCATTGCCGTGACGGTGAGCATGATTATGATCATCTGGCCTATATAGGATGAATAGAATATGAAGAAAAAACAAAATCGAAAATGGGTGCTGGCGGACTTCAGTCCGGCCGGAAGCACAAGAAAAACGGGAATCTATCTCACACAACAGCTGAGCGCGCTCAGCGGGCTTCTCTGGGAACACAGGCCCTTTACCCTACCGAAACAGCGCTCGGAGCCCTTGGCGTTTTCTAAAGACGACTGGGTCATATTGGCGATGCCGGTGTATGCCGGTCGAATTCCCAGTCTCCTGCTCCCGTATATGTCGACGATGAGCGGACAGGGAGCAAGAGTGTTTCTCCTGAGCGTCTATGGAAATCGTCATTATGACGACGCGCTCCGAGAAATGGAAGCCCTGAGCATACACGCAGGGATGACCGTGGTAGGTGGAGCCGCTGTGATTGCTCGCCATGTGTTCTCCGAGACGATCGCCAAAAACAGACCGGATGCACAGGATCTCTCCATGCTCGATGCGCAAATCCCTCACATCATCCGAGCCTTTGAGGAGGGAGTGCCTGTCTCCATGCCGGGAAACGAAGATCTTACATACTATCAGCCTAAAGGGGAGTACGGAGAAGACGTGAATATCATTCAGGTCAAGCCCTCGACCAAACCCGGCTGCATCCACTGTCTGCAGTGTGTTAGAAGCTGCCCTCTTGGCTCCATTGATGAAGAGGATCCCTCAAAAACACCGGGAAAATGCATGAAGTGCTACTCCTGCGTACTTGCCTGTCCGTTGAAACTCAAGCATTTTGATGATCCGGGATTTCTCAGCCATTTTCGCGCATTAGAAGCAAAAATACAAGCGCGTCGAGAGCCTGAATTCTTTCTTCCGAAGTGATCTGCGAAATGAAAAAGATCTGTCAGGAATGCATCCTGATCAGATCTTTTTTTACTTAGGTCACTGATTTTTTAACAGTCCCTTGAACATGCGCTTGAAACTCAGACGGTTTCCGTAATTGAGGGTCCCCATACGATAGATTCTCGCGGCAAAAACGCCTAGAAACACGCTCGTGAGAATCAAAATGCCTAAGGAGATCATGACCTGAATATCCGGCACCGAGGTCAGATTCGCACGAGAGGGCATGATCATGGGAGACGAGAAGGGGATGAAGCTTGCGATCTTGAAAAACGTCCGATCAGGCATACTCATGCCGAAGACGGCTACCATGTAGACAGCGACCAAGGTCAGCGTAATCGGTGTGGTAGAAGATGATACATCCTCCACTTTTGAAACGGCTGAACCCAGACCTGCATAGAGGAAAAGAAACAGGAAGTATCCGATGATCGTAAAGAGAATAAAATACACCAGTTCTTTTGTGCCTACTTGGACAAATTGGGAGATATCGATCCCAAAAGCATCTTTGTTGAGAAAATATCCCGCCAGCGCCGAAACAATCAGCAAGGAGAACTGAAGGACGCCAATGACACCGGCTCCGAGGACCTTTCCAAACAGAAGCGAATTCGTGTCTGTAGAGGTGATCAGCAGTTCCATCGTTCGATCGCTCTTTTCTCTTGCGACGGAGGTGGAAATGACATTGCCGTAGAAGATCACCAGGAAATAGAAGATAAAGATGAAGATATACGTGATCGGATAATTTGAAAATCCGTCCGTGCCCAGTACTGTATAGTTTTTCTGCACAGGGACATCCACTAATTGACGATAGGACTCTGTGTCGACATTCATCTTCTCAAGAATTCGATTTTCTCTTAAAACGGCAAAGTCTTGTTCGAATTGAACATTGCCCAATTGGCGGTCTTGAAATAACACATCAAAGGCATGAAGACCGCGAATGACAAAACCGGAAGAAAGCTTTTTCTCTTCCAGATCTTTTCTCATAGCCTCTTCATCGGGATAAAAGATATATCCCTTCTCGATAAACTCTTCGCGAGTAAAATCATCGCTTAGCAGGACAAACCCTTCAGCATCTGATCTGACAGCGTCTTCTGCCGGCGGATCGGAATTGAAGAGACTGATGATGCGCGGCGCAAACCAGACGCCGAAGAAGATCAGCATCAGCACCAATGTCGTAATGAGGAAGGATTTTTTTCGAAGGAAGCTCTTGGCTTCAAATGCAAAGACCGTGCCGAAGCGTTTCATCGTTCACCTACACTTTCAAGGAATATCTGTTGGAGAGAGGGAAGATAGTCATTGAAGGATTCTATCTTGATCCCCTGAGACAAAAGAGCGGAGAGCAACTCTTCTTTGCTCATCTCTTCTCGCAAGGTCATCCGATAATTTTGGCCTCTTTTTTCGGGCGGCTCTGCGCTTAAAGAGTCGATGACTGAAAAGGCTTCAGGTGTCGAGGTCTCCACGAGTACTTGCCGCCAAGAGCGCTCTTTCTTAATCTGCTTTAAGTCTCCTGTTAGGACGATTTCTCCTTCATGGATCAGCGCAATGTCATCACAAAACTCTTCGACGTACGCCATTTGGTGCGAACTAAAGACGACGAGTTTGCCTTCTTGAAGGAGATCCAAGATAATATCCTTAAAGAGTTGGGAGTTCACAGGGTCAAGTCCGCTAAAAGGCTCATCGAGGATGAGGATATCGGGATCAGTCAAAAAGGCTTGAATGATCTGGATTTTCTGTTGATTTCCTTTGCTGAGTACTTCCAGCCTCTTGCTCTTATATTCACTCAGTTCAACTCGCTCTAACCAGTAGAGCGCACGTTCGTGAGCCGTTTTTTTGTCAGTTCCTCTCAGTTGAGAAAAATACACTAATTGCTCGAGAATAGGCTCTTTTGCATACATCCCGCGTTCCTCGGGGAGATAGCCGATGGATGCGCTCTTTGCTACAAAGGGCTTTCCATCAAGGAGCACTTCTCCGGAATCAGGTGCAAACACATTCATCAGACAGCGCATCGTCGTGGTCTTACCTGAACCGTTGCGTCCAAGAAAGCCCATTGCCCGACCGGAGCGCGTAGTAAAGGTGATGTCTTTTAGTACTTGCACATCACCAAATGATTTTGTCAGTTTTTTCAGTTCTAATTGCATCAATCACTCCTCCATGTTGATTATTATATCCAAAAGCTCGAGCGGTCCACAAATGAATGTTATTTTCTTGTTATCTTTTGCTGAAGACGCCTTGAATGGAAGGCGAGAACAGTTGCTCTGATGTATAATAACAAGAAGGAGTAGCTATGAAAGATATCCATCTGTTCGGAGCCATCGATATCGGCTCTAATGCTGTGAAATTAAAGATCGTTCAGTGGAAGGCCGAGGTCATCACCACGCAAGAAGAAATCAGCCAAGGGCTGGAGCTCGGGGATGAAGTATTTGCTCTTGGGGTTCTCTCAAAAGAGACGATTGATGAATTAGTGGAGATTCTGCAGTATTTTGCAGGTCTTCTCAAAGAGTACCAAGTAGAACAGTCCATGAGCGTGGCCACGGCAGCGCTTCGAAATGCCGCCAACCGCGGTCTGGTGCTGGAGACGATTCGAAGAAAAACAGGTCTACATGTACAAATTATTGAAGATTCCGTCGAAAAGTTTCTCACCTATAAGTCCATGAGAGACCGATTTGAGGATTTTGACAAATTCCGTGAAGAAGGGTCGGTTTTTGTTGAGCTGACCAGCTCCGGCTGTGACGTGACATTTTATCGAAACAACAAGATGATCCGAAACGATGAAATAGGGATCGGCTCTTTGAATTTAAAAGAAGCCCTCTCTCATTTCAGCCGTGACACCTCGCAGGAGTTAGAAGCTCTGGAATCATATATACACACCAAAGTAGACTATATGAGCAATGTGCTCAAAAAGAGGCAGATCAAGAACTATATGGCGATGGGGGCACAGCTAAACCCATTAAAAGATGTTTTCTTTGAAGGATCCGATCACATCAGCGCAAGAGATTACCGAGCGCTCTATGATCAACTTCTCGTGGAAACAACGTTCTTTACGGAAAAGTGCTTGGAAGCCGGGCTTGATTGGCAAGAAGTCCTTGTGACTTTCGTGTTCTTCAAAGTGTTTTTGGATATTCTTCGCGTGGAGGAGATTTCGATACCACATCTCTCGCTGCGAGACGGTGTAATTGCACAGATGATCGATGAGAGTCTTTCAAAAGCGGACATGTACCGAGTTTTCAATGAAGATCCTTTTTCCACCAGTTACCATACGGCCAAACGCTTCGGCGTTCATACAGCACATGCTCGCCGTGTGGAGTCGAGCTCCCTTCGTATCTATGACGCCTTAAAAAAAGAATTTTCTCTCACATCGGAAGATTATCGGGTGCTCCGGCACACAGCGCTTCTGCATGAAATCGGAAAAAGCCTTGATCTGCGAAATTACTACTACGCAAGCGCCTCTATGATCCGCGGGATGCGTATCTTCTCGCTGTCTACGTCGCAAGTAGAGAGAATTGCCAGTCTCTGCGATATGTTGGGGATGATGGCCTCAGGCAATGTGGAGGTCTTTACCAGGCCGCAAGAAGATCTGCGCTTGGGAGCGATTCTCTCGCTCGCCGATGCGCTTGATGCGTCCAAAGATCAGCTGATCAGGCTGCAAGAAGCAAAGATAAAAGGAGACTCTTTGCATCTATATGTTCATACCAAACATATGACCCCCTTCATCCAAGAGACTCTTCTTGCGGCAAACAAGCTATTTGAAAATGTGTACGGACTCAGTCTGGAAGTGGAGATGATCGCATGAACCGCTATATCAATCGCGAGCTCAGCTGGCTCGCTTTCAATGAACGCGTCCTGCAAGAGGCGACGCAGGCCAGTCCTTATCTCTTCGATCGATTTAAGTTTTTAAGTATTTTTGCCTCCAATCTCGATGAGTTTTTTATGGTGCGGGTGGGCTCGCTTAAAGACCAGGTCAACGCAGAATATGACAAACTGGACCTAGCGGGATGGACGCCTGGTGAGCAGATTGAAAAGATCAATGAACGCGTTTATCCGCTCCTGCGCGAACAGGAGAGATTGTTTTACGACACCTTGGAAGAAGCCAAGGGATACGGCATTCATTTCAAAAAGGTAGAGGAACTCGACAAGGATACGATGACAGAGCTGAAGAAGTACTTTCTCAGGGAAGTGTATCCGGTCCTCACGCCGATGGCGATTGATAACCGAAGACCTTTTCCTCTTTTGGCGAGTAAGAGCATTTACATGGCCGTTGAAGTAGAGGAGGAGGGGTATGTCCGCCTAGCTCTATTGCAAGTGCCTCAAAATCTCCCGCGTTTGATCCCCGTGGGAAAGGATCCGAAAAAACAAGAATACGTCCTACTAGAAGACGTGATCATCTCGGGATTTGAATATCTGTTCAGTGATCTTCATATTCGCTCGATCAGTCAGTTTCGCATTACGCGAAATGCTGACCTGACAATTCACGAAGAAGATGCAGAAGATCTGCTGCGGGTAATTGAAGCCTCCCTGATGCAGCGGCGTTGGGGAGAAGTGATCCGGCTGGAGATGAGAAAAGGTTACAATCAGGATGTCATGAGACAGCTCCTGCATTTCTTCCAGGTCGATACAGGAAGTGTGTTTGAATGGGATGCTCCACTTGATCTGACTCTCTGCATGGGGGTCAGCGCGCCGCAGGGCACGCAGGGGTTTTATCCACCCCGTCATACGCCGCGCAAGATCGCCTCTCTGGAGCGAAAAGATCTGTTTGCACAGGTGAGAAAACAGGATCTGTTTTTCCATGTCCCATATGATTCGTTTGACTATATTGAGGAGATCATTCGTCAGGCAAGTGAAGACCCGGATGTGCTTGCCATTAAGATGACGCTGTACCGCGTCAACAGCGGGAGCAAAATTCTGAGAAATCTTGTAAAAGCAGCGCAGCGCGGCAAGCATGTGACAGCGCTATTTGAGTTAAAGGCGCGATTTGACGAGGAGCATAACATCCAGTGGGCCAGAGAATTGGAGAAAACGGGTGCCAACGTGCTATACGGCGTGCCTGGGCTGAAAACCCACTCGAAGATCTTTCTCATTGTTCGAAGAGAGAAAGACGGAATCAAAAGATATACCCATCTGGGCACCGGAAACTATAACTCTTCCACCGCCAAGCTATATACGGATATGAGCATCCTAACCGCCAGAGAAGATATCGGCGCTGATGCGTCACGCTTTTTCAACTTCATCTCCGGGTATGGCTCGAGCAAAGGGATGAGCCGCTTGTTTGCTGCTCCGGAGTTTCTCCGAGCGCATCTGGAGCGTCTGCTAGAAAACGAAATGAAAGCGGCTGCTGAGGGCAAAGAGGCTCTGGTGCGCATAAAAATCAACTCTCTTGTGGATCAGCGTTTTATCAACAAACTGTACAAAGCGTCACAGGCTGGGGTGAGAATTGAGCTGATTGTACGAGGCATCTGCTCTCTTATCCCGGGCGTAGAAGGCATGAGCGAGAATATCGAAGTGCATTCGATCATTGGCGAATTTCTTGAGCATGAGCGGATCTATTATTTCCTCAATGCCAGTCCGGATTTTCTGTATCTCTCCAGCGCCGATCTGATGACTAGAAACCTGGACCGAAGAATTGAGCTCCTCTTTCCGGTCATTGATCCGCTTCTTCAAAAGCGCATCTTAGCCATTTTTGATATCCTCTGGCACGACAATGTCAAAACCTGGGTGATGAAAAATGACGGGACGTATGAGAGAAAGCAAGCGTCGGAAAAACCGATACAAGCCCACGAGATTCTTAAAAAGAAATTCTCCTCGGATGATCGGGAGAGGATCAGGCAACTGAGGGAGGTTGTCCGTTGAGATACTCCGATCACCGCGCTATTATAGACATCGGCAGTAACTCTGTTCGTATCAACATCATGGGGATCAGTAAGGAAGGGCATTTCATGCTTGTCGATCAGGCGCGTGAGAAAACTCGAATCAGCGCCGGGATGGGTGAAGACAAGATGATTCGCCCGGAGGCGATAGAAAGGCTTCTTGACACCCTTCAGTCCTTTGAGCAGATTATGCAAGTGTACCAAGTCAGCGATGTACAGGCATTGGCCACTGCAGCCATCCGACAGGCAAACAATCAGCAGGATGTTTTGCAGATCGTCGAGCGGAAAACGCCGTTTTCTCTAACTGTTCTATCTGAGGAAGAGGAAGCGACGCTGGGATTTTTAGGTAGCGTCAATAGCCTAAATGAAAGCGATGCACTGCTTGTAGACCTCGGTGGAGCCAGCACCGAGTTTGTCTTAATGCGAAAACGCCAGATGGTTCAATGGGGATCCATTCCGTATGGCGCTGTCACATTAAGTGAGAAGTTTGCAAATGATCGCGGTGCAGCCATTTCTTTTATCCGATCACAACTTGAAAAAGTGGATTGGTTGGACGAAGCAAAAGGACTGCCTGTCATCGGTCTAGGCGGCTCCATCCGCACCTTAGCAAAAATCGATCAGATTCGCAGAAACTGGCCTCTTGACAATCTACACGGATACAGTGTCTCTGCAAAAAACACGGCGAAATATCTCGATGAAATCTCTCGTGCAGTGGGTGCGAGGATTCGTCGGATGCGAGGCGTCAGCTCCACTCGAGCAGACATTCTTCGCATCGGCATTGTCCCTTTTGAGGTGATCTTTGAACGGATCGCCGCTCCATTTGTTCGCATCAGTATTCAGGGGATCCGAGAAGGAGCTTTTTACCGAGAATATCTAAAACTCAATGGTCATCATCCTATTCTCTCTGATGTGGCAGATTTTAGCGGAAAGAATCTGCAGCGGAGAATGGGCGTAAGCGAAGAACACGCTTCCTATATCGAATGGCTTTTTCTTGAACTATATGATCAGTTGGAGAAGGACAAGCTTCCCGGGGAGCGAAGACTCCTTCAAATGGCGGCAAGGCTCCATGACATCGGGATGGGTGTCGGCTATTTTACTCATCATCAGCATGGACTTTACCTGGCGCTTCATGCCGGGCTCCTAGGTTTCTATGAAGAAGAGAGAATGTTCATTGCGCTATTGATCGGCCTGCACAGGAATCGTTCTTTAGGTCGCTTCTCGCGCCCTTATAGTCAGTGGCTAGGAAGAGATATGATGCAAAGGATTGAGCGCCTCGGGGTACTTTTGTCCCTTGCCGAAAGACTGGACAGGACGGAGAGCAAGACTGTGGAGTCAATAGAAGTGACAGAGCAGGCGTTGCTGGTGAAATTAAAAAATGCCTATCGAAAGAATCTATTAGAAATCTCGATAGAGTCACTTCGTCGGCCGTTTGCCGCTAAATATGAAAAAGAAATCATTCTTTTGAGATAGAATTGCATCATCTGGGTAACTATCAAAAGAGAAACATCGAGAACTTCACCATATTACATGATCAGGAGGATAATATGTTCAGTAGAATTACACAGAAGCTTAAAGAATGGTTCAGCGGCACGAAAGAAGTCGCCGAAAAAGCGGTTGACAGTGGAAAAGAGATAGCTGAAAAGACAGCGAAAAAAGTCACAGAAGTTGGCGGCGAAGTGGTTGAAAAAGCCGGTGAAGTAGCCAAAGAAGTCGGCAAGAAAGCCGAAGAGCTAAAAGATAAGGCAGAAGACAAGGTCGAAGAGATCAAAGAGAAAATTGAGAAAAAGACCGAGGAAGCGAAAGCAGAAGCCGAGGAAAAAACAGCTCAGGCACAAGAGAAAGCAGAAGAAGTAAAAGAAGACGTCAAAGAAAAAGTGGAAGAAGTAAAAGACAAGGTAGAAGACAAAGCCAAAGAGGCAAAAGACGCCGCTGAAAAGAAGGCAGAAGACGTCAAAGAAAAAGTGGAAGAAGTAAAAGACAAGGTGGAAGATAAAGCCAAAGAGGCGAAAGATGCCGCTGAAAAGAAGGCAGAAGAAGTCAAGGACAAGGTGGAGGATAAAGCCAAGGAAGTCCAAGACGCAGTAGAGAAAAAAGTTGACGAAGCCAAAGATAAAGCGGAAGAAGTGAAAGAAAAAGTAGAGGAAGAAATCAAAGGCTGATTCCTACATGAACCATCAAGAGACAACCTGCGAAGGGAGTCTCTTTTTTTGTTATCCTTTTTCCGAGGAGGAGAAGGATGCTCGTAGGTTATTTGTTTGTTCTTGCAATGATCTCCTGGTTTGATCTGAGCACATGCAAAATCCCTGATGAGTGGATTCTTGTGGGCATAATCCTACGATTTTTAAGTGGGGCTCATTTGGATCAGGGTTGGTTAGCTGTCACGATAGGTTTCGTGCTTTTGACACGGGGAGGTTTGGGATGGGGCGATGTGAAGTTGGCCATGCTTTTGTATATGAGCGGTGCTGACAGACTGCTGCGCGTGAGTCTTTCTTTTTTCGTCGCAGCAATTTTCGGTGGTATTTTATTAATGAAACGACATGTCAAAAAAGAGAGCCACCTTCCGATGGCTCCCTTTCTAATTTTTATTGAATTGTTCTTTCTTTAGATTTTGTCGGCATTACCCAGAACGTTTCGAATCTTGTGGCGTACCATCTCTTTGATGGCCGTGCGTGCCGGTCCGAGGTAGACTCGGGGATCAAAGTTCGAGGGGTTGTTGGCAAATTCTCTTCGGATGACACCGGTCATAGCCAGTCGCAGATCCGAATCAATATTGACTTTACAGACGCCGTGTCGAGTGGCCTCGCGGATCAGTTCTTCTGGAACCCCTTTGGCTCCCGGGATTTTTCCGCCGTACTCGTTGTTCATTGCGACAAACTCAGGGATGACGCTGCTGGCGCCGTGAAGCACTAGAGGAAAACCGGGTAGGAGCGAGTTGATCTTCTTGAGACGCTCGATATCGAGGCGTGGTTCGCCTTTAAACTTGTACGCACCGTGGCTGGTGCCGATGGCTATCGCCAGTGAATCGACACCGGTACACTCAACGAATTCGACCGCCTGATCAGGATCGGTGAAGGTAGCGTCTTCTTCTTCCACGTTGACGGCATCTTCAATTCCTGCGAGTCTGCCGAGTTCAGCTTCCACCGTGACGCCGCGTTCGTGCGCGAAATCCACCACTTGTTTCGTCAGCTTTATGTTTTCTTCGAAAGAAAGATGGGATCCGTCGATCATGACCGACGTAAATCCGTCTTCTATGACAGACTGACAGAGTTCAAAAGTATCGCCATGGTCAAGGTGCAGGGCAATGGGGAGCTCAGGGGCGTCGATAAGAGCCGCCTCTACGAGTTTTTTCAGGTAGGTGGAGTTGGCGTATTTTCGAGCGCCTGCACTCACCTGTAAAATCAGAGGGGCGCGTTCTTCGCGCGCCGCTTCTACGATTCCCTGAATAATCTCCATGTTGTTGACATTGAATGCACCAATGGCATAGCCGCCATCATAGGCATCGGCAAACATCTGTTTCGTGGTTACCAGGGGCATGACAAGATCCTTTCGCTATGGATTAGGGAAAGAGAATATCGAGAACTTCTCGATCGGTCATATTCTCTTTAAAAGTAAACTCTCCGATCTGCAGAGATCCTTCCAGTCCTTCTTGAACCACCAAATCCATAAAGTCTCTGACGGATGTGATGACTTTGGCTTGAAGAAGCTCATTGGCCACATCTCGAAGATAATCGCCTTGATTGACGGTAATGACAATGCCGTCTTCCGTTCCTGCCGTGATATCCGGTGTCTCTTCTGTAGGCGTTTCTACGGGCGTCTCAGCGGGAGTTTGTTCCGACTGGGTCTGAACCGTCAAAACAGGTGTCTGCACTACAGTCGGTGCAGGTTCAGGTGTCGGCTCCGTGACACTGACAGATGGGGCCGGTTGATTGCGAAGAAAACTCAGATAATCTGAGATGGCAAAATCGACTCCCAACGTATTTGTCATGATAAAAGCGATGGAACCGATGATTAAAACGATTATAATAAGAGTAACCAGAAAATCACTCACGTCGTACCACATATCTTTTATTTTTTCAAACATAGCATCACCT
>DUVM01000109.1 GCA_012841045.1 Tissierellia bacterium | reverse complement strand
CAGCCCCGGAATTCCCATCCCGCCGGTAAATTTGCCCATGACCTCGCTCATCGCATCATCGGCTTTTCGAATGGCTTCGTTCACTGCCGCCACGATGAGGTCTTGCAACATATCAATGTCATCGGGATCGACCACATCAGGTTCAATCTCCACTTCCAGGATTTCTCTTTTTCCGTTGATGGTTACTTTTAAGGCACCGCCGCCGACGCTGACGTCATAGACCTTCTCTTCTGCTTCTTCCTGGGCCTTTTGCATCTGCGCCTGCATCTTCTGGACCTGTTTCATCATCTGGTTCATGTTTCCCATGCCGGGGATATTTCCACGTCTGGCCATTGTTCCTCCTATCGAAATTCTAACTTGTCGCTGGCATCTCCAAAGAGCGCTTTAAGTCGCTCTTCGGGATCTAAAGGGGTTTCTTCTTTTGATACGCCGCGCACTTTCAACGATGCTCCAAACACCTCAGAAGCGACGGCGCTGATTTTGGCGTTGGTTTTCTCTTCATTGACTCTGTTTTTATGAAAATCATAGTCCGCTCCAAAGGAGATCAGCAGTGTATCGCCGGCACGCGTCTCAAACGTCCCTTCGAGTAAAAACGCATACGTCGCGATATCTCCTGAGGCCTTTAGTTTGTCGAGGACTTTTTGCCAATACGGCGTATAGTCGTCGAGGTCTTTTGGCGGAGCGACCTCTTCTTTGATCGGCTCGACCTTTCTCTTTTCAAGGACTTTTTTGACTTCCACCTGCACCGGTCCGTGCGCCTTTTCCCACGTGGCAATCAGAGCCATCTCCAGATGGAGTCTGGGAATCAGACTAAAGCGAAGCGAACGCTGCGAATCATCAAATATGCCGATCAGTTCATCGAGTTGTTCTGAAGTAAGCGAGTCATATTCCTTTGTCATCTCACCCGGCGCATAGCCGAGAAGATTCTCTATCAGGGCATCTTCTTTCACCAAGCGACTCAACAGAATACCTCGAAGAAAAGAGAGAATCTCCCGGTAGATCATGGTGAGCTCTTTTCCCTCTCGGAGAATGATCCCCAGTTCTTCTAATGCTTCATCAATTCTTCCCTTGACGGCTGAGAGCAGCAGCCTGTGAATGCGCTCACGCCCCAGTAACCCGAGACTTTTTTGCACCTGTTCTACTGTCAGTCGGGTTCTGTCAAGAGATAGGGTTTTGTCGAGAAGGCTGATGGCATCCCGAAGGGCTCCTCCGCTGTGCTCACACAGGAGATGGAGCGCTTCTGCCTGCGCGTCGACGCCTTCTTCCTTAGCGATATACGACAGGCGCTGCATCATCGCAGATTGAGAAATGCGCTTAAAGGAGTAGCGCTGCGTCCTCGAGAGGATGGTCTCGGGGATTTTATGCACTTCGGTGGTCGCCAGAATAAAGACGACAGCAGGCGCCGGCTCCTCAAGCGTCTTGAGAAGGGCGTTAAAGGCGCTGCCGGAGAGCATCTGCACCTCATCAATAATGTAGACTTTATATTTACTATATGCCGGCATAAAGCGGGCATTTTCACGAAGCTCACGGATATCATCGACACTGTTGTTACTAGCCGCGTCGATCTCCAACACATCCATCTGCGCGCCGCTCTCGAAAGAGACGCAGCTTGGGCATTTGCCGCAGGGTTCGCCGTCTTGTAGGTCCTCACAGTTGATGGCCTTGGCAAATACCTGCGCCATGGACGTCTTCCCTGTCCCCCGGATGCCGCTAAAAAGGTAGGAATGACCAAAAGTAGCGCTCTTCACTTGATAGCGGAGCGCTTCGGTGGTCTCTTCCTGACCGGCAAAATCACTGAATGTTCTCGGGCGATACTTACGATAAAGAGCTAAATAAGACACATTTGCCTCCTTCCGGGTCCTTTTCATTATACACGAAAAGGCTAGAGAAGAAGGGACATTCTACCTTAACGTTCGAGTAATATTTCAAACGGCGCGGGCGCAGGTGGTGTCACAATCTGTACCACTCGCCAACCGTCCTTTTGATACGTATTGATAATCCGACGACATTTTTCCATATATGAAAGGTCTCCGACTTCACCGAAGAAGTTGGAAACTTCTAAAACTTTTACGCATTCTTCTCGCATGCTTCCTCCTGTTATTCATTGTGTTGCACGCAAAAAGCATTCTAACAGAAGCCGTCGCTCTTGACAAGGGCGAAGACTTGACGCTTTGAATGGGTATATATGTATTGTTACTAGGTCGTAGGAGGTGAATATGAGTTTAAGACAATATCAGCAGATGAAGGAAGGCCGCGGTTTTGTTGCCGCTCTCGATCAGTCGGGAGGAAGCACGCCAAGAGCACTGAGTCTGTACGGCATTTCTGAAGACAAGTACGCATCTGAAGAAGAGATGTTTGATCTTGTCCATGAGATGCGAAGCCGTATCATCACGGACAAAGCCTTTGACTCGACCAAGGTGTTGGCAGCCATCCTCTTTGAGCAGACGATGGATCGCACCATCGAAGGCCAGCTGAGCGCCGACTATCTCTGGAGAGAAAAAGGCATTGTTCCCATCTTAAAGGTCGACCAGGGACTCGAAAAAGAAGAAAACGGCGTCCAACTGATGAAGCCCCTTGACCGACTCGACGCGCTTCTTGAGCGAGCAAAGGAACGACACATCTGGGGCACCAAGATGCGCTCGGTCATCAAAAAGGCTGATAAAGAAGGCATTCGCGCCATTGTAAAGCAGCAGTTTGACGTGGGAAGAAAAATTCAAGCCAGAGGCTTGGTCCCGATTCTCGAACCCGAGGTGGACATCCACGCAAAAGACAGAAAGAAAATTGAAGAGATACTGCGCGAGGAGATCCTCGAGGAATTGAAGAGTATCCCTGAGAGCCAACCCCTGATGTTCAAGTTGACCCTCCCGGTGGAGCCCGATTACTATAGAGAAATCATCGAGCACCCCTCGGTCCTCAGGGTCGTGGCGCTCTCCGGTGGCTTTACAAGAGAAGAGGCGAACGAGCAGCTGGTAAAGAATCGAGGACTGATTGCCTCCTTCTCACGTGCTCTGACAGAGGGGCTGGCAAAAGATCAGACAGACGAGGAGTTCAGCCGCATGCTTGAAGAGTCTATCAACAGCATTTACGAGGCGTCCATCACCTGATCTTTTCCGCTCAACTTTCTCGTCAGTAAGTATTTTCCTTCTCTGATAAAAAAGTCCCCGCTCACTTATAGGCGGGGACTTTTGCATCTCACGAAACGTCAAAGCGGATCAGTCAATCACCGGTTCGATCAACCCGTATCCACCGTTCTTTCTTCCATAGACGACGTTGACTTCTTCTGTCTGCGCATTGAGGAAGACAAAGAAACTGTGTCCTAACAAATTCATCTGCATAATGGCTTCTTCCGGATCCATCGGTTTAATCGGAAACGCCTTGGTACGTACGATCTGAATCTCTTCATCCGCCGATTCCTCTCCTTCGAGCGGTTCGATTTCTTCAAATCGGATGGATTCGTGGGTCTGATAGCGTTTTTTGAGCGCGGTCTTATGTCTGCGGATCTGCCTGGAAAGTTTTTCGAACGCTCTGTCCACGCTAGTGATCATGTCAAAGTTCGTCTCCTCTACCCGGACGATGGCTCCGTTTTTGAGTGGGATTGTGATTTCCACAATCTGCGAATTCTTCACCTGGGAGAGATTGATGATAGCTTCCACTTCCTGATTGAAGTATTTCTCGAACTTGGACATCTTGCCTTCGATGCGATCTCTCAAAGCATCATTGACGATGACGTTTTTTCCTAAGATCTCAATTTTCATCGTTCACACTCCTTGTAGTTACGTTGTTTAATCTAATACCCCGCCTTTAGGCAACGTTCACACCTATCTGGCAATTACGAGAAATAGTACATTGGGTATTTTTGCTTTTCGCAGTGTTTTCGATGCTTCCCGGATGGTAGAACCCGTCGTCAGGATATCATCGACCACCAGCCAGAGCTTTTCATCTTCACGAATCGACGCTGTAAAAGCCCCTTCCAGCTCATGCATGCGCTCCTTTGCACTGAGCGAGTACAGAGCGCGCGTCGCCTTCGCCCGCGTTAAAAGCGATGCAGATGATACACCTAACTGCCCTGAGACCTCCACACAGAGATCTTTCGCCTGATCGAATCCTCTCTTTCGCTTTTTCTTCTTATGCATGGGAATGTAGCTCACGCCTTGCGGGGAGATGTCATTTTCTCGCAAGAACCTCACCATCTCGGCAGAGAAGAAGCGGCTTACATAGCGGCCCTCCTGAAACTTCATCCGATGAATCAACTCTCTGATGATGCCGTCGTAGTGGTAGATGCTCATGAGAAAATAGCCTTCCGTCTGCGTTACCACGGGGTAGACGAGCCGATGGATCTCCTCATTGCATTCGTGACAGAACAGCCCGTCTTCAAACAGCTCCTCTTCACATATTTCACATTGTCTGTTCACCCATAGCGTCCGCCAATCGATCATGGTGTTATCTTAACGCAAAAAAAGAAGAGACACTTACTCGGCGTGTCTCTGTTCCATCTTGTCTGAGCGTTCCCACTGTTTCATAAACGCCTCCTGCAAGCCGCTAAAGCGAAGGGAGCTCTCCTCTCCTTTCACCATGACATGAAGCACGCGCTTTTCTCCCAGGAGAATCACGAGGCGTTTTCCCCTCGTCACACCCGTGTAGAGGACATTTCGATTCATCAGCATCGGCGCCGCCCAGCCCATGATGAGCACGACGCAGGGAAATTCACTCCCCTGAGATTTGTGAATCGTCATCGCATAGGCGTGCTCCAGTTCCATGAGTTTATCAAGAGGGTAGCGACACAGCCTCGTCCCATCAAAAAGGATCGTCAGTTCGCGACGACTTACGCCGATCAGTTCGCCGAGTTCGCCGTTGAAAACACCTTTTCCAGGCATGTCGGATTCCGTGTCGACCCATTCGAGCAGATAGTTATTTTTTACCTGCATGACTTTGTCGCCTACTCGAAAAATTCGATCCCCGTGCGGCAGCTCGGCTCGAAGATCATCGGGAGGATTCAAAAAAGACTGCAGAGACTTATTCAGTTCCAGAGAGCCTATAGAGCCCCTTCTCATGGGTGTAAGCACTTGGATGTCCCGTAAGGCGTCGAGACCGTAATAGTTGACCAATCGCTCTTCTAGAAGCTCACGGAGCGTGTAAGACAAGCGTTGAGGAGTCTCTCGAAGGAAAAAGAAGTCGCCCTGCGTCTCTTGGAGAAGATCGGCATCTCCTTCCAGGATTTTCTTTGCATTGTAGGGAATCAGGCTGTGACGAGTCTGGCGATAGATCCGCTGTAAGTGAAGCGATGCGATCGGCTCGCAGGCAAGCAGGTCCGCCAGCACATTTCCGGCGCCCACGCTTGGAAGCTGGTCTTTGTCTCCGATGAAGACGACCCTTGTGTGCGAGGGAATGGCTTCCACGAGGGAATGGAACAAGAAGATGTCCACCATCGAGAACTCATCGATGATGAGGAGTTCGCATTCCAGAGGGTTTTCCTCGTTTCTTGCAAAGCTCAGCTCACCTTCTTCTGCGTATTGAAACTCCAGTAGCCGGTGAATTGTTCGCGCCTCTTCTCCGGTCGCTTCCTCCATCCGTTTGGCTGCCCTTCCTGTGGGGGCGGCGAGAAGAAGTGGTAGGCCCGCCTGCTTAGCGACATGGACCAGGCATCGCACAAGGGTGGTTTTTCCCGTACCGGGTCCTCCGCTCAGAATGCTCAGAGGCTCCCGAAAAATCTGTTCCAGCGCTTCCCACTGATCTTCGCCGAGACGCAGCTTGCTCTCTGCCTCAAAATGCAATGCCCTCTTTCGATACATCATCGGCTCTGGGCCTTCACGAAGGAGCCGTACGAGATGCGAAGCGCTCATGCTCTGGGCCCGATAGGTATGGCGAAGATACACCATCTCCTCTTCTTCAAAAAGGGCACCGGTGATTAGGAGTTCTCTTAGCTCCTTAAGAACAAGATCTTCCTCTTCGATTCCTCCTTCAGAGAGCCTCTGTAGGAGATTTTCTTTGGGCAGAGCGCAATGCCCTTCCCCGAGCGCCTGCACCAGCGCATGAACGATAAAAGCGCGAATCCTCCGGGGATCTTTTTTCTCGATCCCGGCGCGAAGGGCCATGTCATCGATCGTCGAGAAGCGCATCTGCGAAACCCTGCCATAGAGAAGGTAGGGATTTTCCTTGACCAGATGCCCGGCACCCGGTCCTATTTCCCGCAGGATGGCGTTGATGTGAGAGGAAGGCACGCCAATTTTACCCAGGAGCAGAATATCCGATCTCTTTTCACGCACTTCCTCATAGGCTTCAAGAAAGCGCGAAAAAGTCTTTTTACCTATTCCCGGTACCTGAAAAAGCACTTGTGGATCCTCGTCGATGCGCTCAAGCGTCTCTTCTCCGAAAAGGTCAACGATGCGCTTGGCCATCTTTTCTCCAATGCCGGGAAACTGCCCTGAAGACAAAAAAGCCATGATCCCCTCTAGGTCATCCGGCACATCACTCTCAAAGCTCTCAATGGAAAACTGCCAGCCGTATCGAGGATGCTCGACTTCTTCGCCGTGAATGACCAGTCTCTCGCCGATGGATACACCCGGGAGATGTCCCACCACCAGGTGCGTGTCATCTGTCGTCTCAAAAAGAGCTACCGTGTAGCCATTGTCTTCGTTTCGAAAGATGATCTCCGAGATGTATCCGCGATGGGTCATGTGCGCTCCTTTATGTACTTTGCCTATTATACCAAAAAAACGCTCTGTCCTGGGACAAAGCGCTTTCTTTACTTATTCGCAAATTAGAAGGGACCGTAATTAATCAGCGCGGCAATGACACAGAACACCGCAGCCAAACCGCTCCAGATGAGAATCAGTGGGGCGACAAATTTTACCCAGTCCTCGTATTTGATCTTTGCGATCGACAGATTCGCTAGAAGCGTCCCGGAGGTCGGGATGATGGAGTTGGAAATACCATCTCCGAACTGAAAGGCGAGAACCGCTGTCTGACGCGTCAGGCCCGCGATATCTGCCAGCGGTGCCATGATGGGCATCGTCGTGGCGGCCTGTCCGCTGCCGGAAGGAATGGCGAAGTTGATCAGAGACTGAACGACCAGCATGCCGACGGCGCTGATCGCACCTGGAAGCGCGACGACAAACTGCGCCAGCGCATGAACCACCGTATGGATAATCTGCGCATCCTCCATGATCACGAGGATTCCTCGCGCAAGTCCGACAACCAATGCTCCGGTGGAAATATCCGCCGCGCCTTGAAGGAAATGGACAGCCATCTCAGAAGGTTTGCTCCCTCCGACGAGCCCGGTGACGATGCCTATCCCAAAGAACAATGCGCCGATTTCTGTGATATACCACCCGTATTGGATGACGCCAAAGACGAGAAGGCCGATGCCGGCGGCAAAGATCAGAAGAACGGCCACGTGACGACCGGTCATCTTCGGAAGGTTGTCATAGTCTATCTCTGCGCTCTCAAGGAGTTTTTCGCGCTCATAGTTGTAGCTCTTCGTGGGATCTGCTTTGACTTTCTTGGCGTAACGGGAAATGTACCAGATAACCAACACCCAAGTGATCACCAGAATAATCAGGCGCAGCCACATGCCGGAGAACATGGGAAGTTCTGCGATCGTCTGTGCCACGCCGATGGTAAACGGATTCATGGGAGCTGCGGTAAAACCAGCCGCCGCGCCGAGCGCGACCATGGCCATACCGACAATCGAGTCATATCCTAGCGCTCTTGCCAGAGCAATGCCGATCGGGACGAAGACGATCGCCTCCTCCGACATGCCAATGGTCGCTCCCCCGATGGAGAAGACGATAATAAAGAGCGGAATCATCATCTTGTCATTGTTTCTGAGTTTCACAGCCAGACTGTTGATACCTGCCTGAATAGCGCCGGTACCTGTGAGCATCGTAAAACTACCGCCCACAATAAAAATGAAAAATACGATAGAGGATGCGGCACCGAGTCCCCTAGGATACGCTTGAAGAACATCAAACGGCATGGAGGGATTGGGGTCCACATTATGGTAAGAATTCGGATCGACGACCATTCTTCCATCGGGCGCCTCTACGCGCTCATAGACTCCTGCAGGGATAATCCAAGTCAGTATTGCAGTGAGAATAATCAAACTAAAAATAATGACATACGTATGCGGTACCTTTGATTTTTTCTTCACAACAGGTTCGGGTGTGTTCGACATACTGGGCTCCTTTCATACGATTGTTACTACAATTGTATCTGACCGCACGGACATCGTCAATATTAAATAATGAGTATGTCGAAACTTTATCATTATATGTAGATTATCTCATTTGATGAACTATACAAACATGTTTCATGCTTTACAGCGCATGAAACACCGGAATTCGCTGACGCACGAGATCTATTTCTCCGAGGTCGATCTGAACGACCGCCACCCCTTCTTCGCGCCCAAGTTGCATAACCACTTCTCCCCAGGGATTGGTCACAATACTGTGCCCCCACGCCTGATAGGCGGCCTCCGGATTTCCCGCAGGTGACACGCCAACCATAAAGAGCTGATGATCCAGCGCTCTTGCACGAAACAGTGTCTCCCAGTGCGCGGGACCCGTTGTCATATTAAATGCCGCAGGCACAAAAATCATCTGCGCTCCCATCTGAGCAAGCTTTGTGAACTCGCTAGAAAAGCGCACATCAAAACAGATGGCCAGTCCGAAGGTTCCAAACGACGTATCAAAGACGCCAAATGCATCCCCTGCTGTGAGCACATCCGACTCCCTGAAGTACTGTCCTCCGGGCACATCGATGTCAAACAGATGGACCTTACGATGGCGATGAATCTCGGTGCCTTGTTCGTCATAGACAAACGACGTATTGAAGAGGTCGTCTCCTTCGCGCTCGATAAAACTCCCACCAATTAAGACAATGCCGAGTTCTTTTGCCAGCGAAGAGAGGAAGCTCCGCGTCTCCCCGACACCTTCTTCGGCATAGGAAGCAAACGCATCCGTATCATAGGGTCCATTGAACATCTCCGGAAGCATCACCACCTGCGCTCCGGAGGATACGGCTTCTCTTGTCAGCTTTTCAGCGCGGGAGAGGTTGGCTTTTTTATCCTCTCCCACCATCATCTGGATCAGCCCGAGCGTGACGATCTTCACGGCAGTTCCTTCTTCAGATCTTCCACTTTGTCAAGGCGCTCCCAAGATACATCGAGATCATCTCTTCCGAAGTGTCCATAACTCGCGAGTTGACGATACACAGGCTGGCGAAGCTGCAAATCACGAATGATGCTCGCGGGGCGGAAATCAAAGTGACGAAGGAGAATTTCTTCTAGCTCCTGATCGCTTCTCACCCCTGTGCCGAAACTGTCTACATGAACGCTGACAGGTCTGGCGACACCGATGGCATAGCCGAGCTCAATTTCAAGTTTCTTCGCCAATCCGGCAGCCACCATATTTTTCGCCGCATGACGCACGGCGTAACTTGCTGAGCGGTCCACCTTCGTGGGATCTTTTCCTGAAAACGCGCCGCCGCCGTGTCGTGAGTAGCCTCCATAGGTATCGACGATGATTTTTCTTCCCGTCAAGCCTGTATCGGCCAGTGGCCCACCGTAGACAAATCTTCCCGTAGGATTGATGTAGATCTTTGTCTTGTCATCAAGGAGTTCTTCTGGGATCACGTGACGAATGACATAGTGCTCCAGATCGTGGCGGAGTGTGTCAATGTCAATTTCTGGCGCGTGCTGACTCGAGAGGATCACGGTATCCACTCGCACAGGCACGCCATCATGATATTCCACCGTCACTTGGCTCTTTCCGTCCGGGCGCAAGTAATTGAGGACACCTTCTTTTCGAGCCTCTGTGAGGCGTCTGGCGATTTTGTGCGCCAGAGAAATCGGCATAGGCATCAGCTCGGGCGTCTCATCACAGGCGAAACCGAACATGATTCCCTGGTCTCCTGCCCCCAAACCATCTGTGCCGTTGCCGTGTTCTTTGTCTTCATAGGATTGGTCAACGCCCATGGCAATATCGGTGCTCTGCTCGTCGATGCTGACAAGCACACCGCATGTCTCGGCGTCAAAGCCGTACTTTGCTCGTGTGTATCCGATGTCTCTGACCGTCTCTCGGACAATCTTTGGAATGTCGACATAACAGGTCGTACTGACCTGTCCGGCAACCAGCACAATGCCTGTCGCCGCCAGCACTTCCACCGCCACGCGGCCCATCGGGTCTTGCTCCAAAATTGCATCGAGTATCGCATCAGAGATCTGATCGCACATCTTGTCCGGATGACCCTCCGTCACCGATTCCGATGTGAAAAATGTTCGTTTCATACTTCCTCCTTTTCTCTGCTCTTTCTCCGATTTTCTAGAAAAGAAAAAAGAGCTCACGCCCTTATTGCTTTCCCTTATCTTTCAGAGCACGCTCTGTAGGATGTAGCACCGTGTATTCCGGTTGCCGGGCTTCATCGGGCCTAGTCCCTCCGCCACTCACAATAAGGATCATCGTATATATATTTATATTACCCCTCACAGGAAAAGACTACCCTGCGAGTTATATCAGATCAAAATCATATTCTGCGCGTGGTCCCCCGACATATTTCGGACGGGTTCTCGCCGCTAGCACACTGGCATTTCCGAGCTGTTTTCTCTTCAGACGCACAGGAACGACGACCGGCACCAGATGCATGCCGATGATGCTGCCTCCGATATCAAGACCGGCCTGTGCTCGTACATTTTCAACCATCACAGGATCCTTGAGTCCTTGATAGGCAGCCAGCGAAAAGGCACCGCCCGCATGAAGCCAAGGCACGACATTGATGATCTCATAGCCTCTTTTTTCAGCCAGTTCCCTCTCTACCACGAGAGCTCTGTTGATGTGTTCGCAACCTTGGGCAGCTAGATAGACTCCTCTTTCTTGAAGTCTTTCATAGATAGCCCGAAAAATGATTTCCCCAAGCTCTGCACTGGAGGCGGTTCCGATGTGCTCCCCGAGCACTTCACTTGTCGAACAGCCTACAACAAAAAGGTCGCCTTTTTTCAGTTTGGCTACCTCGAGCAGTTCATCCATCATCTCGGTCACAGCGCTTTTTACATTTTCTGACAAGATATTTCTCCTTCGCTTCTTCCGCTCTATAGAGAATACACCAAATAGGGGCGCTCTTCAAGTGCACATGAAGAGGAAGATGTAATAGGATTATGTAACAAACATTGCCGTAAATACCTCTTCAGGTGTCGGCCTTCCCTCTACATCGATCCCTCTTTCAAAAAGCGAGCATGCCATGAAAGCGCTTCTTCTAACAGATGTGGCTGATGCCCTCCAGGATGACTCAACGCTCTCTGAAGATAGTCGTGAAGTCTCGACCGAAAATGTGGATGTGCGCAGTTCTCGATGACTGCCACCGCTCGCTCGATCGGCGCAAGGCCTCTGAGATCTGCCACCCCTTGCTCCGTCACAAGGATGTGGACATCGTGCTCCGTATGGTCCACATGGGACACCATAGGCACGATGGAAGAGATCTTTCCTCCCATGGCCGTGGAAGGACCTGTGAAGATCGACAGATGCGCATTCCTGGCAAAGTCCCCAGAGCCCCCGATGCCATTCATCAGGCGAGATCCGGCGACATGCGTGGAGTTGACGTGGCCATAGATATCAGCCTCTAGTGCGGTGTTCATGGCAATCACCCCAAGGCGACGGATGATCTCCGGATGATTGGCGATCGCCATCGGCCTGAGCACACAGTGATTCTTCAGATCCTTAAGGTGATCGTGTAGCCATTTTCTTTTGCTCAGCGAGGGGGTGAAAGAAGCTCCTGAGCTGAAGATGACCTTGCCTGTTTCTATGAGGCGAAAGACACAATCCTGTATGACCTCCGAGTAGACACTCAGCTGTTCAAAACGCGAAGCTTCCAGTCCTAGGAGGACAGCATTGGAGACAGAGCCGACGCCTGATTGCAAAGGCAGCAGTTGCTCGCTCAGCCTTCCCAGCGCCACTTCCTTTTCAAAGAAGCGGATCAGATGTTGACTGATTCGCTGCGAGACGTCATCTACTTCAGCGAGAACTCTCAGATCATCAGGGATCTCGGTCTCTACGACGGCTACAATCTTTTGAGGGTCACACGGCATTGCGATAGAGCCAATGCGGTCGTGGACCTGATAGATGGGAATCTCTTTCCTAGCAGGATATTTCTCAATCATGTAGATATCGTGTAAGCCTTCCAAAGCCTCTGGCTGCGCATGATTGACTTCCACGATGACCTGTTTTGCGACACTCAGGGCAGTAGGGCTAATTCCCACCGACGTCGTCGGGATGATGCTCCCATCTTCAAGGATCGCCAGCGCTTCCACGATGGCAATGTCCATCTCTCCGTAAAAGCCATTTTCGATCTGCTGGGGCAGCAGCGACAAATGGACATCGGAAAATGCAATCTTCTGCTCATTGATCGCCTTTCGCATGTCTCGATGGGTTTGATAGGGCGTTCTACGCGAAATCGCACCCGCTCTCGTCAGGGCGCCATCCAATTCATCGCCAACTGACGCCCCTGTGAAAAGGTTGATCTTGATCCTCTCCCCACTTTCCACGCGCTTGGCAAGAGCGAGAGGGACTGCCTTTGGATAGCCGCTGGGAGTAAAGCCACTGGTGATGACATTCATCCCATCTTGGACAAGGAGTGCGGCTTCCTCTGCGGACATGAGTTTTTTCTCTGCGATCGGATGATTGATTCGATTCATGTGCACCCCTTTTAAGTTTTGGAAGTTGATGATTGAAATATCCTTAAAGGTTGTTTTTCGTCGAGTACGCTACACGAAAATGTGAGTGTATCAACTGTAAGAAGGTAAGTGCATGCCTTAAAAAACGATGTCTGAGGGTCTTTGTTTTCTCTATGAAGCGACAGCAATTAAGTTTTTCGGATCGAATCCACTGACTAAAATTGAAACTCGGAGACTCTATTATCATAACACTACAAATCACGTAATAAATAATTATTAACTAATTTTATCAATGGAACCACAAATAATAAAGCGAGTCTTCTATTCTATCAACGTGTGAAGAAGACTCTTAGTAATTGGCAGAGGACAGATGAGGTTTCTTGCGCAGATAGAACCTGCATTTGAAGTTTATTCGCAAATGAGAAAAGAGCTGAGTTCCCCAAGAGGTTCTCAGCTCTTCACACTATTTAATATGCAACGGCTTCTAAAGAAGCCCTTTTTTCTTCTACCTGATCCAGATAATCGGTAACCTTGGTTACAATACTTCTTGCGATATATTGCTGGGACTCCACCGTTCCTGCGCCGATATGTGGTGTGATGAATACATTATCTAGCTCAAAGAGCCGCGACTGCTTATCAGGTTCCACCTCCATGACATCAAGGCCGGCCGCTTTTAGTCTGCCACTAGCGAGCACCTCATATAATGCATCTTCATCGACGATGCCCCCTCTGGCAAGATTGAACAAAAAGCTGTCTTCTTTCATCAGGGCAAGCTCTTTTGCTCCGATGAGTCGATACGTTTCATTGTTCAGCGGCGAGTGAATACTGACAAAGTCCGACTCCCGAAGCAATTCTTCGAGTTCCACTTTTTGTGCTCCACGCGCGCGTATGTCGCTTTCGTCTAAATAGGGGTCGTAGGCGATGACTCTCATTTTCAGCGCATTTGCTATTTCAGCGACTCTTGTGCCGATCCGCCCAAGAGCGACAATTCCGAGCGTCTTTCCATCGAGCGTATGACCGGTATAGGCGGCCTTATTCCAGTTTTTCTGCTTCGTATCCACACAGGCGACGACAATCTTTCGCGCGGCGGCAATAAAGAAGCCGATGGCCAGTTGTGCCACACTTTCTACGCTGCCATCGGGCACATTCATCACCTCGATGCCCAGCGACCTCGCCAGGGGTAAATCCACTTGATTGACGCCGATGCCAGCAACACCAACTACCTTTAGATTTTTTGCCCGCATCAATAATTCTCGGTCCACCTTCACATCAGAGCGGATGATGATCGCGTCATACGATGACACGGAATCCAGAAGTTCTTCGCGAGAGATTGAAAATGAGCACACAAAATCAACTCCTTTGCTGCGAAGCAACGTCAGTCCGTCTTCATGTATAGGGCGCGTAATTAAAATCTTCATAGCCAGCTCCTTAGGTGATAATACATTGTTTTTACCAAATTGAAATATGTGTCTATTTCGACATTATAGAAATAAGCATAAAGGAAGGACGTCTTTTCGTCAAGAAATTTTCGTAAACAAAAAACGAAAGACCAACTTATGATCGCCAGCCTTCGCATAAAAAACGGAGAGTTATCAGTGACTCTCCGATCGGTCCAACCAAACTCTCTGAGCTTTATTGAAACTCGTCAGCAGGCTGATGTTCTTGACTTATCAGCCCATCCCCACAAATTCCACCAGAAGAGGAATGGTGAGTAACGCTAAGACGGT
>DUVM01000108.1 GCA_012841045.1 Tissierellia bacterium | reverse complement strand
TTATGGAAGATTTAGTTAGCGGATGCGCAGAAAGCTATCGGTGCAATGCACGTAGTACATAGCGGCATTTCTTTTTCAGGCTCAGTAGCAAATCTTGGTAGTGTCAAGTTAAGTTCGCAACTTTGGAACTCCTTAAATTTGTTATGCAGCTAATGGTTCAATCTGAGCAATGGATTTCTGGCTGAGATAAGCTCTTCCAACAGACCAGTCCTCAGAGTATTCCATCAAGTAAATGCTGACGAGTCGCACGTAGGATTCTTGGTTAGGGAAGATTCCAATCACCTTTGTACGCCTCCGTATTTCTTTGTTTAATCGTTCCAGCATGTTGGTTGAGCTGACTTTCCTTGCGTCCAAACTGGGGTAGTCATAGTAGGTCAGACTGTCCGCTAAGCCTTCCTCCAAGGTGTCGAGTGCCTTGGGGTATTTTTTCTCATATCGTTCGCTTAGTACTTTCGCCTGTTGCTCTGCAGCAGGCTTGTTTGGGGCCTGCCAGATCAGCTTCAGGAGTTTGGCGAAAGACTCTTTGTCTTTGTTAGTAACATGAGCGAGGATGTTGCGCATGAAATGAACCTTGCATCGCTGCCAGCCGGCTCCCGGGAAGGATTCCATCATCGCTTTGACCAAACCGCTGTGTGCGTCTGAAACAACGAGCTGTACGCCACTTAAACCTCGTTCCTTCAGTTTGTTGAATAGATGAGTGTAAGTGACACTGGACTCTTCCAACATTGGTTCAATCGCCAGAACCTCACGCTGTCCCGATTCATTCACACCGCAAACCACCAAGATTGCCATGCTTATGACTCGACCGGAATAACGCACTTTCTCGTAAAGAGCATCCACCCAGAGTACCGGGTAGTTTACCCCCTCAAGGGAGCGGTTGCGGAATGCTTCGGCCTGCTCATTTAGCCCTTTGGTCATCTCACTGACCTGGCTGCGGGACAGATTCTCAATGCCCAGCTTCTTGGCTGCTTTTTCAATCTTTCGCGTCGATACTCCGTGAATATATGCCTCTTGGATCACTTGGATCAGGGCGGCTTCACTGCGCTTTCGCTCGGTCACAAAGAAGGGAATATAACCCCCATTGCGCACCTTTGGGACCATGAGATACATCGTTCCCATGCGAGTATCTAAACGTCTGGGACGGTAACCGCTTCGGTAACTTTTTCGTTCTGAGCTTTGCTCATTCTTCTCCGCTCCAATCCGGGAGGAGACTTCCGCCTCCATGAGGCGATCGCATAGCCATTCTAGCATGTGCAACATGGGATCTGATGCGCCCATACATTCTAATAGTATTTCTGTCAGATTCGTGGTATCTTTTTGGTAAGCCATTGGAGTTTCTCCTTTTCTTTTGTTTTCAGTAAATTACATTGTAAAGGAGTTCCTTTGGCTTTTCCTTATTATTTTGTCAAGTTGCGAACTTTATTGTACGTGACCGTAAAAATACGTTCTTCTGATAGATTCAATACATTGAAAGCCAAACAGATTCGATATCTTAGGCAGCCTCAAGAGTATCTCTGCTGGCTTATGCGCAAGAAAAAGGACCTAACCTCACAAACATGATATAATTATTTTATATAACAAATCGGTTCATTCTTTTTGGAAAGACGTCGACGAGGTGGAACATGAAACACAGACTGTTGATCTTTGTGCTCGTGACGGCACTGCTCATCATGACTGTCACGGGATGCGCCCAGAACAATGAGGAGCCTGTAACTCCCACACCGACTCCTGAACAAACCACACCGGAAACTGCGCTGGACGATCCGAAAACACCTTCCGAACCGGAAACTGTCTCAGAGCCTGATGAACCATCTACGACCGACTATTTGCTTGTCTATGGTGAATTGTTAGATTTTTACTATTATCTGCTCACAGTTGATCTTGATCAATACGATTTCGACGCGATACCCGGTACAATGGGATTGCTTGAGGCAACACAAGCGATGGACACTGATGAAGCTCTCGATAGTGTCGGATATATTCTTTTAGATATCAGTGGGGATAAAATTCCTGAAATGCTGATCGGCACGGTGACAAATAAGGATACTTTCTCTCCCTATAGTTTCTTCATATATGCTGGTTACACCATTGTAGCTGAGAAGCCATATTTAACTTTTGAAGGCGTTTCCAGGAGCAATTATACTTATCTAGGTGGAGGAGACCTGCTTTATCGTGGTTCAAGTGGCGCGATGAACTCCATTTTCGGAACCTATTCCATCTCAGCTGACGGAGCCTCTCTGTCTGTCAATGATTGCTACTTTACTCATGAAAAAGGGGAAGGCGGCCAAGAGATCGGCTACTTTCACAACACTTCGGGCCACGCAAACCCCGCAGTTTCAGAAGAACTCTCCATCACAGATGAAGAGTTCTGGCAGAAGCTATCCGATCTAGAAGAAAAGATTCAGCCCTTAGACCTTATCCCATTTTCTGAATATAGACAGACTGATCATGCAACAGACGGAATGACGGCTCCGGCTGTTCATGCTCATTGGGCTGAAGACATATTAGCGCAATACGGAGATTACGATGAATTCTCCATTGACGAGACAGAGCCTCAGAGCCGAGTCGCCCTGACAACCGATCGCACGGTACACGAACTCAACGTTCTGATGCTTGCGCTTGAAAGTGTGGATGATGACGGAAACATCCATTTTTCTACAGAAGAGTTGCTGGAAGACTATTCCCTCTTGCCTGACACCCCGCTAGTATTAGTCATGACGTTTTACGGCTCCATCCCCCAGTATGGGATCTCCTATGAAGACGAAAGTGGCACCACAAGATATTTCGCCTTCACTGTAAGCGGTGAAGATGGTTCCATCCTACTTGACGAGTTCTTCCTTGACTAAAGGTGCTAGAAGATAAATTCAAACAAACAACCCCTCGTTTCTGAATGGCAGTATTCAGATACGAGGGGCTTACTCTTTCATTGCCTTTGAACGGATAAAAAATTGACAAGGTCTCTGATCTCGAGACGCTTCTTTTGACGTGTTAGTGATCTTCAACGTTCTTCGTCGAAATAGTCTCTATCGATCTTTTGAAGCTTGTACTCATATTCAACAGATAATCCTACTCCATAAATGATCATTAACTCCGCTAATTTCTCCCCATCAACTAGAACCATCTTACTAAGAACATGGCGATTAGCAAATTCAATGGCTCCTTTTGAGAATGTTGATGTTGTTATAAACACTCCTTTACGAGCGCCTTGCCCACTTAAAGCTCCTGCAAACTTTTGAATTTCAGGCACATGGACTGGGTTTGTCCATCTTTTCGCTTGCACATAAACATGATCTAGTCCTAATTCATCCTCTTTGATAAGCCCATCTATTCCTCCGTCGTGTGAGATGGGAGTGTGAATGATAGCGTCTTCATTCTTTCCACCGTAACCCATTTTGTTTAACAAATCCAATACGAGCTTTTCAAAAAAAATAGGGGAAAGATTCATTAATTCATTGAGTATGTCATCTGCAAGCCGTTTATTTATTAACTGAAAAGCATCGTTCATTTGGTCTTCTGGAGTTTCCTCAGGAGGGGCGGTACCCGGTCCGCCACCATTTTGTCTCTTTGCCTTCTTGAATTCAAGAAAGGACTCATATCGATCAAGATCTTCCAGAGTAATACCATATCCGTTATGCTCTCTAATATAATCACTACCTACTTCAGTGATCTGATATACCCCTCTTTTAGGACGTTTAAGGAGACCTGCTCGCATAAGATAATAGGAAGCCCAATTACATCGATTATCAAAAACTGACTGCGTTTTTGAAGGCAAGAGGATCGCTCTATTTTCGTTAGATATTTTCATGAGTGAGGCAACTTTTTCTCTCAAGTCACTTAACTGCCGAGCCGACCCGTCATTCAAAGATTCCAAGATATAAGGAAAAAACTCATAAAAGTGTGGAATGGGCATTTGGTACCTCCCTGTTCAACGTAACTGGTGTTTTCATCATTATAGCACCTCTATTCCTTTGGGTCGTCCTGTGACAAAATTACCTAATCTATATCATCATATACGCATTCGTTTAATTCTCTCTCTCAGAGGTAAGTAGTTAAGACCGGATGGAAGATACTCATTGATAAAACAGCACTGTTTGCCCACGTATCTACATTCACTCCGCTACCCTTTACGATTATCTTGAGTAATCGAAGGGGCAACCCGAGCAGTACCGTGTATTTCTCGACCACCATCATAAACAAATAGCGTGAACAAGACGCTCCCTGCCATATGACTTCATAAGGAGGAAGATCATGACATTGATTAAAAAAGGAGACGCAGCGCCCGACTTTACACTAAAAGATCAACACGGGAACGATATTTTACTAAAAGATTTCAAAGGGAGAAAAGTGTATCTGGGTTTTCACCCCATGGCCTTCACAGGAGTCTGTGTTGACCAAATGAGAGAGCTCGAAAGACGTTACGACGAGTTCCAGGAAAAAGGTGTCGTTCCACTGGGAATCAGTGTCGATGCTGTTCCATCGAAGAATGTCTGGGCTGAAAGCATGATGCTAAAAAAATTGGCGATTCTCTCTGACTTCCACCCTTTTGGCGAGGTCTCAAAAGCCTATGGGAACTTTCTTGATGAGAAAGGGTTTTCAGGACGCGCCAGCGTATTGATTGACGAAGAGGGCAAGGTGATCTGGTCAAAACAATATGAGATCCTTGAGTTGCCCAATATTGACGAAGTGTTAAAGCAAGTCTAACACTAAAAAAGAGTTGCGTGATGCAACTCTTTTCTTTTCTGCTTTATTAGTTTTCTATTATCTATCGGTAAGTAGGTTATTTCGCTGGCTTGATACTGGCGAGAATCTCCAGCACATCTTCATCTTGCAGTGTAATCTTATCTCCGCTGCTCATTTCCATCCAAACAGCTACCTGAAATTGATCCTCTCCCCCATTTTCTTTATTAGCGAAGAGAATGGCTAGAGGATACCCCATACTCTCGCCGGTGTATCCTTCCCATGTGTAGTTCTCCAACTCGATGGGATCTAAGTCTGCTGTGTTTTCGTAGAAATCTTTGCCTGCTCCTACCATCACAACATTCTCGTCATAGTAATTAATCTGAATGCCAGGCTTACTGAAGACATCCATCTCTGTCTCCATATTTTTCACCAGATAAATGGTATCCAGTTTGGCATCTTCTTGAACATAGCCGTCCATCGTTTCATTTGCCCCGGCAACGGTCCAGTCTTTGGGGACGACAACCGTGAGTTCTCCTGTCGTAAACGTGATTTTTTCAACTTCTACTGGAGCAGGAGTTTCTTCTGGTCCGGGGTCGGGCGGTCCACCGCTTGGTGCGTTCGTTTGATTGCCGCAGGAACTAACCGTGACCACAAGTATCAGTAGAAGTATAAGTATCCCTACATATTTTCGATTCATTCTCTTATCCTTTCAAAATTAAGAAATAGATATTCTATATACCTTCACTGATATTTTACTCTATTCCATAAAATGAGATAGACTCAAAAGGGTACTCTTGCTCCTGATCTTATGGGTGTTGTTCTGCCATTTCTTTCTCGATTGAGAGCGAGATACTTTATTTGTTTAGAAGATCCCTACACCATTCCAGCGACAGATGAGAAAAAGATCGACTTGTCTATCTTCCTCCCTCTGTATCAAAAAGAGGAAGTATCCAAAAATAAATGTCGATCAGGAAAAAACCGACCACCCTAGAAAAGGCAGGACGAGATAATCTAACAATACTTCGTCAATCATTGCGATATATTTAATCACACCTCTGGTCTTTTCGATCAATCCCACTCTTCCCCGCTTTTTTAACGCCTCAGATTCAAATCCTATATGTATCTATTCCTTATTTAACTTATATAGGTAAGTTCTTTTCTCTTTTTTAGCGTGCATCGTCATTCCATGATAAGCTGATACTATAACTTCATTACATACGATGTAGCAAAAATAGGAGGTGTGCACTTGATTATCGGGATTGATATGGGAGGCACAAACATCGACGGAGTCGCTATTTCAAATGGAAAGTTGGTGACCTCCGTCAAGCATCCGGTGGACCGCAATGATTACTTTCAGAGCATCTGGGGGTGTCTGAGTGAGTTACTTCGCGGAGTTGATAAAGATACTATTGAAAGAATCCATCTGAGTACAACCATATCCACCAACGCCATTGTAGAAGATCAGGTGGCTGAAGTCGGAGTGATCTTACAGACTGGTCCTGGGCTCAAATGGCCTTTTGAACGAATCGGTGAGCATCTGGTTTATCTCTCGGGAAGCGTCGATCACAGAGGCAAGCTAGTACAGCAAGTAACCACTGAAGAACTAGAGAAAGCAAAAAGCCGTTTCGCTCAAGATCAGGTAGAAGCGATAGCTGTGATCAGCAAGTTTTCTACGAGAAATCCCGAACTCGAGCAGCGAGTGAAAGAACTCTTTCAAGAGGACTACAGAGAAATCACAATGGGGCATACCCTCTCTGGAAAACTGAACTTTCCTCGCAGAGTGCATAGTGCCTATCTGAATGCCGCTGTCTCAAAGACCTTTCGAACGTTTGCTGAGAATATGCAAAAGGCTTTATCTCGTGAGGGGATTGACGCCCCGGTATACATTTTGAAAGCAGACGGAGGGACCATCGACCTTATGGCCGCTACAGAAAAACCCGTTGAGACGATTCTCTCCGGTCCCGCAGCAAGCTTTATGGGAATGAGCGCCCTTATAGATGACATAGAGAGCGATAGGTGTCTACTTGATATCGGAGGCACCACAACCGATCTCTTCTTTCTGGTAGACGGAGTGCCGATTTTTGAGCCTGCAGGAATAGAGATTGATGGTCGTAAGACATTGGTAAGAGCCATCTTTAGCACATCTGTGGGCCTAGGTGGCGACAGTTATGTGCGCTTCGAGGACGGAAAACTCATGATTGGTCCCAGACGGCTTGATAGCGCCATCGCCTTTGGCGGAACAACCTTAACGCCGACCGATGCGCTCGTCTATTTAGACAAAATGGAAGCCCAATATCCAGACGAGAGCCGGCGCGCGATCGAAGCGATGGCAAAAGAGCAGAGCATGTCTCCGTCCACGCTAGCTCACCAAATCATTCAGACGTTTGTCGACACGATCGAACAGACGATTCATCTCGCGCTCGAAAAAATTAACGGAGGCCCTGTCTATACCATCAAAGAGCTGCTGCGCGATCGTTTCGTAAAACCTCAATCTGTCGGGATGATTGGAGGTCCCTCAAAAGCCCTTGCCCCCTATCTTGAAGACACGCTGAAGATGCCTGTCACTTATCCATCTCATTACGAGATCGCCAACGCCATCGGCGCCGCACTTGCCAAGCCGACGATGGAAATCAGTCTGCTGGCAGATACAGACAGAAAGATCCTCTCCATTCCGGAGCTGGAGATCTATGAGCAGATTGATAGGAGCTTCGATTTAGAGAAGGCGAAACGAATCGTCATCAGCGAACTGCAGCACAGCGCAGAAAAATACGGTCTCACAGCGGACGCCTCTCAGATTGAAATAACAGAAGCAAGCAGCTTCAATATGATCAAAGGGTACTACGGGGCGGATAAGAACATCCGGGTCAAAGCGCAGATCAGACCAGGTCTTCTGAGCGCCTTCGTGGATGAATAAAGAACATGACACGCTGATAAAGTCAGAGAAACGAGGAACACCATGACAGTTAAAAACAAGTTGGGGCTGATTCTCTTTCCTGCGTTTGACTGGGCCATCTCCCCTACGCATCCTGAAAGAGAAGAGAGACTTTTATATACGCAAGATCAATTGTTGGAAGAAGGAATCGAAGACATCGAGGGGATCACCTTTTATAACCCGCTCATAGCTGACTCGAAAGACATTGACCGTGTCCATTTTTGCTATCCGAGCGCAGAATCTCTCTTGACAGAGTCGCATTTCATTGCAGGTGGCGGTGTTATGAAAGCATTTGATGCCGTCCTCAGTGGGCAAACGGATAAAGCCTTTGCGCTTGTCAGACCGCCCGGGCATCACGCGCAGCGCGTCGTCTACGGAGATCGAGGATTTTGCATCATCAATATCGAAGCGGTCGGCTTGGCCTATGCCAGACAAAAATACGGCGACATGCGTGTGGCGATTATCGATACGGACTGCCATCACGGTGACGGAACGCAAGACATCTACTGGAACGATCCGGATACCCTTTTCATCTCTTTTCATCAAGATGGCAGAACGCTTTATCCTGGCACAGGATTCATCGAAGAGTTGGGCGGGCCGGGAGCCTACGGGTACAACGTCAATATCCCTCTACCACCTAATACTGGAGATGAAGGCTTTCAATATGTCCTTGAACAGACAGTGATGCCGATCCTAGAGGAATATAAACCCGATCTGATCATCAACTCTGCCGGTCAGGACAATCATTATACGGATCCTTTAACCAATATGAATTTCTCGGCTCAAGGTTACGCGGCACTAAATAGCCGACTCAATCCTGACATTGCGGTGCTTGAAGGAGGTTACTCTGTTCAAGGTGCCCTTCCCTATGTCAATACAGGGATTGTATTAGCCATGGCGGGACTGGATTACTCTGGCGTCGTAGAGCCAGATTATCACTTGGGAAAATGGAAACAGTCTGCTCGCGTGACAGAACAGGTGAAGAAGATATCCGAAGATGTCTATAATATCTGGCGTCATAAAGAGATCTTAGCGGAAAAAGCAATAGAGGGAAAAACGACTATCAAGAGAAATCGTCAGGTGTACTACGATACTGCCGGCATTATGGAATCCCAGATCCAGGAATTTCAAATCTGTCCCGACTGTCCCGGCGTAGATTGGGTTCACTCAAAAGACGATCGAGGTGGTTCGCTTTTGGGCATCACCATTCCAAGAAGAGCCTGCCCCGCCTGTCGAGATCAGGGCTATCAACTCTATGAGCAGGCAAAATCCATGCGTGTCGGCAAGCGGATCCTACAGGACCTTACCTGTGATAACATTCTCACCGACTGAGTAGGTAAAAGCCCCTTCAAGCAGAAGGGGCTTATTTTTTGCCTTTCTTTACAAAACAAAGATGATATCAGCTAAGAGCACCTTCTGATCCATCTGTATTCCTTGGACTGATTCTCTCCCCATTTTATCTTAGGACGCTACATAAACTGTGCTCGTGCACTGACTTTTTATTCGAGACGATACTCTAGAGAAAAATTTCGCTTTATAAAAGATAGATTGTAATATTAAGTGCAACAGTCCAAAAAGTTAAAACTCATTAGGAAACTTCG
>DUVM01000107.1 GCA_012841045.1 Tissierellia bacterium | reverse complement strand
GAATAAGGTGGTTCCCGATGTTGACTCGGGCATGAAGCGGGTGCAAAATGTAGCTTCTCCACCCAATACGACCAGGCTTGGCAGAAAGACGCCATGCGCAGTGACGGGAAGATGCGCAGACTGTTTGGTCTCTGATACGATCTGTGCGCAGAAACTTGTCACACGCTACTCTCCGACGCCCGGAAGAATCAAAGTCATCTTGATCGGTGAGGAGTTAGGCTTTTAGTGTTTTTCGTGGAAGGCGAGAGTTGATGCGCGATGTACTCCGATGAAGCAAAGCTACAAGGAGCTTTTATGAAGATTCCCAAGTCTTTAGTCAGAAAAGGATTCGCGGTGGTGAAAAAGCATGTCGGCCCTGTCGTAACAGAAGTGGCGACATCGGTTGCTCCTGTCGCGGAAAGAGCACTAGATCGTTTTCATGAAAAGAAACGAGAGACTGTGGACCTGTCAAATGTCATAGATCTCCCTGTCGAAAAGGCCGTATCCTACCTAGAGGATAAGGGATTTGTCGTTCATCCGGTCCTTTTGCCCCCTCACAGTAAACACAGACGTGATCGCCCCGACATCGTAATCGACGTCGTGCCAAAAAAAGCGAAAAGGGATGCACAGATTCTTGTCAAACTGTACTATATCGACAAAGAGACCTTGGAGCAGAGCCATCAGATGGTCGAACTCGTCAATGTCGTGGGGATGACGCTGGATCGGGCGACAAGTATTTTAGAGGGACGAACTTTCCATGTGGCGACGCTCATTGCTCCGGCTAAGAAAGAATATGCGCAGCTCCAAGCAGAGCAGGTTGTTGCGATGAAACCTGCGCCCTCTCCCTTTATAAAAAATGTGAAAAAAGGGTCGGTGGTTCAACTTCACTACATTGACGAGCCGACGCTTGAAAAAAGCCGATGGCTTCAGCTAATGCATCAGGAGAAGATCCTTGCACGCAATGAAAAAGTCAGTGCTCCGCTCCTTCGGGTAAAAAAGTGGGTGGAAAGAAAAAATAAAGACGGGTCATAGGAAAATTCCTTCCCGTCTAGCTGAAATCGGTCGTATTTTTCAACACATATTGACGTTCAGATATGTGTTTTTTTGTGTTATTTTTTGACGACAGATGATTTTAAATAGATGGATCCCATGCCTTCGACGCGCGCCTCGATGTCATGATCGTCGACCGGTTCATCCAAAAGCCGAATGCCTCTGACACGGGTACCCTGTTTGATGACGTCTTTTCCCAGACGGAGATCTCTGATGACGGTGACGTCGTCTCCATCTTGAAGTGGGTTTCCATGTACGTCGCGAATGATCAGGGCTTCTTCTGCAGCTTTTTGGCTTTCTGCGGTCCACTCGTGAAAGCACATGGGACAGACATAGAGATGGCCGTCTTGATAGGTGAATGTTTCTTGGCATTTGGGGCAAGCAGGTAAAGACATGATACGCTCCTTCTTTTCACGCAAAAGGGTTTATCACCCTAGTGATGGATGAATACTGTCTCTAGGATACCATAAACCTCTATAGTGTACCCATTTGAGGATAGTCCCGACTCTCCGAGGAAGGTAAAATCAATATTGACATAGATTTTTGTGGAAGATGTACCTGTTCGACGATTCTGATAAGGAGAAGAACACATGAAAAACACGAAGAAGCTCACGATCCTTCATTCTAATGATCTCCACGGTGATTTCCTCGCTGAAGAAATAGATAAAAATCTCGTAGGCGGCGTGTCGATGCTCTCCGGCTACGTGGAGAAGGTCCGTGCAGAGAAAGAAAACGTCATCTATGCCGTCGCAGGCGATATGTTTCGCGGATCGCTGATTGACTCAGAATACAAGGGAATCTCTACAATAGAAATTATGAATCTCCTCGCACCGGATATTGTGACGATTGGAAATCACGAGCTCGATTACGGAATCGCTCATCTGCTTTTTTTGGAAAAATGCGCCAAATTCCCGATTATCAATGCCAATGTGTACATCAAGACGACAAATACACGTCTGTTCACGCCATATAAGATCATTGAAATGGACGGAATGCGCATTCTCTTTATCGGCATCATTACAGAAGAGGTGATGGCGCAGGCAAGGCGAGAAGATCTAATCGGTGCCTTCATCGACACCTTCGATGCGGCAAGAGAGGTGGAGAGAATCTGCAATGCATACCGCTCCGTGGATATTGACTTTACGGTGCTTTTGACGCATATCGGATTTGAAGAAGACAAAAAGCTTGCCCGACTTCTCAGTGAAGAGAGTGGAGTGGATCTGATCTTGGGTGGGCACAGTCACACCATGATGGAGCAGCCGTATGTTGAAAACGGGATCATGATCGCACACGCCGGAGACGGAACGGATCAGATTGGTCACTTAGACCTCGTGATCGACATGGATCGAAACACCTTCGATTCTTATGAGTGGAAGCTCGTGCCAATCGATGAGACCCACTGCCCGAGAAATCTGAAGCTAGAGGAACTCATAAAGAATTATAAGCGAGCGACCGATGCAAAGTACGTTCGCCACGTCACCAATTTTCACCGCCAGCTGACACATCCTGAGCGAAATCAGGAGACAGAGCTAGGCAATCTCTTTGCCGACATCATAGGGAGATCTCTAGGTGTAGATATCATGCTACTTGCCTCCGGAAGCATTCGAAAGCCATCCCTTGGGCCGATTGTCTGTTATTCTGATCTCATGGAGATCTTTCCGTTTGATGACGGGATCTATCAATTCAAAGTGACTGGCAAGTCATTAAAGAAGATGCTTCACTTCATGCTGCGAGAGGAAGCGTTTGCAGGGAATACGGAATTCTACCAGGTTTCAAAAGGGCTGAAGATGATCTATTCACGCTCGAAACGAGCATTTGAAGAATTTAGTTTCCAGGATGTGCCAGTAGAAGAAGAGCGTCTGTATACACTGGCTTTGCAAGGCTTTCATTTTTTGAATATAGAGGATTTTCTGGGCGTGGCCATGGAGGACATCCGCTTTCATCAGATGCCTCGCCTGATCTCCAGTTCCTCGTTAGACATCTTAGAAGAAGCACTGATATCCATCGCAGGGTTGGATGCGAAGGTGGAAGGCAGAATTACCATTGTTGATTAGTCTACAACACAAACTAGGGGGTTGACATGTTTAAAGGACTATTTGAAAAGAAGAACTGTGACATCTGTGACGGGAAGATCGGCGTCCTCGGGAATCGAAAATTAGACGACGGCAATCTCTGCAAAGACTGTGCGAAAAAACTGTCGCCATTTTTCAGCGAAAGAAGAAAGTCGACGGTGGAGGACATCCGAAAGCAACTACAGTACCGAGAAGAGAATGAAAAAGCACTGTCGAATTTTGTACCTACGAGGATTTTTGGCAAGAGAAGACGCGTCCTGATTGATGAGAGAAGCAGACATTTCATCGTCACGCATCAACAAGATTGGCAGAGAGGAAACCCCGACATCATCGGCTTAGATCAGGTGACTTATGTCAATCTCGACGTAGATGAAGACAGAGATGAAATTTTCCGTGAAAGCAGCGACGGGAAGAAAGAAAGTTACTCTCCGCCGCGCTATGAATACGAGTATACATTTTGGATAGATATCGGGGTGCAATCTCCTTGGTTTGACAATATTCGCTTTCAATTAAATGACGAGAATCCTCGATCACGTCATGACAGCATGTATCGAAGTTATGAGCGCGAAGCCAATGAATTGCGCCAGACACTTTTAAAAAGAGAAGCGCCGGCAGAGGCAGCGCAGGCAGGGCAGGCTTTTGCCGCCACACCGCCTCCTGAGCCTCAGCAAGCGATGGGTCCCAAATTCTGCGGCAGCTGCGGTGGAAGTCTCAACCCGATGGAGCCTTCGAAATTCTGTCCGAATTGCGGAGCTCCGACAGGCGTGTAGTCTGTAGTAACATCTCAGTAAAAGAGGTATGGGAAGCGCCATTGCCTCGATAAGAAAAGTGACATATTATAGTGATTAGGCCGGTCTTTTCAGACCGGCCGTTTTCATTGACACAGTATTACTCAAATGATTCGACGCCTGCGAGTTCAACGGCTTCTTTTAAGTATTGATCCAGCAGTCCCTGCTCTTTGAGTTCTTTGATACACTGATTGAGGTGATCTACTAATTCCGTGTTCCCCTTTTGCACAGCGCCTCCAAACCCTATGCCGTCAGAGACGATGCCGACGTCTTGGACCATGAGATCGTCATTGGCTGAAACATACGCCATGCCGACAGGGCCTTCGCCAAAGACGCAGTCAATTTTTCCCGTCTTCAGCTCCGTAATCAGGTCGTAGAACTTTGTCAGACCGATGCCTACTTCTTCGCCGAGCACTTCTTTTGCGATGGTCTCCTGCACCGTCCCTTTCTGGTAGCCGCCCTTTACTCCGGCTAGGCTGGCAAGATCCGTGTATTTCTCTTGATCTTCTTTTCTGATAATGATAATCTGCTCGGTTTTAAACAGGATATCTGTGAAATCCGCTACTTCTTTACGCTTATCATTGGGAGAAAGCGCCGCCATCACCAGGTCAAAATCGCCCTTACTGAGGCTGATCAAAAGGCCATCAAACGACATGTCGACGATTTTTAGTTCAACCCCTAGTGAGTCTGCAAAATACTGTGAAACAGCGATATCAAATCCGACGATCGTATCTTCTCCATCAATCTGTGTATGGAACTCAAAAGGAGGATAGTCTGCAGAAGTTCCCACGACGAGCACCCCCGCTTCTTTGATCTTTTTTATCGCCTCGCCCTCTTCGCTCTCAGCAGGTGAACTTTCTTCAACGGGCGTCTCTTCTGCTGTCTGCGACACGTCAGGAGTCTCTGCAACAGATGTTGTTTCTTTCGCGGGTGTAGCTGCACATGAAAGGAGTTGTGTGCTCAGCATCACCAGTAGCAGTACTAGAATAATGTGTTTTAGTGTTTTCATTTGTCGCTCCTATTATTTTCTTTTTCTATTCCCACATGGGGTTGTCCCATAGTTTTGCTGTCGTCCCGAGCTTCATCTCCACGGCATTTTGAAAGATCTGATAGGCGACCATGATGTCCAGTGCCCCGATGCCCATCGAGGAGCAATAGAGCGACTGTTTAGCATGTTTGCGGCCAGGTTTCTTTCCGAGAACGAGCTCGGATATCTCTGTTACATCTTCTTTTGAAATGCTTCCTTTTTCATACATCTGTGTGATGACTTTTCCTTTGTATGTGATCATCTGCTTCCAGTAATCAACAAAGTATCCGTCCATCTCCTCCACGACATCGATATGAACTTCGTTGGAGGCCATATTGAT
>DUVM01000106.1 GCA_012841045.1 Tissierellia bacterium | reverse complement strand
TTAATGAGACATCGCTGATTCATCGAAGCAACACCGATCTTGCCAATGTCCTCGGCAATCTGTTAAATCGCACCCTTGCCATGAGCCACCGTTTCTTTGAAGGAAAAGTGGAGGCGGGAAGCGCACCGGAGCCGGAAGACTTAAAACTGATGGAACTGGCGGACAAAACGATTCGCGTGTACGAAGAAAAAATGGACGCCTATCGCGTCAGTGAAGCCATCGAGGCGGTGATGGAACTGGCCAAGGCGAGTAACAAATACATTGATGAAACGCAGCCGTGGCTTCTTGGAAGAGAGGAGAGCAAACACGATCGCCTGCGACGTGTGCTCTACACCCTCACGGAAAATCTGCGGATTCTTGCGATCCTTTTAACGCCCTTTATCCCTGATACGGCAGAAGAAATCTTTCGACAGCTACAGACAGAGGTACGTGACTACGAAACCATCAAGACGTATGGACAGCTTGAACAAGACCTTGTCGTCGGAAAAGGGGTGCCGCTGTTTGAACGGCTCGATGAGCTGGAAGAAAAGGAGGAACCGGTGGAAGAAAAAGAGATGCCAAAAGAAGTGTTTAAGCCAACGATTACGTATGATGACTTTGCCAAACTGGATATGCGCGTAGGAGAAATCCTCTCCTGCGACGATCATCCCAAGGCAGACAAGCTCTACATCCTCAAAGTGCGCATAGGCAACAGCGAGAGGCAGATCGTCTCGGGGCTGAAAGATAATTATTCAAAAGAAGAATTGGTCGGCAAGAAAGCCATCGTTCTTTGCAACCTCGCTCCGAGAAATCTCCGAGGCCAGATCAGTAACGGCATGGTGCTTGCCGAGGTAGCCGGTGACGAGGTAAAAATCCTTGAAGCGGTTCTCCCTTCCGGAACGGAGATCAGCTAGTGAATAAGCTATTTGATACTCATGCCCATATGGATGACAGAAGGCTTCAGCGAGACTTCGAGAGCATCACCAAACGACTGAAAAACACAGTGAAGCGCGTCTTAGTACCGGGAGTAGAGCCAAAAGACTGGCAGAAAATTCTTTCCATCTGCGAAGATCCTTTTTATGTGGCCGCTCTGGGCATCCATCCCAAAGAAATCGACAAGATCAATGAACAAGTGATGGAAAGACTTGATACGCTGTTAAGAGATGAACGCGTCGTGGCCCTCGGGGAGATCGGGCTGGATTACTACTGGAGAAAGGACAATCTTCCAGAACAGGAATACTGGCTCCGCCGCCAGATTCGCATGGCGAAAGAACATGGACTGCCGATCATTCTCCACGATCGTGAAGCTCATGGCTCACTGAAGAAGGTCCTAGATGAGGAAGATCCTTTTGCGACAGGGGTAATTCTGCACGCCTTCAGTGGATCGGTTGAGATGGCGCTCGATTATGTAAAAAAAGGAGCCTATATCTCAATGGCAGGCCCCATCACATTTCAAAACGCCGTGATGCCAAAAAAAGTGGCTGCAGCCGTACCGCTTGAGCATCTCCTGATTGAAACCGACAGTCCATATCTGACGCCGCATCCGTTCCGAGGAAAGCGAAATGATCCGGCCAAGGTCATCTTCGTCGCCGAGGAGATCGCAAGACAAAAGGGGCTAGAGGTCGATGAGGTCATCTTCCAGACAACAAAGAACGCCGAGGAGGTGTTTGGTCTTGCAGATTAGGGAGAGCTTGGTCGTCGAAGGAAGGAACGATTTAATCCGCATCCGGGAGTGTGTAGACGCCGACATCATCATCACCAGCGGCTACGGACTCAATCCTTCGATACTCGAGCGAATCCGCCGCGCATACGAGCGAAGCGGAATCATTATTTTCACCGATCCCGACAGCGTGGGGGAGCGCATCCGAAGGGAGCTGACCCGCCAATTTCCCAACGCAAAGCAGGCCTATATCTCGAAAGAGGAGGGCAGCTACATGGGGGATGTCGGGGTAGAAAATGCCTCCTGCAAGAGTATTCAGCGGGCGCTCGAAAAGGTTCACACGCTTGTAGAGAGGGAGCCCCTTTACTCCATGCGCGATATGATGGCGATGGGACTTAGCGGGGGCGAAGACTCTTCGATCCTGCGTGAGAAGCTCGGTCGAAAACTCGGCCTGGGCACAGCCAACGCCAAGACCTTTCTCTACCGGATCAATCACTCGATCTTGACAAAAGAAGATGTGGAGGAGGCGCTCGGTGAAATACTATCGCTCTGACCCGAAGTGGATTCGCCTTGTGATGAAAGAGCGTGGGATGGCGTTTCAAAAGCGCTTTGGACAGCACTTTCTCCATGATCAGAATATCTTAGGAAAAATAGTAGAGGCGATGGCGCCACAAAAAGAAGATATGCTGCTCGAGATCGGACCGGGGATCGGGACGTTGACAGAGCGGCTACTTCCCGATGTCGGACAGTATTATGCAGTGGAAATTGATCGGAAATTCTGTGAGATTTTAGAAGAGGCTTTTGGAAAAGAAGATCATTTTCATCTGATCGAGGGAGACGTCTTGAAGACGGATCTGAGCGTCATCCCATCAGGCGCCAAAGTGTTTGGCAATCTTCCGTATTATATTACCTCGGCGATCGTGATGCACTTTCTTGAAGGGGCGTATGACTGGAAAAGTCTGACGTTTATGATGCAAAAGGAAGTGGCTGAGCGAATCGTCGCCACAGCCGGCACCAAAGAATACGGTGTGCTCTCGGTGATCACCCAGAGCTTGAGCGAGCCGGAGATTCTCTTTCCGATTTCTGCCGGGGCGTTCTATCCTCCGCCGAAAGTCGAAAGCGCTCTAGTGCGTTTTCTTCCCAAAGAATCTCATCTGCCTGAGGGGCTGATTCCTCTGATCAAAGCTTCGTTTTCCTCAAGGAGAAAGACCCTCCACAACAATTTAAAAGGGGTAGTGGAAGCTGCCGTCTTAGCGGAAGCTTTTGACACAAGTGGGATCTCTCCTTCTGAGCGGGCGGAAAGACTTAGCCCCGAAGATTTCCTCAGACTCTTGGAGGCCATTGAAAAGGCAAAGAGTTGAGATATTTTGCTGTGATGAATCACTCTATTTAAAAGCGTGCT
>DUVM01000017.1 GCA_012841045.1 Tissierellia bacterium | reverse complement strand
TTTTCTACCAACGAGCGGATCCTGGGCATGTGATTGTTCTGTGAGAGGATGAATGTCACCAGTGTCTCCCAGGGATCTTGTCTGAGGATCGTAAGACCCTCGCAGTACTCAAAGGCGACGCGGAGATGGTCATCTTTACCGGCCAGTGCTCGCTGCCTCTGTCTCAAGTTCTCTCCAAAACCGAAGTACCTTTTATATGTCGTTTGAAACGTCTGCTCGTTCATGGGTTGCAGTTGCGTGCCTTCTGGAACACTCTTCACTTCAAGCACTTGACCGTGGACGACGCCGACATAGTGGTCCTCGTCTATTTTTCGCCAGCGAAAGCATTGACCGTTTTCAAACGTATGGGCTAGGTGAATCCATTCAGGATACACAAAGTGCTCACTCATTGTCGGGTACCGTTTTCTCTAAAAGCTCTTGGGTTCGCTGCTTGTAGAGCATCGCTCGAACGGCGCAGGCCATGGCTTCTTCTGAGGGGTCCTTCGCTTCTTTTGAGAGCGTGCGAGGCAGTTTTTCCTCCTCTTCCAGTATGAGGCAAAAGCTTTTATATAGCTCTTCATCGCTGCTGTTAGAAGCGTCGAAGAGGCTCTTTAATTCCGTCACGGTGAGAACCGATTTCAGCGCGCTGATGATGATCAGTCTGGCCAGGTGCTCCTTGCTATAGCGCTTGGACTTCGTCCTCGGCAGGAGCCCGGCTTTAACATAGTTATTGATCATGCTGGCGGTCAATTCCGATTCACTTTGCACAGGGTAATCCTGACGGTTCAAAATTGTCAGAACCTGATCCATATACAGTTCAATATCGGGAAGCAGCTCCCATTCTGTCAAATGCATCTGTCTGTTGTCTTGCATGTATCTATCCTCCCTGATCAGCAGTGTACAGAAAAAAACAAAAAACTTCAATCCTATATTGACATATCCGTCTCTGCGTTATATGGTATTGATAACCAGATGAGGAGGTTTTTCAAAATGTTTCATATTTATGGAGACTCTGTTACAAAGAGCATTGCGTTTGATGAAAAGGGCGCGCTCAAGACCGTCACCGACAATTTTATCAAACGAGCTGCGGAAGCATGCGGTCTTGCCCTGAACAATCGCTCTCTTTTTGGCGCGACCATCACAAAGGGGAGACAGCTCCTGAAGCGTTTTCCAAAGGACTTTTCTCCCGGTGACCAAGTCCTCCTCGCCTATGGCGGCAATGACTGCAACTTGCCGTGGGAAGTCATCTCAGCAGACCCTGAGGCATCGCCGGAGGCAAAGACACCCATTAAAGAATTCACCGCGCATTTGAGCGCGACGATTGATGAGCTCCGTGAAAAAGAAGTCGAACCTTTTTTGATGAACCTCTTGCCTCTGCAGCCCAAGCGCTTCTTTGACGCTGTGACCCAAGGACTTCATTCTGACGTCATTCTTCAGTGGATTGGCGATATCCAGGAGATCTACCGCTGGCAAGAAGGGTACTCTCAGGTCGTCATGGAAACAGCCGCCCGAAAAGGTGTTCCCCTCTTTGATGCAAGAAGTGTCTTTCTCTCCCATCCTCATTACGAAGATCTTCTATGCCACGACGGCATGCATCTAAATGACGAAGGACAAGCTCTCCTCACAGATGCCTTTTCTCAGTTTTTAAAAACCTATGTGAAGTAATTCAAGTTATGGCTACATAGTTGTTTATGTTTAAGGATAGACTCAATCATTAAAAAACCGGTGCTCGCATATGCGTTGCACCGGTTTGTTCCTTTGTGTGTTACTACATCTTCGATGGATGGTACGTGTTAATACCAACCCTTTAGCTTCATCGCCTCCGCGACCTTCTTGACACTGATGAGATAGGCTGCTTCTCGTACGGAGCAGTTGTACTGCTCTTTGAGGTCCCAGATGTCGTTAAAGGCAGAGACCATGGCGAGCTCTTCTCTCTCTTCCACTTCTTCTTCTGTCCAGTAATATCCATAGATATTTTGGACCCATTCGAAATAGGATACGGTGACGCCGCCGGCATTTGAGAGAACATCCGGGGTCAGTACGATCCCTTTTTCGTTGATGATCTTGTCTGCCTGGGGTGTCGTCGGTCCATTGGCCGCTTCGACAATCAGTTTGCAGTTGAGGCTCTTTGCTTCATCTTCTTTGATGGCGTTTTCAAGCGCCGCCGGGCACAGGATATCCACTTCGAGGGCAAAAAACTCTTCCAGTGTGATCACTTGCGCGTCGGGATACGCACGAAGATGTTTGTGCTCAGCGACATGCGCTGCCATCTTTTCAAATGACAATCCGTCCTTGTTGTAGATCGCATAGGTGCCTCCTTCAGGCTCCCATTCGGCCACAGCGACGACTTTTGCCCCTAATTTTTCAAAGTTCTTGACGGTAAAGCTTCCGACATTTCCAAAGCCCTGAACGGCGACGGTTGATTCTTTGAGATCCATCCCCAGTTTGTCGGCGGCTTCTCTTGCGATGACGGCTACGCCAAATCCGGTCGCTTCGTTGCGTCCGCGACTTCCGCCAATTTCAAGCGGCTTGCCGGTAAAGACGCCGATCTCCTGAGATCCTTTTAGTTGGAGGTATTCATCGACCATCCAGCCCATTACTTTTCCGCTGGTGCCCACGTCAGGTGCGGGAATGTCATTTTTTTCTCCGAGCATTTGATGCATGCCTCGGACGTACCCTCTGGAGAGTTCCTGCATTTCGCGTTCTGAGAGTTTATGCGGCTCTACGCAGATGCCCCCTTTTCCACCACCGTAAGGGATGCCTACGATGCCACACTTAAATGTCATCCAGATGGACAGAGCCTTGACTTCTTCCAGGTTGACGCCAGGATGAAAACGGATGCCTCCCTTATAGGGTCCGATCGCGTTATTATGCTGGCTTCTCCATCCCTTGAAGATCTTGACTTTGCCATCGTCCATACGCACTGGAATCGAAATTTCAATGACGCGTTGGGGTTCTTTGAGCAGCTCGTACACTGCCTCATCAAGACCAAGAGTCTCGCAGGCTTTTTTCACCTGCAGTTGAGCATTCTCCAATGGGCTTAAGACTTCTGTGGACAAGATTGACCTCCTTCGAGTTCGTTATGTTATTTATAATATAGCATATTTTTTAACAAAAGACTTATTATCAATCTGTAAAACCAGTACTTATATTGAGAACCATTCTTATATAGTCGCTTTTTGTGAAAATCTTCATTAACTCCCTTGTGAGATAGTCTGTAGCCTTCTATAATGAGGTCATCAACATATAAGGAGGATCATATGGCATTTTTTATCGAAGATAGCTGCATTGCTTGCGGTGCATGCCAGCCCGAGTGCCCGGTGGACTGCATCACGGAAGGTGACATCTACGTCATCGATCAGGATGCTTGCATTGACTGTGGCGCTTGCGCCAACGTTTGCCCGACAGGAGCACCTGTACAGCAGTAAACCCGAAAAGACGCTGAGGCGTCTTTTTTTGTTTCAACAAAAATGGGGGATTACTCTCCCCCATTTACTTTATATTTTTCCACTGTGAGCTGATTGATCTTACTGATGAACTTCAAGATCCCTACTTCCTCGTTGTGAGAAAGCCCCGAAAGAATAAACTCCATCTTCTCTTCGAGTTCGTGCAGAAGGTGCGCCTGCAGACGCTTTCCCTCTTCTGTCAAAAGAAGTTTTCTTCTGCGCAGATCTGCCGGATCCTCGACTTTCTCAACGAATCCCTTCTTGATCAGCACATCGAGTTGAGATAGGGCTTCTGAGCGTTTGACGCGGTAAAACTGAATATACTCCGTCAATGATGCGCCGTCGGGAAATTGGGTCAGAACATATGCCTGCGAGAGGCTCAAACCAAGGGGCTTTGGGTCATACGCTGCTTCCAAAAAGAATTTATCAAGAAGAATCCCCAGCCACTTTCTGATTTCCCTGTGGTAACTGGCCATTAACTATTCAGCAGGTAGGCAAGTGTCATCAAATTGTCAACCAAGTGCACGTTTTCTACAATCACATCTTCCGGGACAACCAGATCCACCGGCGCAAAGTTCCAAATGCTGCGGGCACCGGAGATCACCACTCTGTCGGCGATCTGCTGGGCTACCTTCACCGGCGTCGTGATGACGGCGATGTCGACAGGATGTTTGGACATATACGTCTCAAGGATATTGACATCGAGCACCTCGACACCGTGGACGATTTTCCCGATCTTTTCGGTATTGTTGTCAAATAGAGCATCCACTTGGAAGCCGAGCTTTTCAAAGCCGAAGTTGACCAGAGCTTCTCCGAGATTTCCTGCACCGAGGACAATGAGGCGATATGTATGTTGCAGTCCTATGATATTGGAGATGGCGCTGTGGAGATCCTCGACATTGTATCCGTATCCTTGTTGACCGAATTTTCCGAAATTATTGAAATCCTGACGAATCTGAGAGGCACTAAACCCAATGGTTTCACTTAGTTCTTTACTTGAAATCCTCTCGATTCCCTTGTCTATCATGTCGCTAAGACAGCGGTGGTATTTCGGTAGGCGGCGGATGACCGCCATAGAGATACTTCCCTTATTCATAGATTCCTCCCCCACTTGTTAATAGTTTGATTATACCCAAGAAAGATGAAATAAGCAACAACCTAATCATAATTATAAACTATACTTCACAACTGGGGGACGTCACTGTGTTACACTAACGGCATGCAAAATCTCGTGACCATCCGCGATCTTCACTTTCGCTTTGCGGACAAAGAACTCTTAAAAGGCGTCGATTTCACTGTTAGAAGTCGCGATCATATCGGGATCATCGGAAGAAACGGCAGCGGAAAATCCACTCTCTTTCGTCTGATCCGCCGCGAGCTCACTCCCGCCCACGGGACGATCTCTTTTGCTACCGGTCTTCGACTGACGCATTTAGCGCAGCTAAGTGAAACCGTCCATATGAGTGTGTATGATTACTGTCTCGAGGCGTTTCGAGAGGTGCTCGATTTAGAAGCGCGACTTCAAGACATCGCCAAGGGATTAAAGGAAGATCCGCACTCTGTTTCCCTGCTGCGCGAATACGAGCAAGTATTTGCTCGCTTTGAGCATCTCGACGGGTACAGTATCTATTCGCGCGTGCGAGGCATCTTAAACGGTTTAGGCTTTTTAGAAGAAGATTACGACAAGAATATTGCCTTTCTGTCCGGTGGAGAGAAGCGACGCCTTGAATTGGCTAGGCTCCTTGCAGAGCCGTGCGACCTTCTCCTTCTCGACGAACCGACCAATCATCTCGATCTAAGCGCCATACACTGGCTCGAAGGATATCTTCGCAATTATTCAGGCGCCTTTCTTCTCATTACGCATGATCGCTATTTTCTCGACTCCTGTGTCGATCGCATCTTTGAGCTAGAAAATGGCAAAGGCGTAGAGTATCCGGGGAATTACTCTGACTATGTCTCCCTCAAGCGGGTCCGCTATGAACAGGAAAAGCGCGAGTACATCCAAGCTAAGCGCTCGTATGAGGCCGAGATGGAAAAGCTACGTACCTTTGAAGCAAGAGCCGCCAGGAATCAAAAATTTGCCGCCCGCGCAAGAGATCGCGAAAAGAAAATAGAAAAAATGGATGTCCCGGAGAGACCGCTATGGCTTGACCACTCCATCCGCCTCGATTTTGGCGAACGGCGAATGAGCGGAGAAGATGTCTTTCAATTGATCGATCTGACGATGGGATTTGACGATCGCATTCTCTTTGAAGACCTTTCCCTGCGTCTGTACCGGGGAGAGCGTCTGGCCATCATAGGAGACAACGGAACGGGCAAGACGACGCTACTGCATCTTTTAAGCGGCAACAAAGCGCCTCTTCGCGGTTGGATCCACAGAGGCGATCAGGTGGACCTGGGCATTTACTCGCAGCATCAGCATCACCTCAGCCCCTCGCTGACGCTCATCGAGCAAGTCAATGAGGCGTATCCCGCATTGGAGATAGGGGCTATCCGCCACCTTTTGGCAACCTTCCTCTTTCATACAGAAGAGCATCACAAACTTATCTCGGCTCTCTCCGGTGGAGAAAAAGCGCGACTCAGTCTGCTTCTTCTCATGCTGAGAAAAAACAATACGCTCCTTCTTGACGAGCCGACAAATCACCTCGATCTTCCCGGAAAAGAAACCTTGGAAGAGGCGCTTCTTCGCTATCAGGGAACACTGATTGTCGTAAGCCATGACAGGTACTTTGTCGATCGCATCGCCCAGCGCCTCTTGATTCTCAAAGACGGCGGCCAGTGGGAGTTATTTGAAGGGACGTATAAAGAATGGATGGCTTCACAGGAAACGCTTGAAGAAAAAGAACAGCGTCCCGTCAAAAAGCCCTCTCGAAAAGCACAGCAGCAAAAGTCGCCCGAAAAAAACAAAAAGATAGAAGAACTGGAAGAGAGGCTGCTCGAGGAGGAAGAAAAACTGCAACAAATGGAACTTGCATTCGCTGAGCCCAGTATTTATAATGAGGGGCACAGTGTCCAGGAAATGATGATAAAATATGAAGCGCAGAAAACGCTCGTAGCCGAACTGTATGAAGCCTGGGGAAAGGAACAAGAATAATGGATTTATTTAAAACGGTTGTGGCGATCATCGCCGAACAGATGTCGGTCGACCCCTCCACCATCACCCGCGAGACCGATCTTCAGGGAGATCTGGGCGCCGACTCCATCGATGCCGCCGAGATGATTCTCAATATTGAAGATATTCTGGAGCGAAGAATTCCCGACGAGGCCATTCAAAACGTCAAAACCGTCGACGACATTCTAAAATATCTAGAAGCCAATGCCTAAGTCTTTTTAAGAAAATGACAGCCACAATTCACTTGTGGCTGTTTTACATTTCTCTTTCTTCTTCTTTTACTTTTGACTCTTCGCGCGCCTATCCAAAGAGTAGCCCATCAGAGCGGCAAGAACAAATACCACTATACAGATCAGCCAGCCATAGTGAAGAAACTGCGGTGGTTTACTCCAAAGCCCTCCGAAGAGTTCTCCAAGGACGTTTCCCAGAAGAAAGCCTGCAAACGAAAAAATCGCTGTCTTGAAGAATCCCAGTAGCGCTACGCCGATCGACACGAGCGCTGCCACCCATAGAAAATGTCTGCTCGTCCATCCGGGTGTATATAGGGGATAGATCCCGCTGACATCAAAGACATATCGAAACACTGCATACGTCAAAGCGTACGCAAGAAGTAAAAAAATGATCAGGCGACCTTTTTTTCTCACAGGACTTTCTCCTATTTGCTCATCGGATACGCCATGCCGTCTTTGTAATATACAGGCGTCAGCTCGGCCTCTTTTGCCAGCTCAAGAGCCACATCGAAATGTCGCCCGATCGCCTGGAGGGTGTGCGCATCGCTACCAAAGGTGACGGTTTCCCCTCCGGATTCTCTAAAGGCGCGAAGCAGCCACTGCCACTGAAGCCGCGCCTGGCGTTCGTTGAGTCTTCTGGTATTGAGTTCCAGAGAGATCTCTTTTCTGGCCATGATGCGAAAACACTCTTGAATCAAGTTGGCGACGGCGCCCAGTGGAATATCTCCTCCGTATTCGCCGATATAGCGCGTCGGATAATCCACATGCGCAAACACATGGATATAGCCGTTGTCCTCGACGGCATCCACCATGCTTCTCCAGTATTTCGTGTAAAAATCTACTAACCCCAAACCATGAGATTTGGTGAAGTCGAAGAGTACCCCCTCTCGATACTCATAGTGCACACTACCCAAAAGGCAGTCAAATTCCTTTCGAGCGGCAAATCCTTCAAATCGTTCTCTGAGTTCCGGACGAAGACCCATCTCAATGCCTCGTCCTAGATTTTTTTGTCTCTTGATCAATGTGTCTTCGAGAAATTCCTCCACGTCAAAGGTGAAATGGTCTCCTTCTGTATGATCAAAGTCATAATGATCGGTGATCACGCCTTTCAGTCCCATGATTTTTAGCTGTTCAGCCACTTGGCGGGGAGAGAGTTGGCAATCACTTGAATAGTGCGTGTGAAGATGCGAATCAACTAACACGATCGTACTCCTATCTAAAATCTAATCTACATCGCACCCGCGACGAGTCCTTTAGTCGCATCGGCGAAAGAATATCGTCTGTCCCAATTCTTTGCTAGACAAACGCAGTATTTTCATCATTTTTTATCAAGGCTTCCAAAGCCATCAGCTATTATAACACAACTATGTTACGCCTCTAGTTCCCATACGCCCGAAAAAGGGTAGTAGTATAGGAAATGACGACATGCACAGGAGGAAGCGATGCTAAAAGAAATATACCCAAGTATTTATCAATTTGATATCCCTTTACGGAATAATCCCTTAAAAGCCCTGAACGCCTACATTATCAAAGGCGAAGAAAGCTTGTTGATCGACTCAGGATTCGACACCGATGAGAATATGTCCGTCGTGATGGAAGCGCTCAAAGAGCTCGATATTGCTCCCTCGACCCTGCGCCTATTTCTTACCCACCTCCACTCCGATCATACGGGTCTCGCCTCGAGACTCGAAGAAAAAGGCGTGAAGATCCTGATGGGACGAGTGGACGCGACCATACTCGAAGACAGTTTAAAAGACGACAGCGCCTATTGGAAGGAACTCGAAAAAGATGCAAAGATGCAAGGCCTAGCTGCTGACGGACTGAAGATCTCCGACCACCCCGGCTATGTCTACCGTCCAAAGTCGATGGTGTCGATCCAACTGACCGAAGAAGGAGATCAGATTCAGGCAGGCCCTTATACATTTCAAATCGTCGAGTTTCCGGGACATACACCCGGACTCCAAGCGCTGTATGAGCCTGAACACGGCCTTTTATTCAGCGGAGACCACATTCTCGAGAGCATTACGCCCAATATCACGTATTGGGGCGAGGACTTTGGCGATGCACTGGGAAAATACTTGAAGAGTTTGCATAAGACAAAAAACATGTTCGTCAAACAAGTATTTAGCTCTCACCGTCAACTCCCTGAAGACTATCTTCGAAGAATCCAGGAGATCGAAGTCCATCACGAACATCGTCTGGCCGAAGCTCTTGAGATCTTGGGCAAGATCGGAAAATCCACCGTCCGAGATATTACTTCCCGACTTCAGTGGGATATCCGCGCGAGAAACTGGGATGATTTTCCCAAGAGCCAGAAATGGTTTGCAGCAGGGGAAGCGCACGCGCATCTCTTTCATCTAAAAGAAAAAGGCCTGATCCGTCAGACCCTTGAAGATGGCATTCTCTACTATGAACGCATATGACAAGTAAAGACGCCCGGAAGGGCGTCTTTTGTTATTCATTCAGTTGTTCTTCCATCAGAGCGGCAAGCTCCTGCGCTTTTCTTCGGATGACCTCTTCTTCTTTTCCTTCGAGCATCACGCGAAGAAGGGGCTCCGTTCCCGACGGGCGGATGAGGACGCGGCCGTCTTGATTGAATTCATTCTCGAATCTCTCCACCGCCTCCCGAATCACCTCATTTTCAAGGTATGATTTTTTTCGTTCCTCAGGGACGCGCGCATTGACAATGACCTGTGGATAGCGGGGGATTTCTTCTCTCCAGTAACTGAGCGGTTTCCCGCTCTTTTTCACCGCTTCACACAGTAGAAGGCCTGTCAGCATCCCGTCGCCTGTCGTCGAATGATCGATAAAAATCAGGTGACCCGACTGCTCTCCTCCGAGCGTATACCCTCCGGCTAGCATCTCTTCTAAGACGTATCTGTCACCCACAGGTGCCTGCAGGACATGGATGCCTTGTTGGCTGGCAAATGAGCGAAAGCCGATATTGCTCATCACCGTCGCGACAATCGTGTCTTGCTTCAGAAGATTGTTCTGCTTCATCTGCAATCCGATGATCGCCATGATTCGGTCGCCATCGACGATTTCACCTGTATCGTCCACTGCGAGACAGCGGTCTCCGTCGCCATCAAACGCCAAGCCCAGGTCATACTCACCGCTTCGAACGATCTCGCTCAGATCTTCCATGTGGGTAGAGCCACATTGGTCGTTGATATTGATGCCATCGGGTGAGTGATGGATGATGTGTACCTGCGCACCGGAAAACTCAAACACTTCCTGAGCTAAGGCGCTGGTGGCCCCATTGGCACAGTCCAGGGCAATTTTCATTCCCGTCAGATCATCGTGAAGCACCTCCAGAAGATGCTTCTGATAATTCCGGGTCAGAAGGTCCGAAGAAATATATCTGCCCAGATTCTCATGTGAAAACGTCTCCTCGATGGTCTTTTCTCCGTCGATATACGCTTCGATTTCTTCTTCCACTTCATCGGGCAGTTTGTAGCCGGTGCTGCTGAAGAACTTAATCCCGTTGAACTCAAAGGGATTGTGCGAGGCGCTGATGACGATGCCGGCGTCAAATCCGTTGTCACGAACGAGAAAAGCCACTGCCGGTGTCGGTAGGACACCGCCCAAGGCAACATCCACTCCGACACTCATAGCCCCAGCGCTTAGCGAGGCTTCTAGCATGTCAGAGGAGATGCGTGTGTCCTTAGCCACTAAAATTCTTGGACGACGCTCCTTTTGATCTCTGGTCAGAACATAGGCGCCAAAGCGACCCAGAGCATAGGCAAGCTCATTGCTCAGGTCCTCCGCTCCGACCCCTCGTACCCCGTCTGTCCCGAAGTACTTACCCATCTAGTTTCTCTGTTCCTTCACACAGGCTGCACCGCGGGCAAACGCTTGTTTATTGATGTCCATGAGATGGGCTCTTGCCAAGCCCAAACGACTCTCAAGCGCTTGGAAGATGCTCTCAGGCTCTACCGCACCGGTCAGTTCGACAAAAGCGCCGAGCATGACCATGTTGGCGATGCGCGTATCACCGAGTTCATTGGCGATGTCGCTGCTGGGAATATAGTACGCCTCCACATCGTCGCGGCTCGCTTTTTTGCTGATCAGGGAAGAATTGATCAGAAGCTTTCCTCCCGGCACCAGGTCCTTTTCGAACTTATCTAACGACGGGGTGTTCATCATAATTTCAGAGGTAGCATTTCCTTCCACCACGGGGGAGCTGATCGGCTCCGTCTGGACGATGACACCGCAGTTTGCCGTGCCACCGCGCATCTCCGGTCCGTAAGAAGGAAGCCAAGAGACTTCTTTTCCTTCGATCATACCCGCCTGCGTCAGAAGCTGCCCCATGAGCATCACGCCTTGGCCGCCAAAACCTGCCAAAATGGTTCGTTCATTGACCATCAGAGACCTCCTCTTTTGTCGCGTCGCGGAAGTTTCCAAGCGGATAATAAGGAATCATATTTTCTTTCAGCCACTTGAGAGCATTCGGCGGCTCAATGCCCCAGTTGGTGGGGCAGGTGGAAAGCACTTCCACAAGTGAAAACCCTTTGCCTTCCAGCTGAATCTCAAACGCCCGTTTGATGGCGCGTTTTGCTTTACGAACATTTGCCGGAGAGTCCACAGCGACTCTCTCAATAAACGTGGCGCCCGGAATGGTGGCAAGCATCTCCGAAATGCGGATGGGATAGCCGGCGTGGGCTGGGTCTCTTCCCAGAGGAGATGTCGTGGTGCGCTGACCCGCAAGCGTGGTCGGCGCCATCTGGCCGCCTGTCATGCCGTAGATGGCATTGTTGACAAAGACGACGGAGATGTTCTCGCTTCGATGCGCCGCATGGACGATTTCCGCTGTGCCGATCGAGGCCAGGTCCCCATCTCCTTGATAGGTAAAGACAAATTTATCGGGGAGTACGCGTTTGATGCCGGTAGCTACTGCCGGAGCGCGTCCGTGCGCTGCTTCGTGCATGTCACAGTTAAAATACTTATATGCCAGCACCGAGCAACCTACCGGGGCCACACCGATGGCTTGATCGAGGACACCCAGCTCCTCCATCGCTTCAGCGGTGAGGCGGTGAATGATGCCGTGGGTGCATCCCGGGCAGTAGTGCGTGCTGATCGGCGTCAGGCCTTTTGTGCGTTCAAATACGACAGCCATTATTCACTCCTTTCCAGGATCTCAAGAATCTTTTCTTCCACTAGGGCTGTAGAGGGAATGACACCGCCGGAGCGTCCGACAAAGTGAACCCCTCTTTTTCCTTCATTGACGATGCGCACATCGTCTACCATCTGCCCCATGCTCATCTCCACGACTAAGAGATCCTTCGTCGCTTCGTCTAGCTCGGCAAATCCTTTTTCAGGAAAAGGCCAGAGTGTGATGAGGCGCAACAGACCGATCTTTTTTCCCTGACGATTGAGATTTTCCATCGCGCTTTTGGCGATGCGAGCTGTCGTTCCATAGGCGACGATCACCAGCTCCGCACCTTCTAATCCGACAGATTCCCAGCGCTGTTCGTTTTCTTTTATCCTGTTGTATTTTTCTGCGAGATGAATATTGTGCCGTTCGAGCTCTTCTGCATCGAGATACAGTGAATTGATGATGTTCGGAGGTCGTTTTCCCCCTGTGCCCGTCGTAGCCCAGTCTTTTGGCGGTAAATCGCTCGCCGCCGTCGCTCGAAACTCGACAGGTTCCATCATCTGTCCGATGACGCCGTCTCCGACGACAAGCACCGGATTGCGGTATTCATCGGCCTTATCGAAAGCTAATTGCACGTAATCGACCATCTCCTGGACGGACGCTGGGGCATAGGCTAAGAGTCTGTAGTCTCCGCCTCCTCCCCCTCTTGTCGACTGATTATAGTCTGACTGCGCTGGTTGGATCGAGCCCAATCCCGGGCCACCGCGCATCATGTTGACGATGACACAGGGAAGCTGTGCGCCGGCAATGTAGCTGATCCCTTCTTGTTTGAGGGCTATGCCGGGCGTCGATGAGCCCGTCATCACACGCGCGCCGCTACCGGACGCGCCGTACACCATGTTGATGGCGGCAATTTCGCTTTCTGCCTGGAGAAACACACCGCCGGCTTTTGGGAGGTGCAGGGACATATACTCCGGCAATTCACTCTGCGGGGTGATGGGGTATCCGAAGAAATAACGGCAGCCTGCCCGAATGGCGGCTTCTCCGATCGCTTCGTTTCCTTTCATAAGTACTTTAGCCATGTTTCCTCCTATAACCGTTCCACGACAATGACCAGGTCCGGACACATTGTGGCGCAGTTGGTGCATGCAATGCACTTCTCCTGATCGGTACAATAGGCCGGATTATAGCCTTTTGCGTTGATAGATTCCCTGTCAAGCGCCAGGATATGAACCGGGCAGACATCTACACACAGTCCACAGCCCTTGCATTGATCTTGGGAAAAAGTAACTCTTCCTTTGGCTGCCATATTTTTCCTCCTCACATCCATTCTTCACGAAGATACATTCCAATTGGGATTTGCTCTCCTTCTAGATCTTCAGGTAGTTCCTGAAGAACATGCGGAAGAGCGCAGACATATCGGATGGGGATCCCTCTTTTTTCAGAGAGTTGTTTGGCCAAGTCGTATCCCTTCATCACATCGGAGACCGTCGTGTCTCTCAGCTGATGCGTCGTTACGGCAAGTCCTGTCACGGTAAGTCTGCTGACAAATTCAATGCCTTCGAGATGATAGAGCAGTCCCGCCAGATCTGAAGTCTGGGGGCGATAAGCATTGACGGTGAAAATCATTTCGTATCCGACACTCAAAACGTCTTGGCGAAACATGACCAGTGCATTCGTGCCGGCTTTGTCGCCTCCTACATCGAGGATGACTTGAGCATCTGGATCAAAAAAGTAGTTTCTGATCTCTGAGCTGATGGCGGGAAGATCCAGGCCTGATCGATGGCCTAAGGTCGAGCTGACGACGTGAATCCCCTTCTCTTCTAGTACCTCCGCCTTCTCTCTTGAGCGAAAATAGACATTGACGATGTCCAAGTCGCCCAGTGCCACCTTCTTCCCTTCGCTCTTTCGTTTCATCGCAAGGGAGACGGCCATTTCGCTCTTACCTGTGCCGTAATGGCCGACGATGACACTAATACGAGGTGTATTCTTTGGCATCTTCTTCGCCCCGTAGGACGCGCTGTCCTCCTTCGTTTAGGGCCTCCATTTCATTTTCCCCCGGATAGAGGGTGACAGGAGCGATAAACGAGACATGCTCCGCAATATAGTCGGTGATGTCTTTATTGTATGCAAGGCCTCCGGTGAGAATGATCGCATCCACCTCGCCGCAGAGAACGGCGGCATTGGCTCCGATTTCCTTGCTGACTTGATAAGCGAGCGCATCTTGCACCAGCGCCGCTTCTTTGTTTCCTTCTTCTACCATCTTCGATACGACGCGCCCGTCATTCGTGCCAAGATAGGAGACGTAACCGCCCTTACCTACGAGCATGCGCTCCACTTCATTTTCGCTGCAATCGCCTTCAAAGCAGAGTTTTGCCAGTGCGTAGCTAGGCACGCCCCCGGCTCTCTCCGGAGAAAACGGACCATCCCCGCTAAGGGCATTATTCGTGTCCACCATGCGGCCTTTCTTGTGCGCAGCGACACTGATGCCTCCGCCGAGATGGGCAATAATCAGATGGAGATCTTGATAATTTTTTCCCTGCTCTTTTGCATAGCGTCGACCGACGGCTTTTTGGTTGAGAGCGTGCAGTATGCTGAGTCTAGGAAGAAGCGGATGGCCACTGAGCCGCGCCACATCCTCCATCTCATCAACCACAACCGGATCGACGATAAATGAAGGAATCCCAAGCGGATCGGCAATTTTTCTTGCCAGAATCGCACCCAGATTTGACGCGTGTTCTCCGTTTTCATTTGTGTTCAGATCGGCAATCATCTGATCATTGACGCGATACGTGCCGCTGGTGATGGGGTTAACCAGTCCCCCTCTCCCGACAACGGCATGCAGGGAAGAAAGCTCGATCCCCGCCTGTTTGAGGTCTTCTAAGACAATATCACTTCGGAAGTCCACCTGATCGACAATGCGCTCAAAGGAATTGATGGTCTCCATCTCATGGGAAAGGGACGCCTCGCAGATTTCTTTGTCTCCGTCAAAGACGGAAATCTTCGTGGAGGTCGATCCGGGATTGATCACAAGGATTCGAAACATTAGTCCTCCTTTACCTGACTCATGAGGACAGCCAGGGCGATGGAATGTAGTTTGGTCGGTTCGTCATCGGCTCGAGACGTCAAGACAATGGGACTTGCCGCTCCGACGAGGATGCCTGCGCCTTTCGTGTCTACAAGAAAGTTCAGTGTCTTATACAGGATGTTCCCGGCTTCAATATCGGGCGCCAGCAGAATGTCAGCATCACCTGCTACCGATGAATCCAGTCCCTTGATCCGAGCACTTTCTTTGCTGATCGCATTGTCAAGAGCAAACGGACCGTCGACGATGGCCCCAGGAAAATCCATTTCTTTAAGTGCCTTCGCATCCACCGTGCAAGGCATTTTTTCATCTACCTTTTCTTTTGCTGCAAGGAGAGCTACTTTCGGCTCTTCAATCTGAAGGGCGCGCGTCACTTGCATCGCATTGCGGATGATCTCCGCTTTTTGTTCTACATTCGGTGCGATGTTCATCGCGGCATCGGTGATCACAAGAAGCTTATGATAGCGGGGCACTTCCTGCACCGCCACATGGCTCAGCAATGAGCTTTTTCTAAGTCCATATTCTTTGTTGAGGACTTCTTTCATCAAAATGCCCGTGTCGACCAAGCCCTTCATCAGAATCTGCGCTTTTCCGTCATGCACGAGCTGGACGGCTTTTTTAGCACATTCCTGCAGGCTACTCGCTTCTACAAAGGTGTATTCATCGGGATTGATTCCATGCTGTTGCATGATCTCTTTTGTCTTCAAGGAGTCGCCCACCAGAATCGCTTCTACGATGCCTTCGCGATGCGCCATGTCCACCGCTTCTAGGACCTCGTCATTGGCCCCGTTGGCGACGGCAATGCGCACCCCTTGTGACTTGCGAGCTTCCTCCAAAATCGTCTCAAAGTGTCGAATCATTGTTCACCTCTTTCTCGTAGTTTCTTTCAGGCTCTAGTCCCTGCAATACCCGCAGGGCTCCTAAAGCCAGAGCTTCCATTTCATTTTCACCCGGATAGCTTTTCACCGGGGCAATAAAGCGCACCCTTTTCTCTATTTCTGCTGTGACATACGCGCTGTAGGCAATGCCTCCTGTCAAGATGATGGCATCGACTTGCCCTTTTAGCGGCGCAGCCATAGCTCCAATGTACTTCGCAATCTGATAGATCATGGCGTCCAAAGCAAGCTTTGCTTTCTTATCGCCTGTCTCCACGCGGCGCTCGACTTCGCGAACATCACTGGTCCCAAGGTAGGCAACCAGTCCTCCCTGTCCGTTGATGATTTTTCTCGCTTCAAGAAAATCTTGAAAGTGTCCGGAAAAGAGAAGTTTTGCCAGGGAATAACTGGGGAGACTTCCTGAACGGTCCGGTGAGAAGGGCCCTTCTTCATTGGCGTTATTGGCATCGATCATCTTCCCGTTTTCCATCGGGACAATCGAAAAGCCCCCTCCTAAGTGCGCCACGATGAAGCGGCACGCTTCCATCTGCTTTCCCAGATCCGCCGCAGCTTTTCGGGCGGTGGAGCGGATATTGAGCGCGTGCAAGAGGCTCTTTCTTGGAATGACATCTAGGCCGCTGAGGCGAGCGACATCGTGGAATTCATCGACGGATACCGGATCGACAATGAACGCAGGAATGCCGAGCGGCTCTGCCAACGCGCTGGCAATCAAGCCTCCTAAATTGGAGGCGTGCTCTCCCTGTACGCCATTCCAAAGATCTTCTTTCATACACGCATCCACTCGATA
>DUVM01000105.1 GCA_012841045.1 Tissierellia bacterium | reverse complement strand
GTGGACAGACATTCAATGGAAACCTCTACGTCGCTTGCGGTATCTCAGGTGCAGGACAGCATCTCAAAGGGATTCGCAATGCCGCCACGATTGTAGCTATTAATACAAATGCGAAAGCGCCGATATTTGCCAACTGTGACTATGGCATTGTAGGAGATATTCATGAGATCATGCCACTCCTCATTCAAGCACTTGACACGGGCGAGAAGACACCGGCTCCTCCGATGAAGAAGATGAAGCGCTCGAAACCAAAGAAATTGGCACCCAGTTACAAGACCTATGTCTGTAATGGCTGCGGTTATGAGTATGTCGCTTCTCTAGGAGACGAGACGGCGGATATCTCTGAAGGAACGCTCTTTGAAAAGCTTCCGGATGAGTGGATTTGCCCCGAATGTGGGGAAGAGAAAACCAACTTCATCGAAACATTTGTCCCTGAAGTCAGAAGATAGGAGGATGGCATGTACTGCGTAAGAAACGTAACAGACAATTTATATTGGGTTGGTGGAAACGATCACCGCCTTGAACTTTTTGAAAACATTCACCCGATTCCCAGAGGAGTTTCCTATAACGCTTATCTGCTGGTCGATGAAAAGACGGCACTCTTTGACACGGTCGACTGGTCGATTGCTCGTGAATTGGTCTCTAACGTACGTTCCGTGTTAGGAGATAGGAAATTAGACTATCTGATCATCAATCATATGGAACCTGATCATGGGGCTTCTATAGAAGAGATTATCTTACGATACCCCGACGTCAAAGTAGTCAGCACGGAAAAAGCATTTCTGATGATGCATCAGTACGGCTTTGGCATAGACAACGTTGAAACCGTAGAAGTAAAAGAAGGCGACACACTCAGTTTAGGAAAACATCAAATCGCTTTTGTCGAGGCGCCGATGATTCACTGGCCAGAGGCGATGGTTTCATTCGATCTGACCGACGGAACGCTCTTCAGTGCCGATGCCTTTGGCTCATTTATCGCTCTTGATGGAAAGCTCTTCGCAGATGAAGTGGACTTTGACCGCGACTGGATCGATGAAGCGAGAAGATACTACACTAACATTGTCGGCAAATACGGCAGCTTTGTCCAAGCGCTGATGGCAAAGGCGGGGACACTTGAAATCAAAAGAATCTGTCCCTTGCACGGGCCGGTGTGGAGAGAAAATCTAGGCTACATCCTAGAGAAATATACCAAGTGGAGCACCTATGAACCGGAAGAAAAAGGTGTCCTGATCGCCTACGCCTCTATGTACGGCAACACCGAGTATGCGGCTCAAGCGCTTGCTTCGAAACTGTGCGAACGAGGAGTCAACAATGTTTGGGTCTATGATGTCTCAAACACGCACGTTTCCTATCTGATCTCAGAAACGTTTAGACTGAGCCACATTGTCTTAGCCTCTGTCACCTATAACCTGGGCATCTACCCCGTCATGCACAATTATCTGATGGATATGAAAGCTCTCAATGTCCAAAATCGAACCTTTGCTATTCTTGAAAATGGCACCTGGGCTCCAAAATCAGGAGATCTCATGGAAGAGTTCTTGGATAACGAGATGAAGTACATCGATGTCCTCAGCGGTAGAGTGACGGTGACCAGCGCCCTTAATGACGACAAGGAAGCCGAGCTAGACGACCTTGCAGATGCTATCGCAGAGAGCGTGGCAGAGCTACAACTTAGCTAGTTTGAAGAAAAAGGCCAGTAGAGATACTGGCCTTTTTTTGTTGAGAAACCCTTTTTGTCGTCTTCTTTTCTCTTAGAAGTAGCGAAGCAACCTTCTGACAGAAAAATGATTACCTTACCTCCGACAGATAGAAAATGTGAAGGAGAAAAGGGGATGCATGAATTCTTTCAAATGCCTAAAAAATGAACAAGATGCAGGAATAGTTGCAAACGATATTCTTTTGTAGGGGGCATTATGATATACTCGAATAGACAGAGTCACAGACTCTCAATACTGCGGGAACAGAAAAAGGAGGAAAGAGTTTCATGAACAAGGAACAGCGGCAGGCGTTCCAAGAAGTTATGGAAAAATACGACGAAAGAGTCGAGCGAAACTTGACGCGTTTTCCTGAACGAAGGAGTGTCTTTTACACCGCCAGCAAGGCGGAAGTGAATCGCCTCTACACACCATTAGATGTAGAAGAGCTAGATGTCATAGAGGATATTGGAGTCCCGGGGAGCTACCCGTTCACGCGAGGCGTGCAACCGAATATGTATCGAGGACGCCTCTGGACCATGCGCATGTATGCGGGATTTGCTACCGCTGAAGAGTCAAATAAACGCTACAAGTTTCTCCTAGATCAGGGGCAGAGTGGACTTTCTGTTGCCTTTGACCTGCCGACGCAGATCGGATACGACTCTGACCACGTGTTGGCCGAAGGGGAAGTGGGAAAAGTGGGCGTAGCCATTGATTCTTTGAAAGACATGGAGACCTTGTTTGACGGCATTCCGCTGGACAAAGTGTCCACCTCCATGACGATTAATGCCCCTGCATCTATTTTGCTTGCCATGTACATCGCTGTGGGAGAGAAGCAAGGAGTTCCAAAGGCGAAGCTCAGAGGAACCATTCAAAATGATATCCTCAAAGAGTATATTGCGCGAGGAACATATATTTTCCCCACAGACCCCTCCATGCGATTAATCACTGATATTTTCGCCTACTGCTCAAAAGAGGTGCCCTCATGGAATACGATCAGCATTTCCGGCTATCATATCCGTGAAGCGGGCTCAACAGCAGCGCAGGAAGTCGGTTTTACGCTAGCAGACGGCATCGCCTATGTGGAAGCCGCTCTGGAAGCAGGACTCGAAATTGACAGCTTTGCCCCGAGATTGTCTTTCTTCTTTAACGCACACAACGACTTGCTTGAAGAAGTGGCCAAATTCCGTGCTGCTCGCAGACTATGGGCTCGTATCATGAAAGAGCGTTTCGGAGCAAAAGACCCCAAGAGTATGATGATGAAATTCCACACGCAGACCGGCGGCAGTACGCTGACAGCGCAGCAGACGGAAAACAACATCGTACGCGTGGCCATCCAGACTTTGGCCGCCGTCCTAGGGGGAACGCAGAGTCTACACACCAATAGTAAAGACGAGGCGCTTGCGCTTCCGACAGAGGAATCCGTGCAGACCGCCCTTCGAACCCAACAGATCGTTGCCTACGAGTCCGGCGTGACCAATACGGTGGATCCGCTGGCAGGAAGCTATTATATAGAAGCAAAAACAAAAGAAATCGAAGACGAGGCGATGGATTATATCCAGCGAATCGATGACATGGGGGGAGCACCTCGTGCCATTGACGCAGGCTTTATCCAGCGCGAAATCATGGACGCGGCGTATCGCTATCAAGTAGATATTGAAAAAGGCGACAACATAGTCGTCGGCGTCAACAAATATCATGTGGACGAGCCTTCGCCCAAGGGTCTTCTGCGGGTAGATCTCTCCGTTGGAGAGTCACAGAAGGCGAAGCTAAAAGCGCTTCGCGAAGAGCGTGACAATGAAGCCGTTGATGCAGCGCTTGAGAAACTTCGAGTGGTCTGTCAAGGCGATGAGAATGTCATGCCGGCGATCATCGAAGCAGTAAAAACGTATGCAACCCTCGGAGAAATCGCTGATGTTATGCGCGATGTCTTCGGTGAGTATCAGCAATCAGTGATTATATAAGGAGGAACTGTGGAACGACCCATTCGCGTATTAGTCGCAAAACCCGGCCTCGATGGACATGATCGCGGAGCGAAAGTGATTGCCCGCGCCCTCCGGGATGCCGGAATGGAAGTGATTTATACCGGTCTGCGCCAGACACCGGAGCAGATCGTAGCCGCTGCTGTTCAAGAGGATGTGGAGGTGGTGGCGGTGAGCATCCTCTCAGGAGCTCATGCTACGCTTTTACCGCGCATCAAGTCGCTGCTGAAGGAAGAAGGCGCTGATGATATGCTCTTTGTGGCAGGCGGCGTTATCCCTGATGAAGACATCGTCTTTCTCAAAGAAAATGGTGTAGCAGCCGTATTTACTCCGGGCACACCGACAACGGAAGCTGTTTCTTTTATAAAGGAAAATGTGAAGAAATAAATGGCTGACAATGTAAAAGTCTGGCAGGATCGGCGAAAAATAGCCCAGATGATCACGACTGTAGAAAATGCCCTGCCGGGTCATGAAGAAATTCTACAGGACATATATAAGAAAACCGGCCAAGCATACATTATTGGCATTACCGGTCCCCCGGGAGCGGGGAAGAGCTCACTGACAGATGCTCTTTCGAGAGTCTATATTGACATGGGAAAGCGAGTAGGCGTCATAGCCATCGATCCGACAAGCCCATTCAGTGGGGGAAGTATCCTCGGGGACCGCATCCGCATGAACGAACTGAGCACGCACCCTCAAATGTTCATCCGATCGATGGGCACAAGAGGACAGCTTGGCGGCCTTTCCGCTGCCACTCACTCAGCAGTTATGGTGCTTGATGCCTGTGGAGCCGACATTCTCTTTATCGAAACAGTAGGTGTCGGTCAAAGCGAGGTGGAAATCGTCAAATTGGCTGATACAGTGCTCATGGTGATGGTTCCAGGTCTTGGCGATGATATTCAGACAATGAAAGCCGGGATTATGGAGATCGGAGATGTGTTTGCCATTAACAAAAGTGACCTCCCAGGCGCTGATCGAACGAAGATCGAACTGGAAGCGATGCTGAGTTTCCTGCCACCAAAAGAATGGAGACCCCCGGTTCGGATGGTGAGCGCAACAGAGAAAGAAGGGCTCAAAGAGCTGGTAGAAGCTATCGATGAGCACCGGACATTTCAGGAAAAGAATAAAAGACTCGAAGAGCGCAGAAAACGAAATGTCCAGGAGGCACTTCTGGCGATCCTTCGGGACAAAATGGTGGCGAGGGTCACCAGCGACGATCGCTACAAGCGCTTACTGGAAGAGATGGTAAAAAAAGAAATCGACCCCTACGAAGCTGCACGGCAGCTCATGCAAAAGTAAACCTCCCTATGGGAGGTTTTTTTGATAGAATAGAAAAGAGTTAAGCATTATATGGTGAAGAATATGGACGCATTGCATTCTGACCAAATCGAATCACTGAAATGCGTAGAGAGGTTGATAATGCAAAGAAATGACTCGGTTAGACGCCACGAGAAATGATATAGATGAAGATGAAATAAAACAACCCGGAGATACGATAATGACAATAGCTGGAGTCCACTATCCCTCACAATTGGCCTTGGGCCCCATGGCAGGGTATACTGATGCCGGATTTCGCCGTCTTGCACGTGAGATGGGGTTGGAACTTGCATTTACAGAGATGATATCTGCCAAGGCAGTTGTGTATGAAAATGAACAGACATTTGCCTATGCAGAAAGTCATCCAACAGATCACCCTCTTGGTCTGCAGCTCTTTGGTAGTGAACCGCAGACCATGGCGTGTGCCTCGCAAATCCTCGCCCAGAGATATCCATTTGAGATCCTAGATATCAATGCTGGATGCCCCGCAAAGAAGATCATGAGAAATGGGGAAGGAAGCGCTTTGATGCGCCGACCGAGCCTTGTTTTTGATATAGTCCATGCAATCGTCAACGCCACGGACAAGCCCGTGAGTCTCAAGATGCGATTGGGAGTGACAAAAAATACGATCAATGCCGTGGAAATTGCTCGCGCCAGCGAAATGGCAGGAGCGTCTTTTGTGACGGTTCATGGAAGAACGGCAGATCAATTCTACACGGGAGAAGCGGATTGGGATGAGATAGCAAAAGTAAAGGCAAGCGTATCCATACCGGTCATTGGGAGCGGGGATATTTATACGCTCGAAGATGCAAAGAATAAAAAGTCCATCTATGGTGTGGATGGTTTGATGGTGGCGCGAGGGGTTGTGGGTAACCCTTTCTTGATTCGCGATATTTCCGGGTGGTTTGCTGAGGGGAAAGAGCCACTGCCTGTCACCCCGGAGGATCGCCTCCAAGCGGCCAAGAAACATTTCGAATATATAGTAGAAGATAAAGGGTTGTATCGAGCGCTTCTTGAATTCCGCTCTCAGGCGGGCAAGTACTTTAGTGGAATGAGAGGGAGTGCCAAACTAAGGGCAAATCTCTGTAGCGCCAAGACCAAGGAACAGTTATATCAAGTAATGGAAAGCGTTGTGACAGATTAAGTTGCACTAGCGACATTTTAACGCAAGCGCCTTAAACACGGAGACACCTCTAGAATCAGTAAGGAATACCAATCATCTAGTCGGGCTTCTCTCCTTGACAAAGACTGCTTTGATGGATAGAATGATTGCATTCTATAGGAGAGGGACGAGAATTTTATGGACAATAAAGGAATCATTCTGACGCGTTCGGGACTTGAAAAAGCTGAGAGAGAGCTTGAGTTCCTGCGCCTTGTTAAAAAGAAAGAGATTGCAGAGAGAATCAAGGAAGCAAGACTCTATGGAGATCTCTCTGAAAATGCCGAGTATGATGAAGCGAAGAATGCTCAGGCAGAAAATGAGTTTCAGATTGAAAAACTCGAGAATATCATCAAATTCGCCACTATCCTCGATGAAGATGATATTCCAAATGATACAGTATATATTGGTACAAGGGTTGTCGTGATGGACGAAGCAACTGACGAAAACTTGACGTTTGAAGTCGTCGGAGCTTTGGAAGCCGACCCCTTTACGCATAAAGTATCCAACGCATCTCCCTTGGGTGCAGGCTTGATAGGCCGCGCCGTGGGCGATGTTGCGGAGATCGAGACACCTGCCGGCAAAGTCCGATACAGGATAATGGAGATTGCCAGAAAGGGGCAGTAAATGACACAAGAGGTAACCGATCTCAGACAGATCCGCATCGACAAGCTCAATGAACTGATGGCAGCGGGCAAAGATCCCTACGTCATCGATAAGTATCCAAGAGATTCTTTCGTTAAAGATATTTTGGATAAGTTCGAAGAATATGAGGGCAAACAGGTGGCCATCGCCGGTCGCCTGATGTTGAAACGCAATATGGGCAAGACGTCGTTCATCAACGTCATGGATTCCACAGGGGACATCCAAGTCTATGTGCGTCAGGATCAGATCGGTGAAGAGCCTTTTGCCGATTTTTTGACCTTTGATCGTGGCGACATCGTCGGTGTGACCGGTGAAGTCTTCACAACGAAAAAAGGAGAACGCTCCATCAAAGCACATGAAATCGTGCTTCTTGCAAAATGCCTACAGACCCTCCCCGAAAAATTCCATGGACTCAAAGATACAGATCTTCGCTATCGACAGCGCTACGTCGACCTGATCGTCAACAGCGAAATCAAGGAAGTCTTTTTCAAGCGCAATCAGATCCTTCGAGGGATTCGCCGCTTCATGGATGACCTTGGATACTTAGAAGTTGAGACGCCGATTTTGCAGACAGTAGCGGGCGGGGCAGCTGCCAGACCGTTTTTGACCCATCACAATGCGCTGGGACTTGATATGCAGTTGCGCATCGCCAATGAACTATTCCTAAAGCGCCTGATAGTAGGCGGCTTCGACAAAGTGTATGAGATGGGAAAGATGTTCCGAAACGAGGGCATTTCCATCAAGCACAATCCTGAGTACACGATGATCGAACTCTATGCGGCACATAATAATTATGAAGATATGATGTCGCTTCTTGAAACGCTCGTAGAGACGTTGGCCTTAGAGCTATACGGAACAACGAAGGTGAATTACCAAGGCACAGAACTCGATGTCAAGGTCCCTTGGAGACGCATCTCCATGAATGACTTGGTCATCGAAAAGACGGGAATTGATTTCTTCAGCTATGAGGATTTAGAAGAGGCCGCCAAAATGGCCAAAAGTCTCGACCTTGAGGTAGAGCCATATATGACGCATGGCCACTTGATCAATCTCGCGTTTGAAGAGTTCTGCGAAGCTGATCTCATCCAACCGACATTTGTCCTGTATCATCCAGTGGAGATTTCACCGCTGGCAAAGAAAAATCCTGACGATCCTCGCATCACCAACAGATTTGAAGCGTTCATGAATGGATGGGAAATCGCCAATGCCTTCAGTGAACTCAATGATCCGATTGATCAGCGGGAGAGATTCCTTGCTCAGCTGGAGATGAAAGCGCTGGGAGACGAAGAGTCACATCCAATGGATGAAGACTTCCTGACCGCCATTGAGGTGGGAATGCCCCCGACGGGCGGCATGGGGATCGGAGTTGATCGACTCGTCATGCTCTTGACGGACACACCATCTATCCGTGATGTCATCTTTTTCCCGACAATGAAGCCAATTGAGAAGTAACGCTGGAATTTCAAGCGTTGTCAGGATATTAGAAGAAAGTTTCAATAGAGGAAAACGAAACCAGCTGGACCTTTTACCAGCTGGTTTTTCCATGTTCCAAATCAATTTAAAGTGTCGATATTGCTTGAGAATCCGTCATTATAGAGGGGTGTGAACGCCAAGTTCTACAAAAGAATCATTTGCATATAGACTCGAAGCCAAGTACTATATGTAGTGCAACCACCCGGACAAAGGGACTACATTTAGTAGGCGAGAGGAAGAAGAGTGATTCCGATGTCCTGAAAGGAATATAAAGATATGGAGGAAAAAAAGTTGCGTGTTGAAAAACGTGAAGGCACAGCTGTCGACTT
>DUVM01000104.1 GCA_012841045.1 Tissierellia bacterium | reverse complement strand
TCGGTTCAACCACTGTGAAATTAGTGGCACTTGATGAGGAATTTAACTTAGTATTCAAAAAATATATGCGTCACTATTCCAGTATTCGCGAGACGATTACTCGGATTTTTACGTCTGCAATGGACGAACTGAAAGGAGTGCGCGTCTCACTTATGATCACCGGTTCCGGAGGTTATGCGATTTCAAAGCTTCTGGCGATTCCTTTTGTCCAGGAGGTGGTCGCATGTACTCGAGCTATTGAGACATTCATTCCCACAACGGATGTGGCGATCGAGCTCGGTGGGGAAGACGCGAAGATCACGTATATTTCGGACACGCTTGAACAGAGAATGAACGGTACCTGCGCAGGCGGTACCGGTGCCTTTATCGATCAGATGGCTTCTTTGATGAAGACAGACCCGGCAGGACTCAACGAGCTGGCCAAGGATCATCAGCAGATCTATCCGATCGCTTCACGCTGCGGTGTGTTTGCAAAGACAGACGTGCAACCGCTGTTGAATGAAGGGGCTGCTCCATCTGACATTGCAGCGAGCATTCTCTATGCCGTTGTCCATCAGACCATCAGCGGACTTGCCCAGGGAAAACCGATCCGCGGCAACATTGCGCTTCTTGGGGGACCACTTCATTACATGTCGGAGCTTCGCGAGGCCTTCAGCGATACGTTGGGGCTGACAGAGGAGCAGGTGATTTTCCCTGAGGACGCACAATATTATGTGGCAATGGGAGCCGCTCTTAGCACAGAAGATGACGAAGGAGAGCATTACGAGTGCATCTACGATCGTCTCTGTGCACTCGATGGCCTACACGGAGATGAAGAGCTGACCCTTGATGCCCTGTTCGAAGACGAAGAAGATTATGCGCTGTTTAAGGCGCGTCATGATAAAGCGAAGGTCAAGAGAAGAGAGTTGGCCTCGTACCAGGGAGATGCCTATCTTGGCATCGATGCAGGAAGTACGACGACCAAACTCGCGCTTGTGTCTACCGAGGGAGAACTGTTGTATTCGAGTTACGGCTCCAATCAGGGAGCGCCCCTGCAGTCGGTCGTGGATTTCCTAAAGGATCTCTATCAAGCTCTGCCTGCTGACGTGCGTATTGCCGGCTCCTGTGTGACCGGCTATGGTGAAGCACTGATCAAAGAAGCGCTGATGGTAGACCGCGGGGAAATTGAGACCGTTGCGCATGTACGCGGCGCCCAGCACTTCCTGCCCGAGGTGGATTTTGTCCTTGATATCGGTGGACAGGATATGAAAAGCATGCAGATTCAAGATGGTGTGATCAATTCCATCACACTGAATGAAGCCTGTTCCTCCGGTTGCGGCAGCTTTATTGAGACTTTTGCAAAAAGTGTCAATCTCAGCGTCAGTGATTTTGCAATGTTGGGCATTGAAGCGAAAAAACCGGTCGATCTGGGGACGCGATGCACTGTCTTTATGAATTCGCGCGTCAAACAGGCGCAAAAAGAGGGGAGTAGCCAGGGAGACATCTCGGCAGGCATTTCTCTTTCTGTCATAAAAAACGCGCTCTTTAAAGTCATTCGCCTTCGCTCCAGTGAGAGCCTAGGCAAGAACATCGTCGTTCAGGGTGGCACCTTTTATAACGACTCCGTCCTTCGCGCCATGGAGATTGTCAGTGAGCGTGAGGTCATTCGACCTGATATTGCCGGACTGATGGGTGCTTTTGGAGCAGCCTTGATTGCGCTGGATCATCCAAGTGATAAACGGACGACGCTTCTCAATGCAGAAAAACTTGACCAGCTAAAGGTAGAAGTGCGGACAGAACACTGCAAATACTGCACCAATCAGTGTCTCTTAAGCCTTAGCGACTTTGGCGATGGGAGAACCTTTATCTCCGGCAATCGCTGCGAAAGAGCGTTGGGACTGGAGAAAAAGAAGTCGGAACTTCCCAATCTGTTTGACTACAAATACAAACGAACCTTTGCTTACCGCTCGCTCTCTGAAAAAGAGGCCAAGCGAGGTGTTATCGGTATCCCACGCGTACTCAATCTCTATGAGGACTATCCCTTCTGGCACACCTTCTTGACCCAGTTGGGATACCGTGTCGTGCTCTCAAGGCCTTCTAACCACGCGCTATATCTGGATGGGATGGAGAGCATTCCCTCAGAGTCTGTCTGCTATCCAGCCAAGTTAGCTCACGGACACATTATGGACCTGTTGAAGCGCGGCGTGAAAAAAATCTTTTATCCTTGTATTCCCTTTGTGCCAAAAGAGGATCAGGGATCGAACAATCACTACTCATGCCCCATTGTCACGTCGTACCCGGATACGTTGCGTGTCAATGTCGATGAATTACAGGATCCGCAGATCACGTTTTTCAGTCCCTTCCTTCCGCTTGATGACGCGAAGCGACTGGAAGACCGTCTGTTGGTGGAACTGAAAAAAGAGCAGATTCCTCGTTTTGAGATTGCCGCCGCTCTTCGCGAAGCGTATAAAGAAGCGCGCCGTTTCAAAGATGATATCCATCAAAAAGGCGAAGAAGCCTTGGAGACCATGCGCCGAATGGGCAAAAAAGGAATCGTTTTAAGCGGGCGACCTTATCACCTCGATCCGGAAGTACACCACGGTGTGCCGGAGATGATTCACGCATTGGGACTGGCAGTCTTTACAGAAGATAGCCTTGACCATCTGACACCGATTGAAAGACCTTTGCGTGTCGTAGATCAGTGGGTGTATCACTCCCGCCTGTATCGCGCCGCAAGCTTTGTCTCAGGACAAGATGACCTGGAGCTCGTACAGCTCGTATCCTTTGGCTGCGGACTTGACGCCGTGACGGCCGATCAGGTGCAGGAGATTCTGGCGCGAACGGGGAAAATCTATACGCAGCTAAAAATCGATGAGATCAGCAATCTCGGGGCGCTTCGCATTCGCATCCGCTCTCTTCTTGCTGCCATGGAGGCGCGGGAAGAAAAAGGCTTTAAGGTACATGCACCGCATCCACTTCCGCAGCGAGCCATCTTTACAAAAGAGATGAAAAAGACGCATACCATTTTGTGTCCACAGATGTCACCGATTCATTTTACGATGCTCGAAGCCGCCATAGAGAGTGGGGGATACCGTGTCGTAGTGCTTCCGGAAACGGACAAAAAAGCGATTGATGTGGGATTGCGCTACGTTCACAATGATGCCTGTTATCCATCCATTATTACGATCGGCCAGATTATGAAGGCACTAAAAAGCGGTGAATACGACCTTGACACGACAGCTGTCATGATCTCTCAGACAGGTGGAGGATGTCGCGCGACCAACTACATCGCCTTTATTAAGAAGGCGCTCATTGACGCCGGGATGGAGCATATTCCCATTCTCTCCGCCAATGTCCTTGGGATGGAGAAACAGCCAGGTTTTAGCATAGACATAAAGACACTCGTGCGCATGTTGCATGCGACCCTTTATGGAGACCTGATGATGAGACTGCTCTATCGCGTCAGACCCTATGAACTGGAAGCTGGAAGTGCCAATGCGCTCCACCAGTACTGGGAGAGACGACTGATGGAAGAGCTCCGCGTCGGAGGATATAACTTCAAGAAAAATGTGGAGGCGATTGTCAGAGATTTTGACGAGCTTCCGATCTATGAAGACATTCAAAAACCCCGCGTAGGTGTCGTCGGAGAAATCCTCGTCAAATATCATCCCACGGCAAACAATAACGTCGTGGATCTTCTGGAGAGCGAAGGAGCAGAAGCTGTCGTACCCGACCTGACAGATTTCTTATTGTACTCTGCATATAACGGGAACTTCCGTTACGAGAAGCTTTCTGGCAGCTTTAAGGCAAAAGTGATGGGCAATCTCAGCATTGCCGCTATCGAATACATCAGAAAAGACATGAAGAATGCGCTCAAAAACAGCAAGCGATTCCATCCGCCAAAACCCATCGATCAACTGGCAAAAGGCGCAAAGAAACTTCTCTCGCTTGGTCATCAGACCGGAGAAGGGTGGTTCCTGACAGCGGAGATGATAGACCTGCTTGAAGAGGGTGTTCCCAACATTCTCTGCCTACAGCCGTTTGCCTGTTTGCCCAACCATATAACGGGGAAAGGGATGATCAAAGGACTGAACAAACTCTATCCTTCGAGCAATATTTTCCCGATCGACTACGACCCGGGCGCCAGCGAAGTCAATCAGCTCAACCGTATCAAGCTGATGCTCTCGGTCGCCCAGAGAAACCTTAGAAAACAGACACAAAGAGGTAACTGATGAAGTATATTCGAAATGAATCGACTGATCCGGCATATAACTTAGCCTTTGAGGAATGGGTGTTTGAGAATCTGCGTGACGATGATTACGTGCTCCTGTGGCGCAACGACAACGCCATCATCGTAGGACGAAATCAGAACACCTCCGCCGAAATCAATGCGCGATATGTAGAAGATCACGGCATCACTGTTATTCGTAGAGAGACAGGGGGAGGGGCAGTTTATCATGACCTCGGAAACCTGAACTTCTCCATCGTCTCCGATGCGCAGGATCTGAAGGAATTGGACTTCGCACTTTTCACCCTTCCTGTCATGGAAGCACTAAAAGAGCTGGGAATTCAAGCTGAATTGTCCGGCCGCAACGACATGACGATCGACGGTAAGAAATTTTCCGGCATTGCGCAGAGACAAAACAAAGGGCGTGTCCTCAATCACGGAACCATCCTGTTTGATACTGACCTCAGCGTGCTGAGCGCTTCACTGAACCCTAAAAAAGAGAAGTTTCAGTCAAAAGGCGTCAAATCCGTCGCCTCTCGAGTGACAAATATTCGCCCCTACATGAAAGAAGAGGCAGATATACTCACGTTTCGAGACCTCCTTCTGCAAGCGATGTTTCAAAAGGAAGGAGGGGTGAACGAGCGAATCCTTACGGAAGAAGAACTCGAACAGATTCAGGCCCTTCGTGACAACAAATACGGCACCAAGGAATGGAACTACGGTCGCTCACCTAAAGCACAGATACAAAACTACCGATACTTCCCCGGCACAGGAGGGATTGAAATCCGTGCTCAGGTCGAGAACAACCGCTTGAAAGAAATATTCTTCTTCGGCGACTTTTTCTCAAAGGACCGAAAGGAAATTTTGGAGGAGCATCTGGCGGGGACAGAGTTTCAACCTAGCGCTGTACGTGCGTCGTTAAAAGAAATAGACATCCGTCGATTTATCGGAAATATTGATCCGGAAGACTTGATCGATCTTTTGTTTGAAGAACGAAGAGAGGGGGAGTCGTGAGCCAGGTTCATCTTGAACTGTTAAGTGAAGAACATGCCGATGCGCTGTTTCGCTTTGAGACAGACAATCGGGACACTTTTGAAGATGAGAGTTTTTCCAGGCACACTTCGTATTATGAGAGGAACACCTTCCAGAAGATTCTAGAAGAGTTAGTCGAAGAACAAGGTCAACAGCTTCATGCGATGTACCTCGTGTTCGACAGCGATGGCACACTCGTCGGTCGTGTCAATCTCATGAAACTGATGCAGGAGCCCTTCCACAAGGCGGAAATCGGTTACCGCATAGATCCGCAGCATCAGTGCAAAGGATATGGCACAGAGGCGGTGGGCCTGCTCTTGGAGAAGGCAAAAAATGTCTACGGTCTTCACAGAATTGAAGCAGGCATCGCACCGGACAATGTCGCTGCACAAAAAGTGCTGCAGAGAAATCGCTTTCGATACGTCGGCACATATGAGCAGTATATTCGTGTCGGAGGCACTTGGGTGGACAATGCAGTATATGAGATCGTCTTAAAGGACGAATAGATAAGAAGTGATCACTTCTCTAAGAAAGAAGAAATCCCGCTAAGTTTCGAATAAGCGGGATTTTTTACATAGTAAAATGGAAGATCAGATGAAACGAAACACGCCGCGAACCGTGCCAAGAATCTGCACATCTCTTGAGATGATGGGGGAGAAGGCGTCATTGGCAGGTTGTAAACGGATCCCCTTGCTCTCTCGAAAGAATGTCTTCACCGTCGCTTCATTTTCAATCAGTGCAACGACAATCTCTCCATCTTCGGCCACTTCTTTTTGCTCGACCAAGACGAAGTCGTGGTTGCAGATGCCGGCATCGATCATACTGTCGCCTTGAACACGCAGCATAAAATGTTCCCCTCGACCGATGCGGTCTTGTGGTACCGGGAAGCTCCCCTCGACGTTTTCTGAGGCGAAAATCGGCTCACCTGCCTGTATTCTTCCAATAATCGGCACGTCAACGACAGCACTCTCAAAGCTCCTCGTTAACACCAGGGAGCGATTTGTATTGTCTTTTTTACGAAGGTACCCTTTATCTTCTAAATTGGCAATATGCGTGTGAATGGTGGATGTCGAACGGATATTAAGTCCCGCACAGATATCGCGAATCGAAGGGGAATACCCGTGTTCACGAATAAAGTCCTCAATAAAACCATACACCGCCTGTTGCCTCGTTGTCAGTTTTTTCATCCCAGCCTCCATGTCACTATTATACACAGAATCGACCAAACGTTCTACTCTGAATCGAATTCCTGTATAATCTGTTCCTTTGCATCTTTTCGATGCGCAGCATAGAGTTGCGTGGTGGTGACATTGTCGTGATCAAGAAGCTCCTGTACATCAAAAATGCTGTATCCACGCTCAATTAGTGTGCTGGCGGTCGTCGCCCGAAGTTTATGGGGGCTATATCCGTCTCGGCGAGACGTCTGCATAACAATGGACGTGTATTTCTTTACTAACTCGCGAATGGCGCGCTCTGTGATTCGTCTGCCCTGAAGGGAGAGAAACAGAGCGTCTTCTGTAGAGAACGCAGAGCGTTCAAGATCCATATACTGCGTTAACGCTTGAAAGATCGTCTGATTGATGGGCATGACGCTTTCTTTGTCACGTTTCCTAAAGATAGTAAACTCCATCCTCTTGAAGTTGAAGCTGTCGATGTCGAGGGTCGCCAACTCCTTTAAACGAAGCCCATACGTTAAAAAGAGCAGGATGATTGCTCGATCCCGAAGCTTTGTCTTTTCCCAGTAGATCCTCTCGCGCTCTGTTAGGCCTTCTCCGGTAGTAACCACATGAATGAGCGCGCGCACTTCCTCCTCATAGAGCCTCTTGATCGCATCCGGATCTTTTCTCGGGAGTTTGATCGGATTGAACCCGGTGGTGATATCGACAGGAAGCTGTTCATTTCGAAACAGAAATTGAAATAGGGAAGTGAGGGAGGATTTTTTTCGAGATAGAGAGCGGTTGGAGTTTTCAAAGACTTGAATCTTTCCCTCGTCGTCTTCCTTGTAATATCTTCGACAATAGTCACCGAGGAAATAGTTGATTTCACGCGCTCGGAGCTTCTCAAGATCCTTTAGCGAGATATCCTTTAGATCCTTAGCCTCTGTCAGATCCGTTTCATCGATCAAGTATTGTAGAAAAAATTTGATGTCGATAAAATAGGCTTCATGTGTCGTAAGAGCCACAGAGCCTCGCAAGAAGATGCTGTAATCCTTCAAAAATGAAGGAAATTCTCTCTCCATGGCTCGTATCTCACGGTCAATGATTGCTTGTGATTTCACAATATGATCGGTTTTATTTGTCTTATTATTAACATTCAATGGATTGCAACTCACTTTCTAATTCCGTCAAGAGGATCGGGTCCGGAGAATCTTTCAAAAAGAAACCATAGACGAAGACGAGACGTTCGTCCTGAAAGGTCAGGGTTGTATCAAAATAGTACTCAAGCATGCTGTTGATGTCCACGCCGAGGCTTTCAAGAGAATATCTTCTTACCGTAGGGTTCATACACGCCTGAGCATCTAGCGCGGAACAGTCGTCGCTACAGTTGTGGCAGCATCCCGGCAAAAGCGCCTCACCGAAAAAATATCTCTCATAGGTCATCAGCAAAGGATCAATCTGCTCGCGGTAGGAAAAGAAATCTTCTAATGGATCCACACCGGGGGTTGCCGGCAGTGTATGCATGATAAGAAGAGCTGAAGGATAGCGCTGTAAGTATAGCCCGGTAGAAAAATCATGACTCGGGCAGCTGAAATTCGATTCGTAGTTAGGACATTGCAGGCAGTACTGTTCGACAACATCCGGCTTATAAGCGGCTTCTAACAGCGATTGCGTGCCGATATACCTCATCTGGATCATAACCCCTCCATCTATTCCCAAAATATACATTTAAGGAATAGTATAATGTATTTTAC
>DUVM01000103.1 GCA_012841045.1 Tissierellia bacterium | reverse complement strand
GTACATTGCATTATATTAGTGAACCATTGCAAATAATGTGAGACCAACAAGCCGAAGACAGAAGAGCTCAAGAACTATACGCGAAACGAGGAAGTACAACATTCCTGATTGATCTCCATCGAAAACTTCCAAGCAAGAATCTGCATAGGGATTCTGTTAGAAAGCCTTAGGTAAAGATGCATGTGTTTTGCAAGCTGCTAGTGACTTTAGAAGTGTAGAAAAGCATATACGCATTTATTATCATTGCGGCGTGATTGTTCAGTTTCCATTATCTCTGGGGCGTACGAGGTCGGATTCGTTGACACCTGTTGGCAGGATCATCAACTCCCAAGAGGATTCTATCTCGAAAGATAAGACAATCATCTGCAAGAATCCTAAAAGTTTCTAAGAGAACACAGATTCACACACCAATTTGACATAAAATCTCAGTTATTACCCAAAGGAGCCTAAGATGTTCAGCAAAAATAACTGCCTCAAAGCAATCAATAAATATATTCCGGATCTGGTAATCTATCACTGCACCTTTGTCGACCAGGGCCAGAACAGCCTAGTGGCCATCGTCAATGAAGAGCTGATCTTCAAGTTTCCCAGATACAGGCACGTGATGGAGGAGCTAAAAAAAGAGAGTGAAATTCTGCCAATCATCAGCAACCATGTGACACTTGAGGTCCCTGTGCCGCTGTACAGTTTTTTTGAGAGTGATGAACCCGGCCAAGTATTTGTCGGGTACAAGATGATCATGGGCACGCCATTTGAGCGGGAACTGTATTGGCAGCTGAAAAACAAGCAGGCACTTGTGACACAGATTGGTGGTTTCTTGCACGAACTCCATGGCCTGCCGACGGATTGTCTGGCAGGTGTCAGCATAGAGACGCGGGATGGATTCGCCTATTGGAGCCGCATTCTAACGCAAATTGAGAAGAGCATATTTCCCTACATCCGTCCAGCGTTTAGGAAGCAGATTCTTGAGACTTTTCGGAGATTTTTGGATAACAATGAGAATTTCCAATATAAACCAGTTCTTACCCACGGGGACTTTGGGACATCTAACATCATCTATGACGTAAAGTCGGGTAAGGTAAGCGGTGTGATCGACTTCGGGCAGGTGGCATTGGATGATCCTGCCATCGATATCGCTTCATTGATTTGTCCGATGGGATATGGCGAAGACTTCTCGCAGCATCTCGTGCGAGCTTATCCCCAGATGCTTGCCTTGCTACCCCGAGCAAGGTTTTATAGTAGCACATTTGCATTGCAAGAAGCGCTATTTGGCTTGGAAACAGGTGATCAGAAGGCTTTTGAAGCCGGCATTGCTCCGTACCAATGAGCATCACAAGTGTTATTCGATCAGGATAAAGTTCTAAAACGGCGCTCATTTCGTACATTACATCATGAAAGCTGTTGTGCATTAAAAAACCGAATACGTATGACTAGGAATTATAAGTACGTATATAGCGACCATTTTAAGGACGATTTCCCGAGCGAGAATGGAGTTCAAGAAGAAAGTCATGGCTTCAATATGCCTTCTAGCGGTGTGCAATTCTTTCTCTTTTAGAGGTTGAAGGGTCGGTTCTATCCGACAAATCCACTTGACCATGCTATGATGAGAGTGCATATCTTTTGATCTTATTCTCCCTCT
>DUVM01000102.1 GCA_012841045.1 Tissierellia bacterium | reverse complement strand
TGTATAAACATTCGAGTATGCAGCAGACATTCTCCATGATTTTTATCGCTCTTGATAAGGGCGTACCAAAGACAATGAATCTGCAGGAGATGCTCGAGAAGTACATTGAGCATCAAAAGGATGTGGAGACCCGAAGGATTCAATTTGATCTTCGAAAAGCGAGGGAGAGGGCGCATATTTTAGAAGGCCTTATTAAAGCGCTTCAAAATATTGACGAAGTAATCCGCATTATCAGGGAAAGTTATGATGACGCCAAGGAGCGTTTGATCGAAGCGTTTGGCTTTTCAGACATCCAAGCCAATAACATTCTGAGTATGCAACTTCGCAGGCTCCAGGGTCTTGAATATGAGAAAATCAACGATGAATTAAAGGCATTGCACGAAGAAATTGAGTATCATCTGAAAGTCCTCGCAGATGAGTCCCTTCTTATGGGTATCATAAAGGATGGTCTGGAGAAGATCAGAGATAAATATGCTGATGAGCGCAGAACGCAGATTGATCCCCAAGAAGATGATATTTTGATGGAAGATCTCATCGAAGAAGAGCAGGTGGTACTGACACTTACGCACAGGGGGTACATCAAACGTGTGCCTCAGGATACGTATCAGTCGCAGCATCGCGGCGGCCGTGGCATTACGGCACTGAGTATGCGCGAAGAAGACATGGTACAGGATATTTTCAGTACATCTACGCATACAGAGCTCCTATTCTTTACGAATTTTGGCAAGCTCCTTCGCATGAAGACGTACCGTATCCCCGAATCCTCGCGCACCGCAAGAGGAACACCGATTGTCAATCTCCTCCCCTTAGAGCCGGGTGAGCGAATCACTACGGTACGTGCCGTGGAGGAAATGGATGATCGCAACATCCTTCTTGCGACAAAGTTCGGTCGCATCAACAAATTCTGTCTCAAGGATCTTGAAAGCAATCGCGTAGCGGGGATCAAGGTCATCCGCCTAGAAGGAGACGATGAGGTCATAGGTGTGCGCATTCTACCCGAAGAGCAGCCTATCTTGATCGCCACCAAGAAGGGGATGTCCATCACCTTTGACAGCGCCTCTCTTCGCACTCTGGGAAGAAATACACAGGGAGTCGGAGCAATCCGACTTGACGAGGGAGACGAGGTCGTCAGCCTTGTGATGCCGGAACCGAATGAAGAGATCTTCACCATCACCGAAAGAGGCTACGGAAAGCGAACAGACTTTTCACACTATCGTATGCAACAGCGATACGGCAAAGGTCTCATCAATTATCACATCACTCGAAAAACGGGCGATGTGGTAGATTGCATGGGCGTAACGGAAGACGAAGAAATTCTGATTTTAAGCTCGCACGGTCAGGTCATTCGCGTGCGTGCAAAGGATATTAGTTCGTTTGGAAGAAATACTTCCGGCGTACGCATTATGCGAATGAATGAGGATGTGACAGTCATCTCCGTTGCCAAAGCCGATGAACTTGAAGAAGAGGAGGACATAGATGGCACTGAAGATTCGACATCTTTACTCGGAGAGAAGTGAGAGATGGGAAGTAAAACTAATGGGCGAGCTGGATATTGACTCCAGCACCACGCTCAAAGAACGACTCCATGAGATTTTGGAAGAGAAGATGGCGGATGTCATCGTCAACGCAGAAGATCTGGAGTATATCGACTCGACGGGACTTGGCATGTTGATCGGCGTGATTAAGACACTCAAGTCCGGAAACAAAGAACTCACGATCGTCAACCCGCAGGATTCCGTGACAAAGCTTTTCCGTATTACGGGTCTCGATAAGGTTTTTTCACTGAGGGAGGAATAATGGATCAGTTTAAGTTGACCCTTCCGAATAAACGTGAATACGTCATTTCTGCCAGACTGGCCGCTACCAGCATCGCCAGCGTCTTCGGCTTTGATATTGATAAAGTCGAGGATATTCGAATGGCTGTTGGAGAAGCGTGCAATAATGTTGTTCTCCACTCCACGGAGGCGGAGAGTTTCGACCTTGTCATTGAATTGAAAGATAATACGATGACCGTCTGTGTCAGCGACCGAGGCAAAGGCTTTCAAATGAAAAGCGTGCCGTCGATCGATCCGGAGGATTACAGCGGAAGCGGACTGGGTCTGTTTATCATCGATTCGCTGATGGATGAAATGGAAGTTCACTCGACGGACGAAGGGACCACCATCATCATGAAAAAAACACGTTGAACGGAGAAGTGATGGGATCAAAATATAAAGAATACGAGACCGATGACCTCTTCAAATTGTTCAAAGAAGATCACGATAATCAAGAGATTCGTGATGAATTATATCACCGTCACATGTACATCGCCGACATCCTTTCCAAGAAATACCTGAACAAAGGCATTGAATACGACGATATCTATCAGGTGGCGGCGCTTGGTCTGCTCTTTGCCGTCAACCGATTTGACGTGGACCGCGGATTTAAATTTTCCAGCTTTGCCACGCCAACCATCGTGGGAGAAATCAAGAAACACTTTCGCGACAAGGGATGGACTATCCGAGTCCCGCGGCGCATCCAAGAGCTCTCTAAGAAAGTCACACTCGCAAGAGAGAGACTCTACAGGGAAAATCATCGGGTGCCGACAGTAGGTGATATCGCCGATTATCTTGACACAACGGAAGAAGCCATTATCGAGGCGATTGAAGCCTCCAAAGTGTACTCTCCAAAGAGCTTGGATCTGGAGATGGAGTCCGGGTCAGATGACCGGGATGTCAAACTCCTTGATATCGTAGGAGAAGAGGACAAGGCATTTGAGAGCATCAATAATGCTGATTTTATTCAGTATATGATGGATAAGCTCAACCCCATGGAGCAGAAGATTATTCGCGACCGTTTTTTTGAAGAGAAGACGCAGATTATGGTAGCAGATGAACTAGACGTCTCACAGATGACTATCTCTAGAATGGAAAAGCGCATTATTGCCAAGTTTCGCGAAGAGTACAACCGTCTGATGAACGTATAGGGAGGGTTCATGCAGAAAAACATTAAAGACTTTGTCAAAGGGGAACGCATTGAAGGGTTTTACCTGATCAAATCGCTGAACCTGAAGACTAGCTCAAATAATAGCAAGTACTTTGACATGATTGTCGCCGATGCCAGCGGAGAAATTGACTCCAAGATCTGGAGCATCGAGGACGATCAAGTGGATCTCTATCAGCAGGGAGATATCATCAAAATCCGTGGAGATGTGACGGAGTGGATGGACAGACTTCAGCTCAAGATCATTAAGCACAGAAATCTCGAATTGGGTGATGAGGTGGACTATAAAGACATCGTGCCCAGCGCCCCAAGAGATGAAAAACAGATGTTAGCTGAATTGGAAGAAAACCTCAAGAATATAGGAAATTCGGAGATGAGAGAGCTTTGTTTGAAGGCTTTTGATCTCCATAAAGATAAATTGCTCTATTACCCGGCAGCCATGCGGCATCATCACTCCATTAGAGGAGGTCTTCTCTTTCATCTCCTTCGTATGATGGAGACAGCCAAAGCGCTCTGCCGCATTTATGAGGCCAATGAAGATCTGCTTATTACCGGCGTTTTTTTCCACGACCTACAAAAACTCGAAGAAATGGAGGCGAATGAGCTGGGCATGGTCTCAGGTTATTCCAAAGAAGGAATACTTCTGGGACATCTGGTTCAGGGCGTCAGAGAAGTCAGGGAGCTTGGGCGACAACTCGGAACAAGCGAAGAGATCCTACTTCTCATTGAACACATGATTCTCTCTCATCATTATGAGCCGGAATATGGGTCTCCAAAACGCCCGATGTTTGTCGAAGCAGAGCTTCTGCATCATATCGATATGATCGATGCACGTGTATACGACATGCAAAAGGCTACCCGTGACATCCTCCCGGGTGAATTCAGTGAGCCTGTGTTTTCGCTGGATCGTGTACGTGTCTATCTGCCTGTTTTAGAAAAATGAAAAAGAACTGGTCCCTCATTGTTGTAGCCATTGTGATTTTAGCCCTTCCTTTTTGGGGAAAGCTCAGTGTGATCTTCGCTAGGGATCAGTTTTTGCGTCTAGAGGACATAAGAGTCACGTCCATTGATCCAAAAGGCATCACCCCGAGTGCAGAAGAGATAGACGAAATTCCTTTTGTGATTGAGCCGAGCTGGACATTGATGGAAACGCTCCAGCAGGAAGGGAAACTCTTCATGCTCTTTGGAGATCATGTCTTTCAGGATTTTTTTGCATATAAATACACCGTCGTCCAAGCTCAGATCATAGGAGAAGAGGTGTTTTCTGTCTCCGATGAAAGGCCTTTTCAGATGATTCTCTACGGCATGGATGATGAATTCTTCCTCTATGGGAAACATTACGGAAACAGAGAGTATGAACTTCATCTTTTTCACAGCCCTTCCGGTGAAGACTTTATTGTAAAAGAGTTTGG
>DUVM01000101.1 GCA_012841045.1 Tissierellia bacterium | reverse complement strand
GGCATCAATAACATCCTCTCTTTAAAAGGGAGCGTCAGCTGGACGAACACCAAGGTGCTTCGCTCCTCGCTTGGCAGCATCTTGTCGCTGGTGATTCACGAAGACGGCTCCCAAGAAGATCTGATGCGCATAAAGAAGGCGGGATACCGCCTGATCGGTGCGGATATGTACGGAGAAGATGTCCGCACGTTCAGTGCGCCGGACAAATGGGCGCTGATGATAGGAAATGAAGGAGAGGGGCTCTCCAAGGCATTTGAGCCCCTGCTCGATGACAAACTCAGTATCCCTATGAAGGGTGAGATGGAGTCGTTAAATGCCGCAGTGGCGGCGTCGATCTTACTGTTTTGTATGACCATGAATAAGGAGTACAAATGAACTGTTCTAATTGCGGCAGTCCGCTTCAACCGGGCGTCAAATTCTGTTCCCACTGCGGAACGGGGACGAAAGTGGCTGTAGAGCCTGAAACAGAGACGGAACGAACAGAGACGGAACGAACAGACCCGGAACGACACTATTACGAGAGAAAGCCGACGTATGAGGAACCACCGGTCCGATATGATGAGCGCTACGTCCATCCGGCGCCTGTCAATGATCAGGGTGGCTGTGGCATCAGCCTTTTGAGCTTTATCATCCCGATCGTAGGGCTGATCTTGTGGATTGTGTGGTCCTCGGAAAAGCCAAAGAGTGCAAGAGCAGCCCGCAACGGATTTCTTGCTGCGCTGGTGGTGTGGATCATCCTCTTCGTCCTCTGGTTTGTCTTTGTCTTTATGCTAGCCACTAAGGCCATCAGATAGCGGTCGCTCTACTTGAAAGAGGGGCTGTTTAAGGCTTGTCTTAAGAGGATGATTTACAAATATTCCTCTATAAGATGAGAGTTTTGGCGTGAGGACACTTCGCTAGTGCAACCGCGATGTTGACAGCCTGAAGAAATCGGTGTTACGATACACAAAACGATGATGGAGCCGTGGATCAGAATCTTTTAGCGAGGCAGTGAGGGTGAAAGACTGCCATCTCTGATCGAATTCACTCCGGAGTTGCCAGTTTTGGCCGGCGATGCCGTTAAAAGGAACGAGTGGTAGAAATATCAATTGGGTGGTAACGCGGAACACTTCGCCCCAAATGGGCGGAGTTTTTTATTGGAAAAGGCCAATGCAAGTCCCCTGTCCTTGCCGATGCCATTCTTCATCGCAAGAGCAGACGGACCCATCAATTGGCATAGGATAGCCTCACAACATACTACTTCTTCAACTGGTAGAAAGGACCTAATAAACGGATGAAAGAACAACTAAAAGAGATTCAAGTCACGTTTTCTCAACGGCTTCGTGAAGTGAACGAAATGCAAGCCCTTGAGAATTTGCGCGTAGAGTATCTCGGGAAAACAGGTGTGCTCAAAGAGATCCTCCGCGGCATGGGCAAACTTCCCAAAGAAGAACGCCCGGTGATGGGCGCACACGCCAACGAGGTGCGTGACGCACTCGAAGAAGCCATCGAGTCAAAGAGACAGGAACTCAAAGACAGACAGCTCGATGCCAAAATCGCCAAAGAGTGGATTGACATCACGCTGCCCGGTAAGAAGATTCAGATGGGTCACCCACATCCCAGTACGCTTACCACGCGTCAGATCATCGATGTGTTTCACTCAATGGGCTTTGTATTAGAAGACGGGCCGGAGATTGATACGGTGGCCAATAATTTTGATGCACTGAACTCGCCGCCGGATCATCCGAGCCGCGATTTGAGCGACACGTTCTATTTTGATGAAGTGAATCTGCTTCGCACCCACACCTCTCCGGTGCAGGTGCGCACGATGATGAAGCAGAAGCCTCCGATCCGCATGATCAGCATCGGCCGCTGTTTCCGAAACGACGCCCTTGATGCGACCCACTCTCCGATGTTTACTCAGTGTGAGGGACTCGTGGTCGATGAGGGCATTACGATGGGAGACCTGAAGGGGACGCTGGAGCAGTTTGTCAAACTTCTTTTTGGCGCCGATACAAAGAGTGTATTTCGTCCGCATAACTTTCCCTTTACAGAGCCGAGCGCTGAAGTGGATATCACCTGCTTCAAATGCAAGGGGGCGGGCTGCCGCTTCTGTTCTGGCTCCGGCGCCATTGAGATTCTTGGCTGCGGCATGGTACATCCGCAAGTGCTCGAATACTGTGGCATCGACAGCGAGAGATATACGGGCTTTGCCTTTGGCATGGGCATCGAACGCGTGACCATGCTTCGCTATGAAATCGACGACATTCGCTATCTCTTTGAAAACGATCAGCGATTTTCGCGTCAGTTCAGGAGGTAGAGATGAAAGCACAGATTGCCTGGCTTCGGGAGATGGTGGATCTTGAGGGAATCACCGAAAAGGACATCATCGAACGCATGACCATGACCGGCACAAATATCGAGGGTGTGGAGAGCGTCTGCGACGAGAATCAGGGTGTGATCATTGCAAAGATTCTGCGCATTCGATCGCATCCCAATGCCGATAAACTCGTGGTGTGCGATGTGGACACTGGAGACAAGACGGTGCAAGTGGTGACGGGCGCACCGAATGTACAAGAGGGCGCAAAGGTCCTGCTTGCTCTTCCCGGTGCAAAGCTCACCGGCGGGATCGAGATTCAAGCCACGGAGTTTCGCGGCGTCCACAGTGAAGGGATGCTCTGCTCTTTTGAAGAATTAGGCTATTCAAAAGGTGTCATTCCACGAGAATACACAGACGGAATCGTTCTACTGCCTGAAGACGCGCCGCTCGGACAGGAGTTTCTAGAGGCCTACGGACTCTGCGAAGGAGTTCTTGAGGCGGAGATCACCTTTAACCGTCCGGACTGCTTGAGCATGTTCGGTCTGGCAAAAGAATTCAGTGCGACGTTTGAGCGCGAAGCGCATCTGCTCCCACACGCTGACTTTTCTGCTTTTTCCAAGGGAGACGTGAAGGTAGAAATCGACGAGGAGATCTGCCCGGCGTATATGGCGCTGGAGTTCGAAGGGGTCGAGACAACACCGAGTCCGTTTTCGTGGCAGCTTCGCCTGATGGAAATGGGCGTGCGTCCCATCAACCTGCTCGTCGATGCGACCAACTTGACGATGCTCTACAGCGGTTCTCCCACACACGCTTTTGATCAGGACACCTTGGGACCGGATGGGATCAAGGTACGAGCGGCAAGGGATGGTGAAGTGAGCGAGACGCTCGACGGGGTGACAAGAAAGCTCCGCGATGGAGACATCCTGATCACAAATGGAGAGCATATTATCGCGATCGGCGGGATCATGGGCGGAAAAGACACGCAGATCACCGACCAGACCAAGAGAGTGTTGGTGGAATTTGCCACCTTTGATAAAAAACAGATCCGTCAGACCTCGAAGCGTTTAGGACTTCGCACAGAAGCGTCGAGTCGATTTGAAAAAGGCGTCGAGAGTCAACGCATCGCACTGGCGATCTCTGTCTTCATGCATCTCATGGAGGGGCGCTATACAAGTGTAAAACTCAGCGGGATTCTTAAGAAAACAGAAAGAGACCCTGTCTTTATGCGCTACGCCAGAGTGCCTGTGCTCTTGGGAATCACTTTGTCTCCTGAGGAGATCAAGCGTCTCTTCGATCGCATCGAATGCAGATATGAAGAAGAGACAAGGGGCGATGAGAAAGGCCTCCTGGTCTATCCACCGTCTTATCGAAGCGACATACAGATTGAGGCCGATCTTTTAGAAGAAATCGCCAGGCTGTATGGATTTGACAACATTCCCTCGACATTGCCGGTTCTCAACAAACCCGCCATGCAGTATGATGCGACCCTTAAAGAGTGGAAGCTCCGCGAGCTCTTGTGGGCCATGGGAACCGATGAGATATTAGGCTACTCTTTTGTCTCGCCTAACAGTGTCAAACGACTCGGTCTTGACGATCAAGAGCCTCTGATGCTATTAAATCCCCTCGGAGAGGAATTCTCTCAGATGCGTCCTTCTCTTCTAGTGACAGCGCTGGAATGCCTCCTTAGCAATCAGAAAAAAGGAGCGCAGGATCAGGCGATCTATGAAATCGGAAACGTATTTCATCGAGAAGGCGAACAGATGATGCAGGAAAAGAAGCTCTCCATCGGCATGCTCAATACAGGAGATTTCTATGTACTAAAGGGCATGTTAGAGACCATCTTGGATGCCTTTGGAGCCAAAGGGACCTTTGTGCCCGGAACGTCTCCCTTCTATCATCCGGTCCGCTCTGCCGACGTGGTGGTTGACGGCGAGATTCTAGGAAGCTTTGGTGTCCTTCATCCCAAACTTGCTTCCGCTTGGGAGCTCGACGGTGAGGTCGTGCTAGCCGAGATTCATCTCGAACACCTCTTTGCCCGGGAGCTGCCGGAGACGGTTTTTGTGCCACCGAGTCGATTCCCGACGGCCACGCGTGATATTGCCATCTTAGTCGATGAGAAGGTAACCCATGAGCAGATCGTCAATGTCATGCAAGAAGAAGGCGTGCCTCTACTGACAAAAGTAGAGCTCTTTGATACGTTTACGCATTCTTCCTGGGAAGGACAAAAGAGTATGGCGTATCATATGACCTTTGGCTCAGACCAGCGCACACTCAATACCGAAGAAGTCGAAGAAATCTATGATAGAATATACACAGGACTGCAGAGGCAGTTACAAGCTCAGAGAAGGTAGGAGGAAAAATGAGTAAACGCGTTTCCCTCAACGTTGACGGCGGGACCGTCGTCATGCTCACCGAAGCGCCGCAGGAGAGAATTGATAAGGTGGTCAAACAGGTAGAAGACCTGATCAATCTCGTGCGCAGAAAAGATCTGTCGCTTTCGGCGAACATGGTGTACCGCTATGTCATGATTTACATGAGTGATCAGATTGTGGAGTTGCAAGAGATGATCGATGCTGCTGAAGGCGGAAATCCTTCCGACAAAGAAAGCATCAATCTACGAAAAGAGATCCAATCTCTGCGACAGCAACAACTTCAGTGGGAAGGCCGTGTCGGCCAGCTGCAGGAGCTTCTCCTGGAGAAGAACACGCAGATTCAGGAGTTAAAGGCGGCGAAATAAATGCTCCCTCAGACACTGCGTCGTCTCGAGTTTGAAAAAATACTCGAACGCGTGATAGAAAACATTTCCTCGGCCGGAGCTCGTGAAAAGCTCCGAAGCCGAGGTTTTGCACGGCATCCTGCCGAACTAGAAGATTGGAAAGCTCAGTGCGATGAAGCCATACGCCTTCAGATGAGCTTTTCTCCTCTGCCCGACGGACCTCTTCGCGATCTGCGAGAAGACGTGGGGTTTGCTTCTATTGGAGGTGTCTTGCAGCCCTCGGTGCTCTTATCCCTCATGGATACGCTCCGCACCCACCGAAGGGTCTTTTTATTTTTTGAACAACTCTTAGAGGAAGAGGGGCAGTTTCCCCTGTCTTTTGATTACGCCAGACGAATCCTGCCTCAAAGATCGTTAGAAGAGCGCATCGAAGAAGTCGTCGCCGATGATGGAGAGATCAAAAGCGGGGCGTCGGTCAAGCTGGCTTCGATTCGCCGCTCCATTCAGTCGAATGAAGGGGCTATCCGAAGAAAGATTGAGTCGTTTCTACATGATCGGGCACTCGCCGATGTGCTACAGGAATCGCTGGTGACCATGAGAAACGATCGCTTCGTCATCCCTGTCAAAGCTGAGCAGAGGCGCCGTGTGCCGGGGATGGTCCATGACCGCTCTGCTACGGGCAGCACGCTGTACATAGAGCCGATGGCTCTTGTGGAGATGAATAACGAACTGCGAGAACTCAGAAATGAAGAGCAACAGGAGATCCACCGGATTCTTCAGGAGTTAAGCGGTCAGATCGGCGAAGAGAAAGATGCCATTCTCACCAATCAGGAATTGGTTACGCATCTGTTTATGCTCTTTGGACTCGGCAAGTTTGCCCTTGCCATCGATGGACACCTTCCTGCGATTACAGAAGGGCGCATTACACTCAAAAAAGCGCGTCATCCTCTCTTGGATCCGAAGACGGTCGTGGCGATGGACATGGATTTTGGCGAGGAAGCAAGAATTCTCGTCATCACAGGACCCAACACGGGCGGAAAAACCGTCGCATTGAAGAATCTGGGCCTGGCATGTCTGATGCACCAGTACGGACTGCCGATCGCTGCGCAGGCCGGTTCCACTCTGCCGTTCTTTGAGGATATCTACGCTGACATCGGAGATGAGCAGAGCATTGAACAGTCTCTGTCCACGTTTTCTTCACATATGACCAATGTCGTACAGATCCTCGCCGGTGCCGACAAGGACAGCCTTGTGCTCCTTGATGAACTGGGAGCAGGCACCGACCCTCAGGAAGGGGCGGCGCTCGCTCGAAGCATTCTGATGGAACTCCAAGAGCGAGGCAGCATGGTGTTTGCCACGAGTCATTACAGTGAAATCAAAGAATTTGCTCTGACCGAAGAGGGATATGAAAACGCCTCTGTAGAGTTCGACGTCGCTACCTTGTCACCTACGTTTCGCCTTCTCATGGGCACACCGGGAAGCTCCAATGCGTTTGCGATCTCTCGCAAACTCGGGATGCCCGAGTCCATTCTTCGCCGTGCCGATCATTTCTTGGAAGGGCAGAGCGCTCAGCTCGATGAACTTCTGTCTCAACTCGAGCGTCAGCGCTCTGAAGGGGAGAAGGAGTTAGAAGAAGCGCGAAAATCTGCAGAAGAGGCGAAAAAAACGCAGCGTGAACTCGAAGAAAAGCTCGATCGGTTTCAGCAGCAGCGGGAAAAAATGCTCGAAGAAGCCAAGGAAGAGGCGAGGGAGCTTCTGTTTCAAACAAAGGAGGAAGCTCGCTCGATCATGAAAGAACTCCGTGCCATGCGCACGGGCGTCGACTATCAGGCCATGGAAAGACAGCAGGAGAGACTTCAAGACGCCGAAGGCCGTGTCCAGACAAAGAAAAAAAAGAAACGTGTCACGCACAGGCCGCCGATCAAGCTCCTGGAAGGAGAGGCGATCTACATTCCTCACCTTCAGGCAAAGGGGCGCGCCATCAGCCCTGTCGATGAGAACGGAAACTTTCAGGCGATGGTGGGTATTATTAAAATGAGTCTCAACCTACAAGATGTGGAGAAGATTGAAGAAGAACCCACATTCCGTTCATCAACGAGAAAGGGAGACACGCAGCCCGCTGTCGTTCAGACAAGCTTAGATCTGAGAGGAAAGGACGTCGAGAGCGCAAGAATTGAGATCGACCGTTTTCTTGCACAGGCACTGACGACCAATCCGCCACAACTCGAGATCATCCATGGAAAAGGAACCGGAGTCCTCCGACAGTTTGTTCAAGAATATCTCAAAAAGAACAAATATGTGGAAGAGTTTCGCTACGGGGGCTACTACGAAGGCGGGGACGGCGTCACCATGGTAAAACTAAAGTGAAAATACTATCTTCTATTCGAAGAATCGGCCCGAATATTGAAAAGGCCTATCGAGAAGCAGCAGCTTTAAGCCTGTCGGCTGTGCTGCTTTTTGTCAGCTTGTTTGCCAGCAATCACGAGTGGATCACAGGGACGTTGGCCAGAACGATCCCGATGGCTCTTTTGTTTCTGATGCTTGCGCTCTACGCGACGACCCTCTTGTCTACGAAGAAAAATGTGCTCTTTTTGACGGCGGGAAGTCTTCTGTTGACGGGCATCGTGTACTTGTTGTTTTTAAGTGCTGAACAGATGAAGCCCTATCAGTGGCTTGGATATTTCGGCAGTCTTCTGTTGGCTTTCTTCGCCAGCTTATTAAAAGAGCGAACCCTTAAAGCGATGAGCGAGGAGTTTGTCCACCGTCTGAGTCGCGCCTTACAGACGATTCTCTTTGGCCTTGTCATCATGGCAGGCTTGGCGTTTTTACTGCTTCTGATCGATCAGTTGATCTTCTCTATTTCCAGCGTCTGGCGCTACTACTTGGATATTTTTTACGGCGTCGCCCTACTGTTTGGCGTGCCGTTTTTTATTACGACAAGTCAATCGCCGAGAACAGAGGAGTACCCCAGGCTCTTTATCCTACTGGTCGATAAATTCCTGACGCCGCTGAGCTATGTCTATACCATCATTTTGTATGTATTCTTTGCCCGCATTCTGATTACAAGAACGTGGCCGGAGGGACTTGTCTCCCATTTGGTCCTGTGGTACAGCTTGTTTGTCGTGGCGCTGATGATCGTGCGCAGGGCAAGAACTGACCGCTTCGGGTGGAAAGAGCGGTTTTCACTGATGGTTCTTCCGCTGATGGGCGTCTTATTTGTGGCAATTGCGATCCGAGTCAATGCCTACGGATTTACACAAAATCGCATTCTGTTGATGGGAGCGGCCCTCTGGTCGACGATCAGCCTCTTGCTTCTTGGTATACAAAAACATCTGCGACCGCGATGGCTTGTCTATCTGGCGATGGCGGTGGTAGTGATCCTCATGATCCTTCCCACCAATGCCTGGTCGCTAGGCGCCAGAGATCAAGCGGGAAGAATAGAAAAGACACTTATCGAGGAGAATATGCTCCGCGACGGACAGGTTACGTCCAAGACCGATCTCTCCACGGAGAGTGCACAGCGCATCTTTGATAGCCTCGCGTATCTTAGAAAGACGGAAGCGTTGGCGTTTGTCGATTATATCCCGGCGACGGAGACCGAGGAGCAATTTCAGGCGGTGTTTGGTGTGAGACCTCCCACTCCTTCTTGGATAGGAACGTATTACTCGTTTTTGCGTGATGAAACGAAGATGGTGTCGCTCGATGGTGCCACGTCCATGATCCTTGTTTCATTTTTCAATGAAGAAGAACTCACGCAAAACGGATATCACTTCCGTTTTGACGGGAGAGAATTACGCATAGAAAAAGACGGTGTATCCACCGTCATAGATATTTATGATTGGGCCAACGATGAAGTACAGAGAGAAGAGCCGGTTGACTGGGAAAGCGGGAGTGGAAAGCTTCGCCTGATTCTTCAACAGGTTGACGGAGACTCAGCGCAACCGAAACCTGTCTACTCTGTGTTTATTCGCGTGTTTTTCTACGACTGATCTGAAAGGGCGTACTGCTTTGTCAGGGTCCGGACGAACTGGCGAGCACTTCGTGAGAGAAATTCGTCATCTCGATACACCATGTACAGAGTCCGCTCAAGAGGCGGTGTAGAAAGAGCAAACAGAATGGTATCTTTCTTTTTCACATCGTCTTCGACGGCGCTCTTTGAGATAAAGGCGATGCCGACCCCTTGGGCGACACAGCGTGCCACCAATTGGGCGTCGTTCATGTGCGCGACAATATGTAGATCATCGAGCGAAAGACCGATAGAGGCAATGTAAGCCTCCGCTTCTTTTTCAAGAGCGGAGAACTGTGATCGCAGGATCATCGGCTCGCGAAGAAGTTCTCTGCTCGATGCGTTTCTCGCTTTCATCTGCCGGTAATGCTCTGTATTGGGGGCGGCGATGACCAGCTCATCAAGAAGAAGCGGGACATATGTGCATAGACAGTCCTCTTTTTTCATGCCGACAAAGCCAATCTCGAGATTTCTCAGGCGTATTTTTTCTATGATGTCAAGACTCTCGGACTGCTGAATCACAAAATGCGCATCAGGTGAGATGTCTAGATAGCTCCTAAGAGCAATGGGGAGAAAACTATGTGCCGGGGTCGTGGAAACCCCGATCAACAGATCGGAGGAATATCGGCCGCTCAGTTCGTTTTTTGCATGCTCTCTCATGCGCAGGATACCCAGCGCATACTTATAGAGTTGTTCTCCTTCAGGCGTCACAACAAACTCTTTACTGGTGCGGCGGATGAGCTGTGTCCCGAGTTGCTTTTCCAGGGCACGCACGTGAGAGCTGATCGTAGGTTGGCTGAGAAAGAGTTTCTGCGCAGCCGCAGTGAAGCTGCGCAACTCGACGGTACATACAAACGCTTCCAGTTGGCGCAAATCCATAATATCTCCTGTAAGAATGTGTTACTCTGAGTGTATAGAATCGTACCGCGTACGGCAAGTGGGGAAGATCTTGTCTCAGGACACTTGAACATTCCAGAAAGGCTTAGAAATGAATAACAAAAATGAAAACACAGTCAAAAAATATGAAACGGTGGTGGTCCTCTCTTCAAAAGAGATGGGTGCAAGCAGTAGAGAACTCGGTGATATCCTCATGAAGAGTTTTGTCTATGCTCTTACGCAACAGGAGACACCGATCGATGCCATCCTCGTCTACAATGAAGCGGCGCATCTCACATGTGAAGGGTCGGAGCTCCTAGATGATTTTCGCGCGCTAGAAGAGAAGGGGACAGCCATCCTCACATGCGGCACCTGTCTGAATTTCTTCGAATTGACTGAGAAGCTGGCAGTAGGCGAAGTCAGCAATATGTATACGATTGTCGAGACGATGCTTGGAGCGACGCATCTCGTCAGACCGTAGAGAAAAAGTAGGAATATAAGTTACCCCGAGGGCAGCGTGGATCAGGGGATGCGATACGATGGAAAGCGCGTCATGAACTCTTTTTCGAGCTCGAGATAGCGTGGCGCGTCCTCTTTAAGATAGAAGTAGTAGAGTTTTTTGAGGTAATAGTCCTCGCTCTGTCGGTACGACAGGGCTCGTGTGGCTCCACCTGCCAGCATGAGAACAATAAACACGATGGCCAGAGTTCGCTGCGGGAAGCGCTGCGGGAGTTTTCTTCCCACCAAAAAGTAGAGTGCCAGTCCGCCTAAGAAGCCGAACAGGTGACCGGCCAAGTCGATATTGCCGGCGACAAGGGAGTAGATGACATTGAAGCCGATCAACACGAACACTTCCTTACCGAAGGTACGAAGATAAAGTTCTCTGTTTAAAAGCAGCAGATAGACATGAAACGCCAGGTATCCGTAGATGACGCCGGAAGCGCCAAGTGAAAAAGCGTCGGAGAAGAGAAAACTTCCGATGGTTGAGAGAATTCCGGTGCCAAGGCTGATCAACACAAATTTCTTTGTTCCAAAGAAGAGTTCGACATACGGAGCAAAGAAATAGATCGCCATGGAGTTAAACAACAGGTGCATGATCGAGCCGTGCAGGAACATCGGCGTGAGAAGATTCCAGAGTTTTCCGTCGGCAATCTGAAAATTTGCCTTGGCCCCAAAATCAATCACGGTGTCTGTGCTCAGAGAAGGATCCGTAAAAAACATCGCGGCAAACACGATGACATTGATGAGTATATAGCCCAGAGCGCCGGGTGTGATGCGCTTATTCATGTTGACCTCGAATCGGGACCTGTGATAGTATTCATCTATAATAGCATAGTTTTCGGCAGGATGAAGAATCCCCTGGAAGACTCTACAGAAAAGCTGGGACGATGAGAGCAGCGAGGGATAGAGGGGAGGCGCGCTTCCGCGTAACGCCGAACCCCTTTTGAGAGAGTTTACTAACTAGAGTGGCACCGCGGTCTGAAAAGATCGTCTCTAAGTCGCTCTTTTTTGTTGGAGGAAATGATGAAACAGTTTAATGAAGAAGTGGCGCTGTTACTGGAGCAGCACATAGGAGAGGCGATGCCTCTCGAAGAGATCCGCGAAGCGGTAGAAGTGCCAAAGTATGCAGAAAAAGGAGACGTCGCATTCCCTTGCTTCCGGCTCGCGAAGAGCATGCGAAAAAATCCTGCGCTGATCGCAAAGGAATTGGCAGAGACCATTCAAGATGAACGCTTCGACATCGTGGCAGAGAATGCCTACTTGAACTTCTTCGTCAAAAAAGAGCGCTTTGCAAAGATCGTGGTCAGCTCCATCCTTGAAAAGGCAGAGGCATACGGTTCGAGTGATCTAGGCGAAGACAAGACGATGATCATCGAGTATTCTTCTGCGAATATCTCAAAAGAACTTCATTTTGGTCATATCCGAGGCATCATGATCGGCTCTTCGCTTTATAAACTGGCGAAATACTTGGGATATCACGCTGTGGCGATCAATCACCTTGGAGACTACGGCATCAACTTTGGAAAGATCATCACCGCGTACAAACACTGGGGAGACGACAAGGATATAGAAGAAAGAGGCGTACGTGCGCTCCTTGACCTCTATGTGACCTTTGAAAAATTCTCAAAAAGAGATGAAAAATATATGGAAGAAGCGCGCCATTGGTTCCACAAATTGGAAGTGGAGGAAGATCAGGAGGCCTATGATCTGTGGGCGTGGTTCAAAGAAATTTCGCTCAAAGAATACAATCGCGTCTACGATATGCTCGGCGCAGAGTTTGACTCCTTCGACGGAGAGGCGTTCTACTCGGACAAAATGCCGGCAGTGCATAGAGAATTGGTAGAAAAAGATCTCCTCTTTTATGAAGACGGGATGGAGTTGATTGACCTCAGCGATGAAGGCCTGACGAATGTGATCGTCACGACGAGCGCCGGGACCAGCTTGTATATTACACGAGACATCGCCTGCGCGATCTATCGCAAAAACCACTATGACTTTTACAAGAACGTCTATCTCGTAGGAAGTGAACAGCGACTTCACTTTCAGCAGCTCCGAGCCATCCTCAAAAAGATGGGCTATGCGTGGTGGGACGATTGCATTCACGCAGACCACGGTTTGATCATGCTAAAAGATGGCAAACTGTCGAGTCGTGAGGGCGGCGTCATCTTCTTAGAAGATGTCATTAAAATGGCGCTTGAAAAGACGCTGGAGCTGATCAATCAGAAAAACCCGGATCTTGAAGACAAAGAAGAGGTGGCCAGACAAGTGGGTCTGGGGGCAATAGCCTACAAAGAGCTCTCCACCAGTCGCATCAAGGACTACATCTTTGACTGGGACGAGGCGCTCAGTTTTGAAGGAGAGACGGGCCCCTATCTCCAGTATGCCAATGTGCGAGCGCATTCCCTCCTTGAAAGAGGCGAGGGCTCGCTGACAGATATCGATTATTCCCTTCTTACCGATGAAGCGAGTGGCCATCTTGTGCGGGAGCTCAGCTCCTTTGAAGAAGTGCTTGAGGCTGCGCTCGAGAGACTGGAGCCGGCCATCCTCTCTCGTTACCTGATGAGTGTGGCGAAGCTCTTTAACAAGTTCTATCAACAAGTCAGCGTCATCACGGAAGATAAGGAGAACACCAAAGCCAAACTTGCTCTGGTCAAAGCGACCAGTCAGGTGCTTGAAAACGGCATGAGACTGATTAACATGGAGGCTCCTAAGAAGATGTAACAGGACAGCTCAGCGGCGAGAGAGTGCTTTTTTGGCACTGTCTCGCTTTTTTGTTTTGAAACTTTTTCTGTTCTTTTTCGTTGATAGATATAGGGGGAGAAAGTGAGCGAAGACCAGCGGCTCGTCAGCAGAATCCAAGAAGGCGACACATCGGCCTGGGAGGTGCTTATTCACAAGTATTATCAGAGCACCTTGTATTTTTGCTACCGAAGAACGGGGGATCAGCAGACCGCCGAGGATCTCACCCACGATATCTTCTTAAAACTCCTTTCTTCGCTAGAGAGGTATCGATATACGGGAAAGTTCTCAAACTATCTCTACACCATCGCTCTGAATACGTGCAGGGACTTTTTCAAGAAAAAGGGGCTCTATATCGAGGAGACGGAGCACAAGGAATTAGAAGACACGGGCGATCTTCCTGAAGAGGTCTTGATAAAAAAAGAAAGGGCGTTTCTCCTTTTTGAAAGGCTCGCATCCCTTCCCGATGTCCAAAAAGACGCGATTGTCCTTTATTACTTTCAGGGAGAGAAGCTGCGAGATATCGCTCTGATGACACAGACGAATCTTTCCACGGTGAAAACGCGCATCCGGCGGGCGCTGCAGACGCTGCGCACCCAATATGAACAGGAGAAAAAAGATGAAGATGCATCATGAGTGCTTACCTGAAGTGGATCCGCTTCAGGTCCAAAAACTGATCCGGGAAGGAAAAGCCAAGGTGCGAGCAAACCGTCCTATCTATCGATCTCCATACCGAATATTTTTCCTCCAACTCCGCTATCTGTCTCCTGTTTTTTGGCTCTCACAGGTAGTGGCGCTGATACTGATGATGGTCTCTGTGACGTATCTGCCAAAAAATCTAAACATGGATGTCCAATTGATCGCACTGATGGCTCCGATCGGTTCGATGTTTGCGATTCCGGAGCTCTTCAAAGATCTTACTTTTCACATGACAGAGATGGAGAGAAGTTGCCCATTTTCCGGTGCAAAAATGATGACCCTGCGGCTCCTAGCAGTAGGGGGGATGAATATGGCGACGCTCCTTTTGTTGTCGACCATCTGCAGCCTCTCTTTGCAAACAAACTTCCTGTACGTCGTCCTCAACGCCCTGCTTCCTGTCAGTTTGCTACACGCCCTTAGCCTCTTTCTGTTGCGCTGGACGAAACGCGCGGGACGCAGCGCGGCAGTGGCTGTGACGTTTTTTAGTGTCGTGATGGTGGCGTACTTTGGGGTTTGGAGTGAGCTTCTCATCAGATGGAGCGCACGCGCTCGCCTGTTGATCCTAGTTCTATTTATCTGGCTGATAGGGCGTGAGATGAGAAGATATAAAGAGGCTCTCGAACGAAAGGAAGACATCGCATGAAACTGACATTGGACTCTGTAAGTAAATACTACAAGGACGTAGCAGCGGTCAGGGATTTCTCCGCTACGCTCTCCCCGGGAATCTATGGGCTTTTAGGGCCAAACGGGAGTGGAAAGACGACGCTGATGCGCATGATCTGCAACGTACTCCGCCCGAGTAGAGGCGACATCTTTTATAACGGAGAGCCCATCGACAGCATGGACGCGCGGTATCGAGAGATTCTGGGATATCTTCCACAGCAGTTTGGCTACTATCCGAACTTCACAGCGAAGAACTTCTTGACGTACTTTGCCGCGCTCAAAGGCTTGGCTCCCTTTAGCGCAGAAGAGAGAAGTGAAGAACTGCTCGAGATGGGCGGACTGAGCAGCGTGAAAAATAAAAAACTCAAGACGCTTTCCGGTGGAATGCTCCAGCGGGTGGGCGTGGCGCAGGCCTTACTCAATGATCCGCAAGTCCTGATACTCGATGAGCCGACGGCAGGCTTGGACCCGAAAGAGCGCATCCGCCTAAGGAATCTGATCAGTTCTTTTTCCAGCGATCGCATCGTCGTGTTCTCCACACATATCGTCTCGGATCTTGAACATATTGCAGACCATTTTCTGATCATGAGAGAAGGGAGCCTTATGCGAAAGGGGACAGCGCAAGAACTCGCTCACGAGATGCAGGGAAAAGTCTGGGAGATGAAGGCAACACAAAGAGAAGCTGAATCCTTAGAAGAAAAGCTTCTTGTATCCGGCAGAAGATCAATCGGAGAGCAGGTAGCGTTGCGCATCGTGTCCGACACCAAGCCTTCAGAAAAAGCCGCCTTGGTCTCACCGTCCCTTGAGGACTTTTACCTTTATCATTTTCAGGAGGACTAACATGGATCTGATCCGCTGGGAACTTCGAAAAATTTTCGGATTTCAAACCGTCATACCGGCACTGATCATCACAGTGCTCCTCAATGTCATTCTTTTCTTTTTGAGTTCTCCCGGCGCCGTCGGGGCAGCATCCATGGAAGAAATGGTCGAGAAGATCGATCAACAGCGACAAAAAGCAGTCGAGTACCGCGGAGTGATCAACGACGAGTGGATCGAACGCTATAGAAAGCAAGCAGAAGAGATCCTTCAACATCCTCAGTATAGAGTGTCCGAGGAAGAAGAGGCTCTTATCCGAGAAGAGCTGATGAAGGAGCGAGGACTTGATCCATCGTATATTGATGAACACTTGCGTGCTTTCTTTCTGACAGAAGAAGGGAT
>DUVM01000100.1 GCA_012841045.1 Tissierellia bacterium | reverse complement strand
ATGGAAGAAGCTTTGTCGTTAATGAACATGTATTGATCCCAAGACCGGAGACAGAAGGTCTTCTTGAAAGGGCGCTCGGCTTTGAAGCTAAGCGGGTTCTCGAACTCTGCACGGGAAGCGGGATCCTCGCGGTTAGCCTCGCGCTGGAAGGAAGAAGCGTCACGGCATCCGACATCAGCCAAGAAGCGCTCGTCGTCGCGCGCATCAATGCTTCTCATCATGAAGCGGTGATCGAGTTTGTTCAAAGCGATCTCTTCACACATGTGGAGGGGATGTTCGACATGATCCTCGCCAATCCTCCATATATTGATTCGGAGGTGCTCAAGGGATTGGATGTATATCAGCAGGAACCTGCGCTGGCGCTTGATGGCGGAAAAGAGGGCATGGAGCTGATTGAACACATTTTGGAGGAGGCGCCAAACTATCTTCATGACGACGGGATACTCCTGATGGAAATCGGGTGGGATCAGGCGGAAGCCGTAAAAAAGAAGGCAACTCACTTTTCATGTGTTACGATAGAAAGAGATCTGTTCGGGCGAGATCGCTACGTCATTGCCCGAGCCGGGAGGAAGTATGCTGGAAAAATTAGATAACATCGAAAAAAAATATCGGGAACTCGAGAGCATGATCTCCGACCCCGAAGTGATTGCCGACAATCGTCAGTGGCAGAAATACATGAAAGAACACAGTGACCTGACGCCTCTTGTGGAGAAGATTGTGGAGTATCGTCAGAATCTTGAGGAGATGGAAGGAGCCGAGGAACTGCTTGCTTCGAATGATCCGGAGATGCGTGAGCTTGCCGAGATGGAGCATGAGATTCTCAAAGAGAAAGACGAAACTCTTCAAGAGGAGATTAAGATCCTCTTACTTCCCAAAGACCCAAGCGATGAAAAGGACGTCATCCTAGAAGTTCGCGCCGGTGCCGGAGGGGATGAAGCGAGCCTGTTTGCCGCCGAACTCCTTCGCATGTATATGCGCTATGCAGAAAATCACCGCTGGAAGACGGAGATGATCGACTACTCGGAAAACGAAGTGGGAGGAATCAAAGAGGCTTCGGTGCAGATTAAGGGGAAAGGCGCTTACTCGAAACTGAAATTTGAGTCCGGCACGCATCGTGTGCAGCGCGTTCCGGAGACGGAGAGCGGTGGGCGCATACACACGTCCACGGCAACAGTGGCCGTCCTACCGGAAGCGGATGAGCTGGATTTTGACATTGATCCAAACGACATCCGAACTGATGTGTTTCGCTCCTCGGGCCATGGTGGTCAGTCTGTCAATACGACAGACTCTGCGGTGCGACTGACGCATCTTCCCACCGGCATGGTCGTCACCTGCCAGGATGGAAAGAGCCAGCAGATGAACAAAGAACAGGCGATGAAGGTCCTGCGCTCTCGTCTATATGACAAAATGCGAAGCGAACAAGAAGAAGCCATTGCAGCGGAGAGAAAAATGCAGATTGGGACGGGGGACCGCTCCGCCAAGATCCGCACCTATAACTTTCCACAGGGTCGTATCACCGATCACCGCATCCATCTGAGTGTCTATCAGCTGGAGAACTTTCTACTCGGTGATATTGATGAGATGATCGAAGCTCTCGCGACGAATTATCAGGCGGAACTCCTGCAGTCAATGGAGTAATCCTTAAAACCCAAGGCCGTATTCTCTACTTCTCACGATCAAATCGATCCCCGCGTGAAAAGTGCCTAACCTGCTGAACGAGGGTTGCGATGAAGAAGAATCGGTTAATATCCCTTCTAACTGAAGAGGTCGGCTTTGTCGCCGGCCCTTTTTAAATTCCATTAAAACAGAGTTTGTTGAGATGTTTCTCGCATGACGTTGTAAGACCTAGAGATTAAGTCATCTTTTGCAAGACACCTAGAACACTCTTGTTACCATAGGTGACATGAAATAAATGACATCATTTCTTACAGGAATACCAAAGACATTTTTGATATCTGAGCACGGATTGGTTTATCAGACTAAGGATCTATAGCAGTTCTTAATCCATTGCGATATAATGACTTTAAATATGAGAAAATGCCCTAGGGAGGCAGCAGTGGAAGATAAAGTTAGCAAGATGAAAGGTCTAAAAACGCTTGTCACAGATGTTGCAGAAAACGCGGGTAAAATAGCGATAAAAGCAGGGTCTTCTATGGTGAAACTTACTACCTCTGTTACAGAAGCAGGAGTGGTAACTGTTGAAAAAATAAAACAAGTCGACTTAGATAAATATAAATTCACTGTGGAAGATGTTCTAACCAAAGTGGTCAGGGCCCCGCTTGTAAGGATCAACAGGACTCAGTTTCTAGAGAAAGAATTAAGCAACAATTACCCCAGAGAAGTAGTAAACTTAGCGGTTGAAAAAAATCCTGCCTTTGCAGGGATAACTCGAGAAGAAATAGATGAAATAGCCAAGCATGTAATCAATTACGAGACAAAACGTGTGACAGTGATTTCTACTGCAGCTGGTATACCAGGTGGTACGACGATGGCAGCTTCGATCCCCATAGATATCACTCAGTATTTCGGTTTTACCCTCCGAGTAATGCAAAAACTTGCTTACCTATATGGTTTTTCTGATTTTGATCTAACAGAAAACTCGATTAGCGACGAAATCATGAATCAGATCATTGTTTTTCTAGGCGTCATGTTCGGAGTACAACAAGCTCATGTTGGGATTAAGATAATTGCGAAAGCTACATCTGAAAAAGCATCCCGATCCCTTGCTCAAAAAGCTCTGACAAAGACTGCTTATTATCCTTTGATTAAAAAGGTTGCTTTAAGTGTCGGGATTAAGATGAACAAAACTATTTTTGCTAATGCAGTTTCAAAAGTTGTTCCTGTTCTTGGAGGGGGGATTTCTGGAGGAATCACCTACTTCACATTTAAGCCAAATGCAAAAAGACTTCAAAGAACGTTAAAGAGACTTAATCTCAGCGATCCCGAGTTTTACAAACATCGTGAAAGCTTGGAGAGTATCAGTGAATTTGAGATCATGGAAGAGTTTACGAATAGCTTTGCCCCCGAAATACAAGAAACGGTAATAGATGAGTAACATGCAGAGCTACATTAATGTTCAATAAAGTAAGCATATTTAACTATATTTCACTACTTTCTATTCTTGATAATTGCGGAAGGATGCTTAAAATACCTGCGAAGTCTGTATAAAAAACTAAGAATATTCTTAAGAATCGAGTAATACTATGGCACTGCATCGTCGCAGTGCTTTTCTCTTTTCTTGTTTCCTCATAAGGGGAAAGAGTTTTTTTCCTGACATGAAGAGGCTCAAGGCATTTCATGGATTCCCTCGTAATTTCCTGAAGAATCATTCTACTTTTCTCGGTGGTGATATTGTACGATGGTAGACTCTGCACCGACCGTATTTGAGCAAAAAAACCTTTTGCTCTTTTCATGCAAAAGGAATGGATTTGTCTTGTGAAGAATGAGTTAACTTTTCTCAGTTTCTCGTATTTTTTCTTCAGACTGGGTAATAGCACAGTAAGTATTTCCAACACTTTTCACAAATGGATAAGATATTTTGCACTTTGTGTTGTCAGATGAGCCCTCGTGCGGTATCTTAGCAGATGAGTGAAATCTTATTGGAGGCATCATGAAGAAACGTATTTTAGTTGTCGGGCTTTTACTGGCAGCTTTCCTGATTTTCGGTTGTACCCCACAGACCCCCGCAACGTCAAAAGACTCGCTTGTGGTGGCTGTTCCGCAGGATCCTGACTTTCTTGACCCCCACAAAGCAGAAGCGGCAGGGACGAAAGAAATCATGTATAACGTCTTTGAAGGGCTCCTAAAGCCCTCACCTGACGGCAAACCGGTGGAGGCCATCGCCAGTGCGTATACAGTCAGCGATGATGGATTGCAGTACACTTTTACTCTTCGGGAAGGCGTCACCTTTCATAACGGAAAAGAAGTCACGCCAGAAGATGTGATCTGGAGTTATTCACGCATTGCAGGCGCCGGGGAAGATGCTCAGGAGAGCGGTGTCATGATCGTCGCTGCGCTCGTTGGGACGAAGATGGAAAAAGTGGGTGAGAACCAGGTTCTCTTCACACTGAGTGAACCCAAAGGGGACTTTCTCGAAGCGATGACATCGGCGGTGTTAGATAGCTCACTTGAAGAAGCGTCACACAATGTCGAGCCGGTGGGAACCGGACCTTATAAGTTTGTCTCATACAATCCAACCCAATCGATCAAACTGACGAGATTTGACGAGTACTGGAACAAAGAGAAAATGGGTAAGGTCAAGGATGTCGAGTTCCGCCTGTTTTCAGATAACGCCACGGCTCTTTCGAGTCTTTTGGCGGGTGAGGTCGATCTTCTGCCAAGAATCACGATGGATCAGATTGACTCTCTGCCTGACACCTTCGAAGTGTTTGAAGGTCCGCAGAACATGATTCAAATCCTCGGACTCAATCATGCATTTCCTGCTTTTTCTAAACAGGAAGTCCGTGAGGCGATCAACTACGCGATCGACAAAGACGCGTTGATCTCAAGAGTCGCAGATGGAAAGGCAGCCAAACTCGGCTCGAACATGAGTCCTGTGATGGAGTTTTGGTATCATGACGGTCTTGATGATCTCTATCCCCACAATGTGGACAAAGCCAAGGAGCTCCTTGCAGCGGCCGGAGAGTCGGACCTGAGCTTTACCATCAGTGTGCCTTCGAACTATGAATTCCACGTCCACACCGCCGAAGTGTTGGCAGAGCAGCTTGCAAAGGCGGGCATTACCGTCAAGATCGAACAGGTTGAATGGGGAATTTGGCTCGAGCGCATCTACTTCGGAGAAGAATACGAGGCGACCGTCATCTCCTTTGTCGGCAAGTTGGACCCGCATCCGATGATGCAGCGCTACATGAGCACCTATCCTCAGAACTTCTTGAATTACGAGAGTCCGGAATACGATCGATTGATGGAAGAGGGACTTCGAGCAACGGCCGCTGCAGATCGAGCTGTCGCTTATAAAGCGGCGCAGGAGGTTATCGCCAAAGACAGTGGAGTGATTTTCCTGATGGATCCCTCGCTGATGACGGCGCATAAAAAGAATCTGAAGGGCTACACGCTCTATCCCATCTATTTTCAGGATGTCTCCACACTGTACTTTGAATAATTCGGGGAGTTTCCACCCCGTAAAAAAGGGTTGACATGCCGGTATATCTACTGAAAAAGACAGCGTCGCTGATCTTCACGTTGGCGCTGGTGGCTGTGATCACGTTCTTTATTTTTGAGATTCTGCCGGGGGATGCGGCGCTGGTGCGCCTTGGCATTGATGCCACCCACGCGCAGGTGGAGGCCTATCGAGCAGAGATGGGCCTCGACCAGCCTGTCTATATTCGCCTTGGTGAATGGTTTTATAAAGCCTTCCGGGGCGATTTTGGTGTCTCCACTCGCTTTGATCAGCCGGTTAAGTTGCTGATCCGCTCGCGGATGGCTGTGACAACCCAACTGACGATATTGGCGCTTTTGATGACCATTCTCATCGGCATCCCCATCTCTCTTTTGAGTGCCAAATACCGGGGTCGAATGTCGGGTTTGGCGCTAGGGGTGGTGACACAAATCGGGATGGCGGTGCCGACATTTTGGCTGGGCATTTTGGCGACGTATCTATTTGGGCTGATGCTCGGTTGGTTCACTCCGGGAGCCTATGTTTCGTTGAGTGAGAACTTTGGCCGCGGACTGACGTATCTTTTGTTTCCGGCACTGGCTCTGGCGATTCCTCGCGTGGCGGTTCTCGTGCGCTACACCCGCAGTTCCATTTTAGATGAGTGGGGGAAAGAGTATGTACGCACAGGCTATGCAAAGGGTCTCTCCACGGACTGGATTATGTATCGCCACGTACTTCGAAACTCCTTGATTCCCACGCTGACGATTTTAGGGATGATGGTGGCGGAGATCTTAGGCGGGACATTGATTATCGAACAGATCTATAATATCCCCGGGATGGGAAAACTCCTGATCGCAGGCATCTCGGGTCGCGATTTTCCCCTTGTGCAGGGGATGGTGCTCTATATTGCATTTTTGGTCATTGTCATCCATGTCTTCTTGGACATTCTCTACAAATTGATTGATCCGCGCGTCAACCGGGAGGAACACCTATGAAGAAGATTTCCTGGGAGTTTCGCATTGGGTTGGTGTTGGTGCTCCTTCTCTTGGGGCTGTGCATCGTCAGTCTCTTCTACACACCGTATGGGACGAATCAGGAGGTCGGTGCGAAATTCCTTCCTCCTTCGGGGTCGTTTCTCTTTGGGACGGACAATCTCGGAAGAGACGTGTTTAGCCGCGTGATGGTCGGCTCCCAGACCGTGTTTTTGGTGGGATTTGTCAGTGTAGCCATCGGCTTGGTATTTGGTGTCCTCCTGGGCTCGATTGCGGGCTTTGCCGGCAAATGGGTCGACGAGGTGATCATGCGGCTGATGGATGCGATGCTTAGCTTTCCAGGTATACTGTTTGCCCTCATGTATGTGGCGGTGTTTGGTTTTGGCATCTTTAACGCGACGGTAGCACTCGGGATCATGGCCATCCCGCGATTTGCCCGGATTACCCGCAGCGGTTTTATCCAGGTCAAGCAGATGCCCTACATCGACTTGGCCAGAAGCATCGGTGTCTCAAAGGTGCGGATTATGTTCGTTCATATTCTGCCAAATATCATCTCTCCTCTGATCGTGGCGGCCTCGATGGGATTTGCCACGGCGATTTTGGCGGAGGCAGGGCTCAGCTATCTGGGGCTGGGCGTACAGCCGCCGGACCCGAGCTGGGGAAGAATGCTCAAAGATTCGCAGAATTCTTTTCTCAGCGCGCCGCACTACGCATTGGCGCCGGGCTTGATGATTACCCTGACGGTCCTTGGATTCAACTTGCTGGGAGACGGCATTCGCGACATAAAGGAAGTGAAATGAGTCTGCTTGAGGTCAGAGATTTAAGCATCAGTTTTTCAGAGCCCACGGGAACGCAGGTCCCATGCATTTGCAAGACCACCATAGATCTCACTTCCTTGAAAAACAAAACCTTGATGTTTAAGAAATGCTACTAATTTTTCCATTGTCATATCTTCCACTAATATTACGCTCCTTTTATACTACATTTCATAATACCACAACTTGCATTTTTTGTAAAGTAAAATATTTTATAATGAACTTAGTCATTTTATAGAAAAAAATGGTCAAAATTGGCCATAAATCGTCTTTTATAACAAATATTGACTTATGTGAATATATAGCCACCAGGCGAATTAAACGTAAATATTACAAAAATAGCTGCAATGATTATATAATTTAAAACACCTATTAGTAAACTTCTTTTAAGTTTTATTGTAGTTATATAATAACTAGCTATACATCCATAAACAATAGAAACAATATAAATTAAATTAATCGCTAATTTATCACTAAAGATCCATGTCTTACTAAATAAATTGAATGCAACTAAAGTAAAAGTAATCATTACAAACAATCCAAACAATCTCGCAAATAAATAGTTATTTGGTAGTTCATAAGATACAAAATATTCTATTATTAACAAGAAAGAAATTGCTAAAAAATAGTTTTTTAATATTTCAAAAATAGTAAATTTAAAGGGGAGAAACTCTGTAAAGCCTTCATATCTTATTGCTTCTACAAACAAAATACAAATATATATAAATGCCCCTGTTATAATTACTTCATTTAATAATTTATTTCTTTTTAAAAATTTCAATTTTATTCACCACTAATATTATTAATAATGAATAACTATTTATGCAATAATTTCTTTGAATAAATAAAACCTGCATATTTAAAATAAGCAGGTTTTTATTTATTTAATGTCTATTCAAAATTTTTATAAAGTGCTTTTAGAACTTCGATGTAAGAATCAGTTTTAACTGTAACACCAGCGATTGCTAATGTCTTACCATCTTTTGAAATTCCACGCTCTTCGATAGACTTAATTCCAGAAATTCCGTTTTCTAGTACATATTCTGTAATTAGATTTGCTTGTTCAAACCATTCTAATTCTGATTTTGCATCTGCAACTACTTTCCACTCACCATCTTTGAATTCGTATTTAGGTCCTATGCCTTTCATAGCATAGTCGTTGCCTAATTCTTGCTTAGTTTTTTCATTCCAAGCCCATTTACCGTCAACAACTTTTCCTTGGATTGTATCAAGTTTTAATTCAGTGAATTTACCATTTTTGTCAACTTTTGCAGTAACGAATACTACAGCATCAGTTGTATTAACCCAAGCTTGAGCTTTTCCTTCTTTAGCTAATTCAATTGCTTCTTTAGCTAATTCAGAATAGCCACCATCTTTGATAGTAACTCCACCTTCAATGTTAGTGATGTATTTGTCGCTATCAGTTTTGATTGCGTCAGGTCCATTTTCTAAGAAGAATTCTTCGATTAATTCTGCTTGTTCAAACCATTCTAGCTTATTATTATCTTTAAGCCATTTTTTGTATGCTTCTTCTGTATCAGTTTGAGAAGCTGGTTTGTGCATACCATAACCATATTTTAATTCTTTCTTAGTTTTTTCATTAAATTGATAACTAACAGTTTCATTTTCTTCGCCTTCATTTTCAACTACTT
>DUVM01000099.1 GCA_012841045.1 Tissierellia bacterium | reverse complement strand
CTCTTTGGCCGCCAACTGATGAATCTATTCACCTCGACAGAAGAGCTGATCGACTATTCCGTGCGCATGATCAGCTGGTTAATCCCCGGATATATCGCGATGAGCGTGACACAAGTGCTCATGGGCGTGATGCGAGGAAGCGGCGACACAATGAGTCCCATGTGGACATCCATCGTTACCACTGTCGCCATCCGACTCCCGGTCGCCTACACTTTGGCGTGGTACACCCATCGACCCGAATCCATCTTTATCTCCATCCTCATCGCATGGATCAGTGGCGCCATCATCTCCTCGATTCTCTATCGACGAGGGAAGTGGAAGCGCTCCAGCATTTTCGACAAATAAGACGATGACGCCCCCGTTTCCGGGGGTTTTTTCTTGTCAGTACCCCCTCTCCGATAGTGACATATATTTAACTTGTTTTTCTCCTTTACCTAATGTGTTAACCTGTGGTAAACTATGACTGGAATATTTGTTAAAGAAAGGGGCATTTATGGAGACAAAACGAGAACAGTGGGGAACTCGGTTCGGGTTTATCATGGCTGCGGCAGGATCGGCTGTCGGTTTAGGAAATATCTGGCGCTTCCCTTATCTGACAGGCGCTAATGGCGGTGGAGCTTTTATTCTCATTTATCTAGGATTTATCTTTCTCATCGGTAGTACCGTAATGCTCGCCGAGTTTACGGTCGGTCGAATGACACAAAAAGCGGCCGTCGGCGCCTACAAATCGGTCAGTCGAAACTGGACATTTGCCGGTGTCATGGGGGTGTTAAGCGCTTTTCTCATCATGGGATTCTATCCGGTCGTCGGAGGCTGGGCTACTGCGTATATCCTCAAATCCGTTACAGGTTTACTCTCTGATTCAGCTGCCATCGGAGACGCTTTTGGTGCATTTATCTCTGCCCCGATCCAACCACTTTTGTGGACGGTGCTCTTTATGCTCTTTAATATTTTCATCGTCATCCGAGGGGTTGGAAAGGGCATTGAAATGGCCTCTAAAGTGCTGATGCCACTTCTGATCATTTTGCTGCTCAGCGTAGCAGGCTATGGCTTGACACTCCCCGGAGCACAGGAGGGTATTCGATTCCTGTTTGTACCGGATTTTAGCGCCGTGACAGGAAACACCTTCCTCTCGGCACTTGGACAGGCCTTCTTCTCCCTCTCACTGGGTATGGGCTGCATGGTTACTTACGGAAGCTATCTTCCAAAAGACTCAAAGCTTCCCTCCAGTGCGGGTGTTGTCACCGTGATGGACACCTTCTTTGCGATTCTGGCTGGCGTGGCGATCTTCCCGGCGCTCTTCGCCTTTGGCATGGAGCCGGCGGTAGGTCCCGGTCTTGTCTTTGTCGTCGTCCCGCAGATCTTTGCCCGCATGGGCTTTATAGGCCCGGTGCTCTCACTCGTCTTTTTCGTCGCTCTGATGATCGCAGCCCTCACCTCTTCGGTATCCCTATTAGAGGTCGTCGTCGCCTATCTGATGGATGAGAAAAAATGGCAGCGCTCCAAGGCCGTCATAGCAACTGGTCTCGTGATGCTCGTCTTGTGTAGCTTGGCTTCTCTATCTCTTGGTATTTGGTCAGGATGGACCATCCCGGGCTTGGGGGTTGGTTTCTTTGACTTCTTTGATATCTTGACCGACAAGGTCTTCCTCGCCATCGGCGGACTGTTTCTGGCCGTCTTTGCTGGTTTCCAGCTCAAGAAAGAAGATCTCTATCGCGAGTTGACCAACCATGGCGAGACGACATTCCCGCTCTTTGACGCATGGTATTTCCTACTTAAATTCATCGTCCCTGTCGCCATCGGTATCGTTGCAATCTTTGGTCTGCTTGACATTGAACAACCTGTGCTGATGATCACGGGCTTGGTGATCATCGGTCTCCTAGCGCTCTTCTCGAAGAAACTCTAATCGAAAGATCATTCTTCTTTTCACTCGATCCTGCATCCGCCTGAGATGTGGGATCGAGTATTTTGTTGTCACACTTACCTAATTTGACATTATTTTCGCAACCCCCTATGCTAATTATAGGAGGGTTTTATTATTGAATAGACGAAAAATTCTTACTTCTGCTCTCCTGCCAGGGATTTTTGGTCTGATGGGCACCAGTTTCTATGTGCTGGGCGACACGCTCATCGTGGGTCAGGCCCTGGGGAGGGCAGGTCTTGCGAGCTTAAATTTATCCATCCCCATGATCAATGTCATGCAGGGACTTGGACTCTTATTCGGTTTTGGCGGGGCGACGGCGATGAGCCGAGCCATCGGAAGAGAAGATACCAAACGAGCAAAAGAATGGGCGGAAAAGACCTTGAGTTGGTCCGTCGTCACAGGGATCGCCTTTCTTGCTCTTCTTTAGCTGTTCTTCACGCCTTTGGTTGCGTTTCTCACGGGAGGAGGACCTGCACTACAAGGCGCCCGTGAATACCTGGGTGTCCTCTTGTGGTTTAGCCCTGTGTATATCATCTTCCAGAGCCTCATTGTGCTTCTTCGAAATGACGGAGGCGCCAGACGGGCGATGACAGCGCTGCTCCTGTGCAGTGTGCTCAATATCGCCTTGGATGCTCTATTCATCTTCGGCTTTCAGTGGGGCATGTTTGGAGCCGGCTTTGCCACCGGCATCGCACAAGTGAGCGGCCTTGTAGTGGCCTTGCTTCCCAGAGACAACGCCAAATTGCTTCGCCAATTGCGCCCTCGTCTCTTCCCGCCTCTTCGTTTGATGGGAAAGGGACTGGCGAGCTTTGTCATGGAACTCAGCCAAGGTGTTGTCATCTTTGTCTTTAATGCTGTATTGCTTCGACTCGTTGGCGAGCTTGGCGTCTCGAGCTATGCCATCATTGCCAATCTGTCGCTGATGTTCACTTCGATCTTTTTAGGACTGGCACAGGGGGCGCAGCCGCTGTTATCTGTCGCAAAGGGCAAGGCAGACCATCAGGAATTCCAAGACGTGCTGCAGTTTTCCAAGCAGGTCTGCCTGGTTCTCTCTCTTTCCACCGTCCTCATCTGCCTTGTAATTCCCCAACTCCTGGCGCGTGTGTTCATCTCCGGAGACCCGGAAGTGCTTGAGATGACCATCGGAGGCTTGCGGCTGTACAGTTTGGGCTTTCTGTTTTTAGGCTTCAATCTCATCGGAACCGTGGCACTACAGAGCGCTGCAGAAAGTGTCAAGGCCTTTCTTTTTGCGATGGTTCGCGGCATGATGCTTCTCATCGTCGACCTTTTTATCCTGCAGCATTTCTTTGGAACAACAGGCGTCTGGCTCGCTTTTCCCGTTACGGAGCTCATGTCGTATCTATGGATGAGAAGAAATATCCGAAAAGAAATTCTATCGTAGAACGTAGAAAAATATGTCGAGAAGATAGGCATATGCGCCTACTTCCCCTGGAAATATGTCCAAAAAAATTCACAGGCTCTCCTTTTAAGAGAGCCTGTTTGTGTTTATCTATGCATCCTATGATGGATTCTTCTTATCAGAGTGTATGGACAAACAGTCCACTTCGCAGCTTTGGCTCAAACCAGGTCGATTTGGGCGGCATAATTTCTCCCGCATCAGCGACGGTGAAAAGTTCCGCTGCAGAGGTGGGATAGAAGCTGAACGCGACGCTCATATCATGCGCCACTCTTCTCTCCAATTCTTCTAGCCCTCGGATGCCCCCGACAAAATCTATCCTCTCATCACTTCTGGGATCTTCCACGCCGAGGATAGGCGCTAACAGATGATCCTGTAAAAGAGAGACATCTAATGAAGCGATGAGATCCTTGTCCTTTAAAAACGCCTCTTTGATCGTCAGCCGATACCACGCATCGCCAAGATACATGCCGAAGGTGCCTTTTTGCTGCGGTCGGACAGCCTGTGTGCTTTTTTCTACAGTGAAGACTTCCTTCACGCGGTTGAGAAACTCTCCCTCACTGAGCCCGTTAAGATCCTTGACCACTCGATTGTAATCCATGATCATCAGTTCATCTTCGTCAAAGAGGACGGCCAAAAAGAAATGGAATGCCTCGTCCCCGGAGTAGTTAGGGTGTTCCTCTCTTCTTTTGAGGCCGATTTTTGCCGCAGACGCTGTGCGATGATGGCCATCAGCAATGTAGAGCGCGTCCATCTCCTCAAAATATCTCAGGAGTTTTCCCTCCTGCAGTTGATCATCTACTACATAGCAGGTATGCGTGATGCCGTCTTCTGATGTGAAGTGCACCGCAGGATCCTGTAGGCAGATCTCATCAAGGACAGCTTTGACTCCCGAATGGCTTCTATAGGCAAAGAAGACAGGCTCCGTATTTGCATTGGTCACATCGAAGTGACG
>DUVM01000098.1 GCA_012841045.1 Tissierellia bacterium | reverse complement strand
TTCGCAGTCTTCCGAACAACACCAGCATTGAAAAGGTCGAGCAGATTGTTCAGGATGTAAAAGACATCTACATTCACGATCTGTTTGTCGAGAAAAAATTCCAAGCCGAGGAGACAAAAGTTGTCACTAGCGTCTGGGGATACATTAACATTAAATTTGTTGTCTTAGCTTTTGCTTTTTTCTTCTTCCTTGTCAGTGCGCTGTTCACCTTGTACAAGAGCCTCTCTTTCCGAGAAACGCAAGGACTCTACGCGTCGTTCTCCATAGAAAAAAGAGACTCCAGCTTTCTGCTGCTTGATACGTCCTTTGCACCAAAGGGAACCTATCTGACAGGAAAACAATGGACACTCTATCAGGACAATGAACTGCTCTATCAAGGGGACTCCGATAACCTGAACTACGCCCCTACTGGTCCCGGAACTTTCCGCGCGGTACTGCAAGTGCGAGACATGAATGAAAACTGGAGTTCTCCCTTTAGTCAGACTTTCCAGTTTGTCCCCCACACCATGGCGCAGGATAATATTGAGTATTATGCGTGGACTACAGCAAATATAACAGAAGATGTCTCTAGGACCGGGCCAAAGTCTTTGATGTTCTCATCCGACTCTGTTGCCCAACTAGACTCGATTTATTTGGAAGGCAGTATCAGTCTTCACTTCTTTGTGCGCTCTGACTCCGGCCGTCAGGAAAAACTCCGATTTGAAGGATACAACAGTGGATCGAGAGTGGTGATGATAGAAGAAAATATTTTCGTCCCCGACTCGGACTGGAAAGAAATCACTCTGGAAGTGTCATCTCCCTTGATCGATTCGCTGCGGATCTCTTTTCCCATGACAGACTCCCCTATTTACATCGATGACTTACAAATTAATAGCATGAATTGAACCGGCTTGTTTTGCACACCGATTGAGTCGATCAGCAAACTCCCTGGCAACTAGGTCGAAGTCAGGGTGTTTTTGTATTTCCCCTGGATCATTGGCTATCTTGTGCGCATAGAATTTGGCAGGAAGACTGAAGCCTTTGTTAAGGCACAGCGCGCCGATTAATTGCCTAGCGACGCTATCGCTGCCGCTGTTTCCTGAGACAATCAGTGCATAGAGGCTTTTATCATAAAAGGGTGAGAATTTATACAAGGCAGAGAATCGATTGATAATCGCCATAATCTTTGCACTTAGGGCATCGTTGTAGTTTGGAGCCAGCCATAAGATCGCATCATATTCCGTTACTTTTTCCAAAAAGGCTTCGTTGAATACAGAGCCGTAGAAGCAGCCGCTGGTATCGTTAAAGTAGCCACATGCTTTGTATGAGCAGCCGCGGCAGTCTTGAATCTCTTCTCGAATGATTTCTACAGATACTTCGATCCCCTTTAGATATTGTTCTACGCGGCGAAACAGCGCCATCGTATTGGACTGCTCAGGTTTCGAGTTCGCGTGAATGACCAATAACTTTTCAAGGGGCTTGGGCTGATAGTGGCTAAGCCGTCTGCCAAGATCCCTGCATCTTCTCAAGAGAGCTTCTTTCGGGCTGATGTGCAGTTGATGAACAACATTTCTCATATTCATCAGACCCGGAATTGCCTCTACATAAGGGATACCGGGAAAAGTCATCCCCATTGAGTTGAGCAAATGGACATGTTCTGTCAGCACGGACTTGGTATAGAGAGTAGACGGACTGGATATGAGGATCGCCCCTCGCTTCCCTTCTGGGTTGAAGCCGCTTCTAAGCAGTCTGTAGAGTGTTTCATCCCTGCCATACTCGTCGAGTTCCAATGTCAACAGGAAGGTCTCCTGTGAGGAAGAACCATAACCCTTTTTAAACGCATCAATCATCTCCATCATGAGTGGAGACGCCTGACGAGTGATCTCAATCAAGCAATTTTCTGACATCTCTTCTACACCTTTCATACGTCTTCAGCACGTCGGAAAAGAGGCGTTCGT
>DUVM01000097.1 GCA_012841045.1 Tissierellia bacterium | reverse complement strand
TGTTGTACGGTGTTCATGAAAAAGAAATCAGCGGAGGGTCGCGTAATACCACGAACAACATCATGGAGATGACGGCGATGCTCGAAGGCCTTCGAGCGATCAAACGCACCGATCTTCCCGTGGTTATCTACGGGGATTCAGCGTATGTGCTGAATGGACTGAAGGAAAGATGGTATGAAACCTGGCGCAGAAACGGATGGAAAACATCCGCCAAAACGCCGGTGGAGAATCGAGAGCTCTGGGAGAAACTCCTAGAGCAGGTGGAGCGTTTTGACTCCATTTCGTATCGGAAAATAAAAGGTCATCTGAGCACACAGAGCCCGACCCTCGAGAAATGGTATGAAAAATACTGCGAAGAAGAGGAAGAGGTGTCCTTAGAGGAGTTTTTGCGTTTATTGACAAACAATGCCAGAGTCGATAAACTGGCATCAGAGTTTGCACTCAAATTGCAAGATGACAGTGGTAGTATAGGAGAGTGATAGTCATTGGAACCTGGGAGTACCTGGTCAATATTGATTGCAGTAATATGTCTGATTTTGTCGGCGTTTTTCTCTGCGATGCAGGCGGCGCTTTTGGCGCTCAGCCGACAACGTCATCGCTACTTTCTCGATAAGGAAGTCGAAGCAACCCAGTATATTTTTGATTTAGTCGAACACCCCAATCGCAGCCAAGGGACGCTGTTGATTGCCAATATCCTCACCAACATGACGCTCGGAGTGATTTTGGCGTGGATATTTCATGCTCTGTGGGGGCTCACAGGAGCCATAGCAGGGCTGTTTTTGGCGATCGTGATCGTCGTGATCTTTGGAGAGATCATTCCAAAGAGCCTTGGTGCGGAGCGTGCGGAGAAGCTGCTTCTTCGCTGGCAGGTGATGCTGCGGGTGATGCTCATCGTCTTTGCGCCGCTCTACTTTCTTCTGTCGCCGATCACAAATGGCATCTTAAAGGTGTTTGGAATTCCGCGCACCATCTCGGAAGCCTATCCGAGCGCAGAAGAGATCAAGAGCATGATCGACGCTTCCCATGAAGAAGGGGTTTTAAAGGGCGAAGAGAAGGCCATGATCTACAACGTCTTTGAGTTTGGAGATTCGCAGGCCGACGACATCATGACACCGAGAACCGACGTCATCAGCATCGATGTCACCACGCCGTATGAAGAGATTCTCTCGCTGTTTCGCACGGAGCAGTTCTCCCGCATGCCGGTGTATCGAGAGACAATTGATGACATCATCGGTGTCCTCTATATAAAGGATATCGTTCTTCTTGGCGCTACAGAAGACAATTTCGACGTCGAGCAGATTATGCGAGAACCATATTTTACGTATGAATTCGTCAAAAGTCATGAACTCTTTCGAGACATGCGCGAAAAGAGAGTCCCGATTGCCATCGTGCTCGACGAGTACGGGGGAACCTCGGGCATTGTGGCGATGGAAGACCTGGTCGAGGCGATCGTCGGCGACATCAATGATGAGTACGATGATCAGGAAGAAGAAATCCGCGCCCTCAGTGACAATGAGTTCCTCGTGGAGGGCTCCACGCGCATTGAAATCGTCAACGAAGTGCTTGAGTTGGGCATTGAGTCGGAAGAATTTGACTCGATCGGGGGCTTTGTCCTCGGAGAGCTAGGTGGTCTGCCGGAAGAGGGAGAAGAACTCTTTCTTGAAGGCGTGACCTACAAAGTGGAAAAGATCGAGAAGAATCGCATCGAGGAACTGAGGATTACACGATAAGCAGCTTGACAGGCTGCTTTTTTTCTTGGCATGAAAGATTTCGAAGTAGAAAAAACGAGGCAGATCAATCTGCCTCGTGCTTTATAAGAGGATGATTCCCTGTTCTCGACAGGCATCGCGCATATCCTGGGGCCAGTAGGAGGACTGCACCTCCCCGATGTGCCTCTTTTGTAAAAAGTACATGCACATCCGGGACTGGCCGATACCTCCGCCGATGGTGAGAGGAAATTCATTGTTGAGGATTCCCTGATAGTAGTGCAGGGAGAGGTCATGCGGATGGCCTTTTAATTCTTCCTGTCGAAGAAGAGCTTCTCGGTCCACGCGAACACCCATGCTGGAGAGTTCGAGCGCGCACTCCCCCGGCGCATGATATACGAGGATGTCTCCGTTGAGATCCCAGTCATCGTAGTCGCTGGCGCGCCCGTCATGGGGCTTTCCGCTTTGCAGAGGATGACCGATCCCGATGAGAAAGAGTGCGCCGCACTCCCGGAGTTGGGCATGTTCACGTTCTTTGGGGCTCAGATGAGGGAACTTGTCTTCGAGCTCCTGAGACGTCATGAAGAGGATTTCTTCGGGCAACAAACTCTCTATGTCAAGGGAGGCTTCTGTCGCTTTGAATGCGCGATAGATCGCCCGCACCGTCTCTTTGAGCGTTTCTAGGGTGCGCTCGCCCGGGAGGATGATGCGCTCCCAGTCCCACTGATCGACATAAATGGAGTGGAGAGGACCCAGCACCTCATCTCGGCGGATGGCATTCATGTCGGTATAGAGGCCTTCGTGGGCGTCGAAGCCGTAGCGCCAAAGCGTCATCCGTTTCCACTTGGCTAGGGACTGGACGACTTGGCAGTTCGCCTGTGAGTCGCCCAAGACAAACTCCACCGGACGCTCTACACCGCTGAGGCCGTCATTCAAGCCTGAGGCGGTCTCGACAAAAAGAGGAGCGCTTACCCGCGTGAGGTTGAGTTCTTTTGCGAGCTCTCTTTCAAATGTATCTTTGATGTGCTTGATCATGCGAGCTGTCTGTCTCAGCGTAGGAACAGCAGTTGGTTTTAGTTGTGACGGTGTCATCATTCTTCTCCTTAAAATAAAAAACGCCCCTGTAAGGGACGTAGGATCTACGTGGTACCACCCAATTTGCTTCTCAAGGCTACGGCTGATGCGATAACCCTGCCCTGTAACGGGAGCTCCCGTCCGAGTCTACTCTCCTAGGGATTTCGGTCGGAGGCTCGGGGATGTTCTTTCAGCGAGTTCTGCACTTTGCCTCTCAGCTATTGGCAAATTCTCTGGAGTCAGAAGGTATCGCGTACTTTTTCCCGTCGAAGCCTATGGATAAGAGTTTAGGGGGGATTTTGTCATTTGTCAACTGAAAATGACAAAATTGTCCTTTTTTCTTGTGATCATCATCCATTTTTGTGAAGGAAGTCGTGGATCGCAGCATAGACTCTCTGACATTCTTCTTTTGCCAGATCTTCCATATTCATGAAGGTATGTGGCATGTTTTCAATATTGAGGTACTCTGTTTCCACGCCGATTTCTGAGAGTCTGTCGGCGTAGGCCTTTCCTTCGTCGCGCAGCGGGCAAAACTCCGCCGTAATGATCAGCGCTCTGGGCATCCTGGAAGTCATTTCATTGAAAATCGGTGAGGCATCGTATCTATTTTCACCGTGGACGAAATACTGATTGTAATACCACTCCAAGTTGCTTATCTCCAATAGATAGCCTTTTCCATTGATCTCTTCTTGGATAGAGGGAAAGCTCATGGTAAAGTCCAGCCCGGGGTAGATCAGGAACATGCCGGAGAGAAACGGCTTCTCATCGTGCTGAATGTCTCTGGCAAGCGCCGCTGTCAGCGCGCCGCCAAAGGAATCTCCTCCGAAACAGAGTGTGCCGTTGTGTCTGACGCCTCTTTTTTCAAGAAGGGGAAAGGTGCCGTAATACACGGTGCGCACATCGATTTCTGCCATCGGGTAGGGTCGCTCGGGAGCCAAACTGTATTCCGGTGCCACAACGATATGGCCTGTCTTCACCGCCATGTTGCGAAGAATCGGGTCATAGACAGTGACAGAGCCTGCAAGACCTCCGCCTCCGTGGAAGTAGATCATGACGGGGAGTTCTTTTTCCGGATCCGGGTGGAAGATTCGCACCGGCACATCATACTCTTTCCCGCCGTCGATCGTATCATCGAGAATCTGCGCCACCGGTGTGGGAGCACTCGTCGTCCAGATTCTTGTCGTGGCGGCCAGCGCTTCTCGCTTATTGATGGCGTTAGGCACATAGCCGGAGGCAAGCAAGTTCGGGAGCGTTACATTGTTGTACGTCGTCAAGAATTCTTCCATCGATGGTTTGAGTTTTCTCACAGTAGCCTCCTAAAGATCATGCAAAAGAGTGAAGGATTCTATTTTTACGGCAAACTTTCTGAGTGAAGATCCGCCGCTTTAGTTGTCGGTCTGTTGGCTCACTCTTTTTAGATAGCGCCACTGATCGACGGCAAAGATGATCAGCGCGAGCCAAGAAAAGCTGAAGGCCACCAGTCGCTGCGTGTCAAAGACTTCCCCATAAACTAAGATGCCCAGAAACATGGCCATTGTCGGAGAAAGATATTGGATAAAGGCCGTGACGCTCAGTGGCGCTGCACGCAGACCATGCGCATGCAGAAGCAGGGGAAGCACTGTCATGGGACCGGCCAACACGAGGATCAGATATGTCGAAGTAGAGACTTCTTTTGTCAGCTCCCAGTTTCCGGTGCGCGCAAAGAAAAGGGTCATGAGGGCAAGAGGCAAAAGAAAAAACGTCTCATACCCCATGGAAAACACCGAGTCATATGGTGTGCTTTTTTTGATGGCCGAGTATGTGGCAAAGGTGAGCGCCACTGCAAAAGCGTAGTAGGGAATTTTGTCGATGGCGAGGGTCTGTAGGACGACGCCGATCGTCGAGAGAACGACCGCTACGTACTGCGCTTTTCTGGGCTTCTCTCCGAAAAATGTCCAGCCGATGAAGGCGAGAATCAGCGGGCAGACGTAGTATCCAAGGGTCGTCTGCAAGATCTCCCCTTTTTGAATGGCGTACACGTAGATAAACCAGTTGAGTACGATCATCACCGCTCCCGGCACGCTGAAGCGAAGCTGGGCAGGTTCTTTTAACCGCGCGAGAAACGTCCTCCATTGGCGGATGACCACCAGAAGCAGCAACATAAAAACAAAGCTCCAGACGATGCGATGGGCGATCATTGCTATGGAGTTGACAAAGACCGTGTATTTCCAGTAGATGGGCATGATGCCCCAGATGATCTGCGCCAGGATGACAAAGAGCAGACCTTTTTTTGTGCCGTTCATCTCTTTACCTGAAGATCAATATGGTATCGGGTGCGACCGACGACATCGCCCCGGTGATTCTTGATTTCTTCTTGCATCATCGAGCGGAAGGGGTCCATCTCATGATCCTCAATCACGCCGAGATCTTTAAGAGCGTAGAGCAAAATGCCTGGCAGTAAGCTGGCTGTCCCGCTTTCCACTTTGATAACGAGTCCCCAGCCTTGCTTCGGGAGACTGACAGCATAAAAAGCATTGGCGCCTCCTTTGGCCACGAGTCGATCGGAAAAATGCTCCATCAGCATGGTGCAGATAAAGCCATTGCCGGACACCATGACAGGAAACGTTCGCATGGCCGCTGCGACTCGAAGAAGCGCGTCGCGAAGATCCGGGCGAAGAGAGTCAGGACGGCTCAGTCGTGCAAACGCCGTGGCAAACATGTGCAAGGGGAGGGCGTGGACAGGTACCCCGCATCCATCGATGCCATAGCGAAAAAGGTCAAGCGGGGCATCACAGAGCTCGCTTAAAAGATGCGTGATGCGCTGCTGATGGGGATGATGAAGATCCGTATAGGTCGACAGATCCTCCTTCATGTATTTCGCACTCATCAACATGCCGGCATGCTTGGCGGAGCAGTTGTTGTGAAGGGCGCTCGGGGGAGAACTCAGTGCCTTTCTTGCTGCGCGGTCAAAGGGAGCGTGTGCGCCACATTGAAGCAGATCTTCTGTCAGCGACGCTTTATCCATCAGGCGTGTGAGCACGTGTAGATGCTGCGGAGTTCCGGTATGCGAGCCGCACATAAGGGCGATCTCTTCTTCATCTATGCCGTAAGCATCCACGGCACCTGAGAGGATGGCGGTGGCTGCTTGAAAGGGCTTTGTGGAGCTTCTTGCAAAGGTGAGACGGGTGGGGTCGCCCTGGGAATACAGGAGTTTCCCGTCGGCGTCGCTCACAGCAATATGTCCTTCGTATGTCAGGTCGATCAGATCTCCTCTTGTTACGCTGGCTATCATATCTCCCTCCTTTTTTCTATCTTATTGTACACTAAAAGTCGTGATATACTATGGACGAAAGACCCTAGAACTTTGTTTGAGGAGTAGAGGGATGAACTTCGAAGAGATCTATCAGCGACGTGTCGATATGATTTATCGACTCTGTCACATGTATCTGAAAAATCCCGATGATGCGCAGGACGCGACCCAGAGCACTTTTGAAAAATTGCTTGTGCGTAAAGAGCCGTTTGAAAGTCTAGAACACGAAAAAGCTTGGCTTATTGTCTGCGCCTCCAACCTCTGCAAGAATATGCTCAAACACTGGTATCGCTCCAAACGGACCGACGTGGAGGAAATGACACTTTTCGCAGCGAAAGAAACACCTCAAGACGAGACATTGGCGCTATTGTATCAGCTGGATGATGAATCCCGCAGGCTGGTCTACCTCGTGTACTACGAGGGATATAAGATGACAGAAATCGCCGAGATGGACGGCGTCAATGAATCGACGCTCCGCTCCCGCCTGGCTCGTGCTAGGCAACAACTGAAGCTTGTGCTGGAAGAAGACGAAGAATGAACAGGAAAGAGTTGTGGGAGGCAATGGATTCGCTGACTCCCGATCAGCAAACAAAACAGAAGATGCTTCTTGCTCTGAGGGAAAAAGCATCAAAACCCGCCCGTAGGCGCTTTCCTCTATGGGGAGGAGCGGCCGTGGTGGCGGTGGCTTTCTTGATTCTTTGGATGGTGGTCCCGCGGGGGTCTTGGTTCTTACCAAACCAGAAAGAAGCGCTTGGAGCACAAGAGCCTGCGGCAATGGCGGAGCAGGCGGACACGGTCTCAGCGCCCAGGGCGGAGGCTACCTCTTCTCCGACCGTCACAGCTGAGGAAGAGCCAAAGGAAGTGGCGATCATGACGACGGAGTCAGCAGATGTTCAAGATGTGGACGGATATGCTGATGGAGAGTACTGGGTGATGGCGATACGAGAAACAGAAAACCTCGATTCCCTCGTACATCTGATTCCTGAAGACGCTGTACTAATTGAGGCAGGGGGGCGATTTCGCCGCTATCAGGTGGGAGAGGAGATCTGGGAGATTCAAATTGTGGAGGGAGTCACCCGTCTGGTCAAACCCCTTGAATAAGATAATTTTCTGAGCCTACGGGCTCTTTTTTTCTTTCAGAAGAAGAATACAGAAAAAACCCAATGCGCTAAAGACGACGCCGCTGATGAGAAGTGCCTGAACGTGTAGGTAATCAAGTATCGCTCCCCCTAAAAGAGACGCTACGACGCCGCCAAACGTGATCGTCGATATAAGAAGCGCCTGCGAGCGAGCCCGAAGAGAAAACGGAAGAATTTCCTGCACATATGTGACGGCAGTGGGAAAAAAGAGCCCAAAAGTGAACGCCTGCAGGAGCTGATTTAAATAGATATAAAATGGCGACACGGCAAAGACAAGGAGTATCGCCTTGATGAAAAAGAACGTCGAGGAGATTCTAAGAAGAGTTGGTGTCCCGAATCGGTTTTTAAGATGCGTAAACGACGCCATGATCGGAAGCTCCACGACCGCTGAAATCCCCAAAGCCATGCCAAACTCCGCCGAGCCTCCTCCGACATTTTCTACGATGCGAAGGAGAAAGTTGTTGAGGGCGCCGTGATTGACAAAGAGAAAGAAAGTCGCCAATAGCATCAGAAGAAAGGAGCGGTGAAATCCTGAGGAAATCGGAGGGGCTGGTTCATCTGCCACATCCGCCGTCACCGTATTTGGAAACAGCCAGAAGACGATGGCAAAAACGGTGAGATGAGAGAGGGCGACCAAAGGAATCAAAGAGGTGCTATAGATACCCAGCGCCCTTCCAAGAAGCAGCGAGACGATCCCGTACATCAAAGAAGCGATGCCTCTAGCAATCCCAAAGTCCAAAGGGATACCCGTATGGACAGCGTCGATGGAGAGGGTGTTGACAAAAGGCTGTAAGCCCATAATAAGAACCAACATCAAAAAATGCGCTGCGATTTTCATCGTGGCAAGAGGAAGGTTTAAGATCACGCCTAGCACAAAAAGAATCCCCACATGTAAAAAGGCGGCTTGTCGAAGGGTCAAGACACCCCGATCAATCAAGGAGCCCATCAAGGGCTGCAAGACGATGGAGACGAGACTGGCAGCTGCTAAAAAGAACCCCACGGAGATATTGGAGAGACCGAGGGAGTAGAGGTACATGGGCCCGAAAGCGAGGATGGGCATGTTAGTGAGCCAATAAAAGCTCTGGATTGCCGCGTAATGCGCTGTGTTTTTTGTCGATGGTTTCATGGGAGAATTGTATCATATAATATAAGGGTAATATTGTTTTCAGGAGGGAATGATGAATGCAACAATAGAGACCATGTTAAACCGACGAACGATTCGAGCCTTTACTGACGAACCGATCCCACAGGAGATCGTTGATACGCTTCTCAAAGTAGCCAACCTCTCCGCCAACTCGAATGGGATGAGTCAGTATTCGATTATCGAGATAACAGACAGCCAACTAAAAGAGCGACTGGCTGACATATGCCTGCAGCCTTACGTAGCAAAGGCGGCCAAGCTCTATATTTTTGTGATTGATGTGCACAGAAATGCAAAAATCTTGGAAGAAGCAGGTTTAAGTGATGAGAACATTCGCAACATGAACAGCTTCGTTCAGGGGACAAGCGATGGCACACTTGCCGCTCAAAGTATGGTGATTGCCGCACAGAGTTTGGGACTGGGAGCGGTCTTTCTAGGAAGCATTCTCAACAATGTTGACGCGGTGGTAGAACTGCTTGATCTGCCGGATCTGACCTTTCCGATCTTCGGTGTTGGGCTGGGCTACCCTGATCAGTCGCCTCAGCTAAAGCCCAAGATGCCTCTGCACATGCTTCTACATGAAAACGGATATCAGGAGCCGATCAATTACCATGAAGCGCTCGAGGAATACGACCGAGAGATGGAAACATACTACGATCTTCGTGAAGGCGGAAAGCGAATGGATTCGTTTACTCTGCAAGTGGAAAGGAAACTCATCAGTGTCACCCCAAACCGAAGTCGAATCGGCAATTCGATAGAAAAGATGGGCTTCCGATTAAAACGGGAAGATTGACCAAAAGAAACCATTCATTCACATGATAAAAGAACCATTCAACTATGGTTCTTTTTTTGTTAAAGACGTTCGTCCGTTGAGCATGCTGGTGTGCAAAATAGAGATCCCCTATGCGAGTGACAACAAAAAGCTCTCCACGCAACAAACACCATTCTAATTACAATAGCAGTGTTCAAGCCGCTACGCAAAAAGCAGAGGTGACGGATGGCCAATCAAGACAGTAGTTTTGGGAGAAATCTACAAAAAAAGTTCTGTTATGGTCACTCATGACAGCTTTACTATTCTTCTCTAGAAGGAGAATTTTATTTTAAACGGGCTCATATCGTTGACGTAATTAAAAAAAACTGCTATTTTTAATATTACAAACAAAAACCTCTGAGTTAATATAAAAAAATGGAGGAGTTTTATGTATATGCATAAAAAATTCTATACTCTATCTTCAAAATCTGAAAGAAATGATGAATATAAAAAGAGAATAACGTCTAGACATGCAATAAAAACGAATCTGTTTATTAAGCCACAAGACCAACCAGATACTTTCAGGTTGTTTTATACCATTAGCTCTTCGATGACTTCAAAGATGGACTGTATCCGAGTGAACCAACTGCAATTAACTAGAATTTATGATAACTTGCCAGAAGTGGCACAAACAAGATTTTTAATCGATATGATTGGTGAAGAGCTGAAGAGCTCAAATGAATTGGAAGGTGTAGAAAGTTCGAAGAAAGAGATCGTCGAGACGGCAAAAAAGATCATTCAAAATCATAAAACGAAAGCTAGACTCAGTAGCATGATACATTCGTACATTGAACTTTTTATGAACAAGTTAAAAGAACCGACAGACTGCAACGACATTAGGAAAATATACGATTTCATCACGAAGGGTGAAATCAGTGACTCCGATCTTCCTGATGGAGATCTTTTTAGGAAAGAAGCTACGTATGTTCTTAAGCGAGGTTCCGTAGGGAGTGACCCCATTCACACAGGTGTAATGCCTGAGGAAAAGATATGCGAATGTTTAACAGATCTTCTAGATTATATGGAAACGGATGAAAATAAAATATTCCAAATAGCAATAGGCCATTATTACTTTGGATACGTGCATCCTTTTTATGATGGTAATGGAAGAACATCTAGATTTATTAGCAGCTTGTATATTAGAAAGCATTACGATGAACTAACAGCTATTTCGCTTTCGCAAGGATGTATTTTGCTTCGAGAAAAGTATCTAGACGCATTTGATAAGACCAACAAAATATCTTCTATGGGTGAGTTGGATTACTTCATCGATGTGTTTTTGGATATCATCATTAAGGGACAGGAAACGGTTTTAGACAATCTAAGGAATAAAATTGAGCTTCTTGAGTTGACAAAGGAAATTATTATTACCGATACTACGATGGAAGATAATGCACATGACGACAAAAAAAGAATTCTGTTCATTCTAGCGCAGGCATACCACTTTAGCCAAGACAAAGTTCTCTCTTTGAAAGATCTTCGCGAAACCATCAAACAATCACCATATATCACTAAAAAACTCATCGCGGATCTGGTGGATAAGGGAAAAGTTATAACAGTCAAGAAAAGACCGCTATTGTATATGATATCACCAGACTATCTTTCGCAGTCAGAGCGATAAGGAACACTTGCCCCGGCTCACCCTGGGGCTTTTTATTTATTTAGAATCTTCTGAACTGGGGACCTCTAAGACAAGTGTGAGCTGACGAGTGACAGGCAAAGATGCGATTAATGTGGGAGAGCTACAGAAGATATATGAGGCTTTTATTCTCTAAGCGATGAGGGAATGAAGGTTTTACTCTATGCAGTTCCGACGCAACCCATTAACGGTAAGCCCTGTGTGGTTTTTTTGTCTTCTTAGCGCAAGGAGGAAAAGGGGATTCGAGGGGGAGCCGGCTTCCCCTTGATTGTGAGACGTGGTTTTCAAAATATATTGATGATATATGTGGACGAAAAAGGACATATCTTTGTAATAACAATAAGAGACCTCGCGAGTCTCTATCTCTCTCAACACTCTCTAGGGTGTCAAAAATTCGAAAGTCAGACATTACTCAACACCACTGTATGATTTTTAAAAGAGAGTTTAAATGAAATAGATTTTTTTATGTTGCTGATGGCCGTTGCGCCATGGTCAACTGGATATATCCTGGCTGGTGGAATCCGCTTGATTTCATCATCCGCTCTACCGATTAGGATATCGGATCATATCCTCATACGCTGAAGATTGGCTTTGGTGCAAAATTGCCCTAAACTACGATGATTCGGCTTCATATGTCGCCCGCAAAGGCGCCGTTGTTCATGAAACTGGGCATCGCATGGGGCTGGATTGCCGAAACAGTACGCCCGCATCTATCATGTGCCAACGTCTCTATGTAAAGAGCGTTCAAACGGTTCAATACTCAGGCAAACAAAATCTTTTGAATCTCTATGGTTATTAATGAAAGGATATGGCCATGAAAAGAATGTTTCTTTTAATGCTGCTACTAGCTTCTTTGCTAATCTCTTGTTCTCAGCCAGTAACAAACACTCCCAGTATTCCTTCCGTAGCGGCAATCCCCACGGGATCAACAAATGCTGAGTCAGAGCATGCCGTTGCAGAGACTTTGTTACCGGATAGGACGTTTGAGTTTGAGCTTCTGCCAGAGGACATGAAAGGTCTAAACATACAGACGATTTTTGCACAAGCCGAGCTGGGCTACTCAGCCCATGATCCTTCCGTTTTGTACGAAAGATTTCCAGAGATTGTCACTGCAGAGGTGACGGCTATCGGAGTGGGAAGGAACTACTCCGAAACAAAAGACAGGTATACCATGACGTTTTCGCCGATCACAATCGAAGTGGATCAGGTTTGGAAGGGGTCGTATTTCCGAGAAGGAGAAACCATTAGCCTGTTTGTCTATGGTGGATATCTCCCGTATCGGGAGCTGGAAAAGTCTTTCCTGCCGGAAGATATCAAGGCGCAGCAGACAAAACTTACTATGACAGAGGAGGAGAAGAACTCAACGTGGTACTTTGAAGAGTTCGATGGTCGAAGTTTTCCCGAGGTGGGTAAAAAATATCTCCTCCATGTCTACCGGGATGACTATGGCGAGCATTATATATCCGGGTGGGGACTTGGAATTCAGGAAATCGATCCAGTTTCTAACACACTTCCCTCTGGTCAAACGGTCGAAGAATACATGAAAGACCTCCAGTAAGAACACTACAATGCACTTAACAATAAACCCCACAATATATGGGTTCTACCACTTTTAGTGTCAGAGATTACTCACCAACACTAAAAGTGGTAGAGCCAAATAAAAAAAGGCAGATGCCAAACACATTCCTGTGTCTAACATCTGCCCATTTTGGATGTATTATCTAAGCTAACTGCCGTTCTCGGTTAAAAACAAACACTCGGTTCAACTTTTTATCGTTGAACCGAGTGTTTTGGTGGAGCTGATGAGAATCGAACTCACTACCTCTTGAATGCCATTCAAGCGCTCTCCCAAGTGAGCTACAGCCCCAAATTGTCGTGTATCGTTATTTAATCGGTCTTAGGTGCGTCTACCTGAGTTGTAGCGATCTCCCAAGTGAGCTACGCCCCCATGCCAGAATAGGTTACCTAATTTTTCTTTGGCTGTCAAGATGGAAAAGCCGCTAATGCATCAAAAGCGCTGAGAGATTCTTTTCTTTCTTGCTACGCTGAAGTGCCTAAGTGTGTCAAAGAACATGATACACTTAGATCTCTAATGGATGCTATGCTTTTCTCGCTCTATGATACTTCTTGTCTTCTATTCTTCTTGATTCTCTAGGTGAGGCAAAATGAGATCGTACACGTTCTGTGCGTCAGATCGGACGACACCTATGTTAAGTCTTTTCCTCTCTGCTTCAAATGTGATGACCCCAAAAGGATTTGCATCTTCATACCATACATTCGTAATATCATCTAGATCAATGGATCGAGATTTTTCCCCGATGACCTTCTTCTGCGCCATCAGCAGTCGCTTGTTCGTCAGCAGATAGGCATAGTTTTTATCATTCGCATCGACGGCGCGGTAGTTGATGAGACCAATAAAAGCGACATGGGCGAATTCATCGTCGTCTAGGTGTTTGGCGACGGCTTCAAAGTGTTTCTGCGTCCAAGACTTGTTGAAGCCTTTTCCGGTGTGATGTTCTTCTACGAAACGTACAAACTCATCTGCTGTCTTCGTTTTTGTCTCCCAATTGATTCATCCACAAAGTATCCTACTTTATGAATAGTTTACCATCTATTTATCTAGAAAAGGGAAAAACAGGAGAAGAATACTGAGATATTGTAGGACGATAGCTCTTTTAGTGAAGGATGTGACGTGTCACGCAAGCCCATAGGACAATCAATTGCTTTTCTGATAGGATAAGATGGATGGTGGAAAAGATCTTTTGAAAGGGGCTGTATGCTACGTTCCATCGCAACATCAGGCTTAAAGGGCAGACCACGGCAGACAAGGATTTTGTTTGCTGCTTTGAGTTTGGCCTTTTTCTTCGTAACGCTTTCATTTTTGTTATTAAGTACCGCCAACGACAATCGCGACATCAAGCGCAAGACGACGTTTGGAGAGTGGACGGCTGTCTATGTCAGTGAGACTGATGAAGCAGCCGAAGCGCTAAAGGAAGATTATCAGCGTACGGCAAGCACCCGGCTGATCGGGACCGATCAGCGACTGGGTCTTCTCGGCACAGCAGATGATGATTTCTGGTCGATGTCTCATATTCGCCTGGTAGAGGGGAGACTTCCGCAGGCCATCAATGAAGTGGTTCTCGAGGTAGGGCAGCTCAGCTATTTCCCCGTCACGCCGGATATCGGCGATACATTCAATACAAACCTTGTTCTTTTTTTTGGAGAAGATGATCTGGAAGCGCAAGGTAGCAGATTGGCGGCGGTGGGAGAAGAAGTGATGCATCGCTTCCGCACAGAAGTGGCGCATCACTGGGAGAAAATGCCGGATGCTTTGCAGATGGCGTTCGAGGAAGATCTCCGCCGCGTGCCCCAAGAAGCGCAACAATTGATGGAATATTATTCTTCGATAGGTGAGGAGAAGTCGAAAGAAGAAGCCGCGGCGGCGTTGGAGGCGGAAGCAATCGCCCAATATGAGCGTCTCAGCGCGATCTTTTCTGAAGATCCGGGAACGGTGGAGGCGCGATATCGAAAGATCGTAGAGGCAGATGAAAAAGCTTCTGCTGAGAATCTGGCAGAAGTCCTTTCGAGCGAAGAGGTGCGTGAGGGGATCCGCCAGATCATAGGAGAGCATGCCACTGATGACGAAGTGGATGACATTATTATTGAGCAGGCAAATGAATCGCTCCGTCTTGTTCAAGCTCTGCGCGCCGGCGCCGTAAATATGACGACGTCGGATCTCGAAGGGTTTGGCGAGACGACGATTCAGACGCGGCTGGCGTATTTGAGCATTCCATATCGGGAGAGCCTGGTGAACTCACTACCTCTAGGGGTTTCCTCTGCTCTTCCTCGCGAATTCTGGCCCGATCTGTCGGACCTGAGCCGCATTGTGACTCGGCAAGAAGTGGCGATGATCCGAAACCTCAAGGTGGTAGGCATCATTGAGGATTACCACACGATGTGGGACGGCCCTGCAAATCTCTATCCTACGGCATTTGTCTCTCAGGAGACGGGACGAGCATTTCTTGACGATGCACTTCTTAAAAGCGAGGTGGACGAAAACAGACATTACCTGCCGCCTCACCATTTGTTTTTGCTAGATGCACTCGAACCGCTCGCCGATCCGCCGCTGAATTACTTTGAAAACCGACTTTCTCAGGACGCCGCAGGAGGCATCAGCGAAAACCTCATCAGCCAGATGTTGCTGCTGGTTTTTGGACTGATCACAGGCGTCAGTATATTCCAGATTTCCCTTGTGCAGTTGAGAAAGAGACAGCGCAAGTTTGCTCTGATGCGTTCGGTGGGAGCGACCCTCTCGCAGATTCGGCGCATCATGTTCTGGGAGGCCTTCTATCTTCTTCTCATCGCCCTACCCGTCGGTGTGGGAGCGGGCGGGCTGATCAGCTGGCTCCTCATCGCCGCCAACAACGCCCTCACCGGAGACGCGATCGTGATGACATTTGATCCGGTTTGGCTACTCCTTGGCGTGTGTGTCACACTGCTGGCGAGTCTTGTCGGTCTATTTTTGCCTCTTCGGCATCTGGAGAAGATTCCGCTTCGAGGACAGGTAGAGGTCATCGACCGCTCTGAAACCAAGCGAGCCCGTGACATCCTTGGAGATCGCCCGATCGGGATGCAGAGTCTCTCGTCGATTAATCAGCGCCATTATCGCTTTATCAGAAAACAGCGCTGGATCAGCACCCTGCTATTTAGCCTGATTCTCTTTATCCTTCTTGGCAGTCTGTGGCTGATCTATCTTAGTTTCCAAGAATATCGCTTACAAGTGGTGGATACAGACATGCCCGATTTCGAGTTCACTCGAAGTTATCAGCAGAGCCGTACTATGGACGAGCAGTTTATGGAGCAGTTTGCTGCGTTGGAGCGCGTGCAACGAGCCGACCTGTTTACCCGGGGGGACCGGGTGTATCTCTGGTATGAAGGGATTGAAGACAATGAGCTGCTTCATTACTATCTGAAAATGCTGCCTACTGCCATGCACTATGACTACTTTGGCACGACGACAGAGTACGTCCTTTCCGAGGAGCAGGAGCATCTGACAAAGGAAGCGATGGTCGTCGATATCTACGGAATCGATATCGAAAGCGAATATGGCAGACGCTTTCAAGACGTCGTCCCGGACGGATTTGACTGGGAAGCGTTCGATCGAGGGGAGAGCGTTCTTCTTTTGAGCCCCGGATTTGAACTCTTTCGTCTACCTGAAGAAGTGTCCATCGAGCTGGCGGAGATGCTCAGTCGCACCGAGCGGATGAAGGGGCTCTTTGATGCGACGAAGTCAGCAAAAATCAGCTATGACTACCGCCGCGTTCCGACGATGAGATTTGAGAGATCGCTAGCAAATCTCAAGGAGATCACGGTGACCATTCCCACCGGGGCGACTTTAGGGTCTGAGAATAAACCCCTTTACACGGTGCGAATCCATGAGATGCCTGTAGGGGCTGTGCTCCATGCGCTTCCGAGTGGCGGATGGTGGCCACTCTCGCAGACGACAAACAATCCCGTGGTCATCACCTCTAGCAGGTATATCGACAGGCTCTATCCTCACCGCTTCCACAACTATGGGACATTCCGCTACTTCGCTCTTCAGATGCAGCAGTATTCTCGGCGATATGGGAACACCATGGCGCATATTTATCTGCCGAATCCCACGCGGGAGGAAGCGCTGGAGATCAAACGCATCGGTCTACACCATGATTTTCTCGTCAACGAATTGCATCTGTTAAAACAGAGGTTGTATTCCAAAGGGTTTCAGACGAGCTTGATCGTAGGGCTTTTGGGCGCAGCGCTCTTGATCATTGCGCTGCAAATTCAGACGACCTCGACGAAGGGGCTCCTAGAAACGGAGCGCAGCCGCATCGGCATCTTACAGAGCATCGGCATTCGAGCAGCAGAGTATAGAAGGGCGTATTTTATAGATGCTCTGAAGCGGATTGTACTCTCCGTGTTGATGACGCATCTTGCACTCGTCATGGTCATCGGACTCTATCTACTGCTCACCCATCCAGGCTCGGACTTGCTTCTCGAGATGCAGATCAGTCTTAGTGACTATCCGTATGGAATTCACGGACTCATCGTGCTCGCGTTTATCGTCCTCGGCACTGCGGCCGCTTTTATGCCCTTAGGAAATATTTTACAGCGCCAACCGGTTGAAAACATCCGTTCACTGAAGTAGGAGGAGAGATGTCGATCATCGTACTGAACAAGATCAACAAAATATACGGAGAAGGCGACATTGCCGTGCATGCACTGCGGGATGTCGATTTAGAACTGCAAAAAGGGATCTTCTATTCCATCATCGGAAAAAGCGGATCGGGGAAGTCGACCCTTCTTCACATCCTCGGTGCGCTGGATCAACCGACATCAGGAGAGATGCTCTTGGAGGGAAAGAGTGTGTACGAGTCCAGCGCTGATGAGCAAGCACTCCTTCGACGACGCCGAATCGGCTTTGTCTTTCAATCCTATAACCTACTTCCTGAGCACACGGCACTGGAGAACATCCTGATGCCCAGTCATCTTGACGGCGTGCAACCCGATGAGAATCATTTAAAAGAGATAGTCGATGTCCTGGAGATCGGAGACAAGCTGACATCATTTCCCGATGAACTCTCTGGAGGGCAGGCGCAGAGAGTCGCCATTGCCAGAGCGCTTATCACAAAGCCTGCCATTCTCCTAGCCGATGAGCCGACGGGAAATCTCGATGAAGCCAGTGGCCGAGATGTGCTGAAGTTGATCAAAGAATTCCAGACGCGCTTGGGGCAGACGATCGTCCTTGTCACGCATGATCTGGAGATCGCAGCAATGGCAGATACCATTATTGAAATTCAGGATGGGCGCATTCAATCTATTTCTTGATGGATTTTTCTTTCATTATCTGATATAGTCCCAATAATAGACGATTCAATAGAGGAAAACACAAAACTGCTATTTATAGCAGTTTTTTCAAGTGTGAATGTTTTCCTATAAATAACGGTGGCTTAACTTGCTGTTTACATAGAAACTTTATTATTAATAGCAAATTATGGATATAATATAGGTAATAATGAAAATAACTCTTACGCTGAAAAGAGCATCTTCTTAAATAGACGACGGAATTATACCCCACATTGACGAACATACTATGGAGGAAAAAATGGAAACGATGATGAACTACTGGCGTGATGTATTTGAAGCACAGAAAAAAGCTGCGGAGGAATGGCAAAAAACTTTCCAGCCTGACCAGGACAAAGATGCACCCGCAAATCCCTTTGCTTCATATGGAGATATGATGAAGTGGTGGCAACAGGGGCAAAGCCTGATGAACCAGTGGAGCCAGATGATGGGCCAAGGCGCCGCGTTTGAACCTTGGAAGGTCTGGCAGGATCAGATGGGAGACCCGATGAAAGCCTGGCAGAACTGGATGCAGGGAGATGCCTTTAAAGCTTGGCAGGAGACCATGCAGGATCCGTCCAAAGCTTGGCAGAACTGGATGCAGGGAGACGCTTTCAATGTCTGGCAGGAAGCAATTCAGAAATACAATCCCATGCAGATGTCGAAGTATATGGGTCAAACAAACCAGGAAGTCTTTGAGAAAATGCTTCATGCTACACAGTTTAAAGAGTCCGTAAATCGCTTCTGGCAGGATCTCAACAAGAATTTGGTTGTTGAGCCGGGCGAGCAATCCGAAAAACTCGTTCAGGAAATGGCTGAAAAATATCAAGCCCTGCTGAAAGACAATCTGCTCCCACTGCTTCCCGAGCAGATGCGCTTCTACGTGGAGAGCCCGTATAAACTGGCTCAAAATGCACTGCAGACAGTGGAGACCTTTGTAGCTCCCTGGCGCGACTCTTATCCAAAGATGTCCTCGCTCATGATTGAGAGCATGAGTTCAGATCCCTCGAAATTTAGAGATGTGCTCAAAATCTGGCAGGAGAACTACGATAAGACGGTCGGCGAAATGATCAAATCACCTGTTGTCGGCAGCAATCGCGAATTGATCGAGCAGCAGAACAAAATGGTGCACTCGATGGTCGAGATGAGCGTTGCGATGACAGAGTATATGGGCAGCATCGGCACAGTCGCTGCCGAAAATGCCAAAGACGCCGTCGAGAGATACATCCAGTTGACACAGGACGCTTCGGAGCCGAAGACCTTCCAGGACTTCTACCGCTTCCTGTCGACAGATATCGAAAAAGCGATTGAAAAGTACTTCTTCACGGAAGAATTTTCAAAGATCATCGCCAAGACGACCGATTCATACATGAAATTCAAGATCGAATCCGATAAATTGGTGGAGCGCTTCCTTGCGCAGACACCGATCGTCACGACCGGCGAAGTGGACAACGTCTTTAAGAATGTCCAGGATCTCAAGCGCGAAGTTCGTTCTCTTCGCCGCAAGATCACCGAACTCGAAGGAAAACTGGAAGAACCTGCAAAAAAATAACACCTTAAACACGAAGCAGGCTGTATTTAGCCTGCTTCCTCTTAAGCAGAAAGGAGTGCTGGATGCAGCCATTTTTTGACTTTGATGCTTCTGCAAAAGAAGCCTTTGAAGCGTACAAGAAAGTACTGCAAAGTGTCGAGACAATGATGCACGTAGAGGACACCGGCTCAAATATGACAGAGCGTGAAGTGGTCTATGAGCAGGACAAGCTGAAACTCTACCATTATAAACCAGTTGTCAAAAGACCGATGAAAGTGCCGACACTGATCGTCTATGCGCTGATCAACACCCCGGCGATGATGGACCTTCAGCAAGATCGCAGTTTTATCAAAAACTTGGTCGAGGGAGGAACCGATCTTTACCTCATCGAGTGGGGATACCCCACCGCCGACGATAAATATATCACGCTGAGCGATTATATCAACGGATATATCACCGATGTCGTGGACTTTATTCTTAAAAAGCATAATCTCAAGCAACTCAATATTCTCGGCGTATGTCAGGGAGGGACATTCTCTCTCATCTACACAGCGCTGAATCAAGATAAGGTCAAGAACCTGGTTACCATGGTGACACCGGTAGATTTTGCCGACAACGATGGCTTGTTGTACCGATGGGGGAAGGATCTGGATGTCGACCGCATGGTGGAGGCGTTTGGGGTCATCCCAGGAGACTTCATGAACACCGGTTTTCTGACGCTCAAACCCGTTTCACTGATGGTCAACAAATATGTCGATCTGGTCAATGATATCGATAATCTTGACAGCGTCAACAACTTCATGCGCATGGAGAAATGGATTTTTGACAGCCCCGATCAAGCAGGCTATGCCTTCCGGGAATTCGTCAATTCCTTCTTCCGCGACAATCTCCTGGTCAAAGGGGAGTATAAACTCGATGGAGAGACGGTGAATCTCAAAAACATCACCTGTCCCATCCTCAATCTCATTGCCGAGAGGGATCATCAGGTGCCCAACAGTTCTTCTCTGCCTCTGGCTGACCATGTCGGAAGTGAAGATGTGACGACAAAGGTGTTCCCGACCGGACACATCGGCCTGTTTGTAAGCGGACGTTCACAGAGAGAAGTGGCCCCTCTGACCATTGAGTGGCTCAAAGCTCGCAGCAAATAGGAGGGCCCGTGAAGAAAAAAACAATTCAAGAACTTCAGTTGGGTGATGTTGCAAAAACCACGGTGAAGGTGACAGAAGATCTCGTCAAGTTATTTGCTGAAGTCTCCGGTGACAATAATCCGGTCCATCTGGATGAAGAATATGCTTCCGCTACGCCGTTTAAGAGCCGCATTGCGCACGGCATGTTGGTGGGGAGTCTCTTTTCAAAACTCTTGGGAACAGAGCTACCCGGAGAGGGAACCATCTATCTTGAGCAGAATCTGCGTTTTCTCAAGCCCGTCTATTTGGGTGACGAGGTGACCGCCACGGTGAGCATCAAGGAGCTTCTGACAGAAAAAAACCGCGTCTATTTTGATACGGTTGCCACCAATCAAAACGATGATGTGGTTGTCAGCGGGACCGCCGTAGTTCTTGCGCCGAGATAAAACATCTCTGATGCCAAGCCGCCTAGATAGGCGGCTTTTTTATGCGCTCTGTCAAAAGGAGGAAAGAGCGAACATGACGGAGGGTTTTCGGGTATCTGTATCTTGAAAGAAATGAAAAAAACGGGTTGTGCAGAGAATTCGGTGAATAAACTCAATAAATCAAGAGGTGATAGACGATGAAACAGATGATGGAACACTTTATTGACCAATCGAAAGAAGAAATGATCTCGCATATTCTGGAGCTGATCTCGTATCCGAGTTTTACAGGAGATGTGGAGCAGAACACCAAGAGCGTAAAGTATGTGCTGAACTTGGCAGAGGAAATGGGCTTTCGTACGATGGCCACTTCCGATATGTCGGTAGGCATCGTGGAGATGGGAGAAGGCGATGAGTGCGTAGGCATTTTGGTCCATGTTGATGTCGTGGGTGTGGGAGACCTGGAGAAATGGACCGATCCACCGTTTCACGGTGTACATCGCGACGGGTTTATTTGGGGAAGAGGCTCGCTCGATGATAAAGGCGCCGTCATCATCAGTTTGTATGCCATGAAGGCTCTTTTCGATCTGCAAGTACCTCTTCATAAAAAAGTGTGGTTGATTATCGGAACGAGCGAAGAAGATGAGTGGACGGACATTGCCACCTTTAAAAAGGAATTCCCGGTCCCCGACTACGGTTTTTCACCTGATGGAAACTTCCCCATCATCAATGAAGAAAAAGGATACGTCGATGTGACGCTTCTGTTTGATGAGCCGGAGATAAAAAAGATACTCGATGTACGTGCAGGTGACAGCCCGAATACGGTTCCCTCCAAGGCAGAAATCACACTGGAAGACGGCACGCAGTTCACAGCTATAGGGGAGTCGGTGCATAGCTCAAAACCTCAGAAGGGAAAAAATGCGATCATTTTGCTGAGTAAAAAACTCCAAGAGGCTGGATATGCCTTCCAATTTGTCGACTTTATCCTCACCCATCTGAGCGATGAAGGGGCGATAAAAGACACTTCCTTTACAAAAGAAGAAGGGGCCATCAGCACGTTCTCTCCGACCATCATCGGCCTAGAGGAGGGAAGGGTCAAGCTCAATATCAACATCCGGCATAAATATGGGACCCGTGTGGAGGATATATCGAGCGTCTTTTCTTCCATGAAAGAAAAATATGGTTACACCTTTGAGGTGGGAGATGCGCTAGAGCCGATTCGAGTCAGCACAGAGCTTCCCTTTTTGAAGCTGATGGATGAGGTGTCAAAGGAATACGGTGTCGACGGCGGATTTGAGATGACCGCCGGCACCAGCTACGCAAAATCCATGGAACAGTTTGTTTCCTGGGGACCGGTTCTGCCGCAGGACCCGCAGACAGCGCATATGGAAGATGAGCGCCTTCGCGTCAGCACCATGGTCCTGGCGACGAAAATGTATGCGAGATTTTTGCAGCGTCTTCTGACAGAAGATACGAAAAAACAGTAGCATATCGTTATAATCTTAAGGATGTGCCTGATAAGACAGTGGAAGCGGACGATGAAGGTCCGCTTCTTTGTTATAGATGCGAAAGAGAATCATGAAGAAAGATTGAAAGCATGCGAAGATATCTGTCATGGAGCAAATGAGAGAGACCGCTCGCTTTGTATTGAGGAAAACAACGCAATGTGTGCAGTGAAAAACGAAAATGTGAACAAAGGGGTATAATATCGTGACACGAGCGTAGAATATTACATAATATTTGCACATGCGCAGGAAGCAGAGTACAATAAAAAAATATGGAATAACAGCACAGGAGTAAAGATGAACTACGAAAAGGTACTGTCCAGAGAAGATCGGGCAGTGATCGCACTCAGAGCTCTATACGAGCAATACGGATACAGCGGGTTTCGCATTGAGAAATTTGAACCCTACGATCTGTATCGTGAAAACAAGAATTTTCTTACAGCGGAGACAGCCATTACATTCCCCGACAGTCGGGGACGTCTCATGGCGCTCAAACCCGATGTCACGATGAGTATCGTGAAGAGCTTTGACCCCAAAGATGTCTCTGCAAAATGGCACTACACAGAGAGTGTCTTTCGAAGAGGCGGTGTCACCGAAGAGTTTCGGGAGATCCGCCAGATCGGGATTGAGTATCTTGGCGGGGAGAAGACGTATCCGCAGCTAGAGGTGATTCTTCTGGCGATGAAGAGCCTGGATATCTTCGAAGCCGAAGGGGTTTTAGCTATCGGTCATATGGGACTCCTTCGAAAGGTGTTAGGCGATACGCAGGAACACCGCGACGAACTGCTCAGCCTCCTTCGAAGAAAGAACGCCCATGACTTGAAGAAGTATGAAAAGGGCGAGGTATTTGCCTCGCTGATTGAGCTGCCGGCGGATCCTGATAGGGCGTTAGATCATCTGAGGGAGATGCTCCAGGCTTATGATGTGGAAAAAGAATTGCACGAACTGTCAGCGGTGGTAGAGCTGATGCATGCCCACGGCTATATCAAACAGCTTCGACTGGACTTTTCAGTTATTCACAACCTTGATTACTACAACGGACTGGTGTTTCAGGGTTTTTTAAGCGGTGTGCCGAAAGTGGTGTTAAACGGCGGCCGATACGATCAACTGCTTGAAAAAATGGACAGATCCGCTCGAGCCATTGGGTTTGCGATCTATCTTGATGAGGTCGCGCCTGTTTTAGCGCAGCCTATTGAAAAGATCGATGTAGCCATTATGTGCAGAACGGAGAACATGCCCCTTCTCTTTGAGACGGTGGAGCGGTTGATTCAAGAAGGAAAAAGTGTGCGTGTCTGTGACGATCTCAAAGTGGCGTCAAGAGCAAACACTATCTATGCCCTTTATGACGATGGAAAACTCGAGGAGGTGAGCCGTGCTTAAGATGGCCATTCCCACAGGGAGAATGGGGGAAGCAGTGATAGAAGCGCTTGAGCGCACGGGTTTGGATTGCCGTCAGCTCAAAAACGGTTCGAGGAAGCTCATTCAGGATCTGGGTTCTCTTCAGATCATCCGAGTAAAGCCGAGCGACGTAGCTGTATATGTAGAGCACGGCGTAGCGGATGTGGGAATCATCGGAAAAGACATTCTCCTAGAGACCGAGCCCGATGTGTTTGAACTGTTCGATCTCGGCTTTGGCGCATGCCGTATGTCGGTGGCGGCTCCCAAAGGATATGAGGATCCGGGAAAAGAGATCCTCCGCGTGGCTACGAAGTATCCTCACACCGCAACAAAGCACTTTGCGGCAAAGAACCGACCGACGGAGATCATTGCCTTGAATGGAAGCATCGAGATCGCGCCGCTTGTCGGGCTTTCTCACGTGATTGTCGATATTGTCGAGACAGGGACGACCCTTCGCGAAAATGGCCTCGAGATCGTAGAAGTGATTGCTCCGAGCAGCGCCCGATGTATTGCCAACAAAGCAAGTTATCAGTTCAAACGCGACGAGATCGACGCGCTCCTTGACGCTTGGAGTGAGAAATGATTCGAGTACAAAAAGCCTGTGAGTTTTTGCAGACGGATCGCATCGTGCCGATGAGAAATCCGAAAGTGGAAGAAGAGGTAGCGCAGATCCTAGAGAAAGTGGCATCAAGAGGGGATGAAGCACTCCTTGACCTTACACAGATATTCGACGGCGTACGACCGGAATTGAAGGTCCGTGAGGAGGAGATCGATCGAGCTTATCATTCCTGCGACCCGCTTTTTCTCAAGAGTCTTGAAATGGCAGCCGAGAACATCCGTCAGTTTCATAGAAAGCAGCTCTATGCGGGCTTTGAGATAAAGAAGGAAGGCATTCTCCTCGGTCAACGAGTCCTCCCTTTAAGACGGGTCGGGATATATGTTCCCGGAGGCACCGCGAGCTACCCTTCGACCGTTTTAATGAATGCGATTCCGGCTGTACTCGCAGGAGTCGAAGAATTGGTGATGGTCAGCCCGCCAGATGAAAAGGGGAGAATCCCAAAGGAGATCCTAGCAGCAGCCAAAGTGACAGGGATCAAAGAGATCTATCGATGCGGCGGGGCACAGGTGGTCGGAGCCCTTGCCTTTGGCACAGACACCATCAGAGCGGTCGATAAAATTGTCGGACCCGGCAACATCTACGTGGCGACCGCCAAAAAGCAAGTATTTGGGATCGTCGATATTGATATGATCGCGGGTCCCAGTGAGATTTTGGTGCTCGCAGATGAGAGCGCCAACCCGGCTTTTGTTGCGGCAGACCTGCTTAGCCAGGCAGAGCACGACGTGTTGGCCCGCTCCATCCTCATCTGTTTTTCAGAGGAGTTTTCAAAGAGCGTGGTGCAGGAAATACAGAAGCAGTTGCCACTTCTGGAGCGAGAGCCAATCGCAAGAAAAGCGCTTCAAGATCGCGGGGCGATCCTGTTGGCCAAAACCCTAGAAGAAGCCATCCTTCTTTGTAATGAGCTGGCTCCGGAACATCTGGAACTTGCTCTGGAGAATCCAGAAGACGTGCTGCCGATGATAAAAAATGCAGGAAGTGTCTTTCTCGGGCATTACACGCCCGAAGCCTTAGGCGACTACTGGGCGGGTCCCAATCACACCCTCCCGACGATGGGGACGGCGCGCTTTGCCTCTCCTCTATCGGTGGAGGACTTCGTGAAGAGATCAAGCTACATGAAGTACTCAAAAGAAGCGCTTGCAGACGCAGCAGAACATATTGAGCGACTGGCGGGTCATGAGGGGTTAGGTGCTCACGCCCGCTCGATCGACATTCGGAGGGAGAAATGAGCCGTTTTCTCGATAAAAAACTGTCTTCACTCGAAAGCTATCTCCCCGGGGAACAGCCCGAGGGAAGGCGAGTGGTTAAACTTAACACCAATGAAAACCCTTTTGCGCCCTCTCCGGCCGTCGTCGATGCGATCACGAAAGAAGAGGTGCAGAAGCTGTCCCTGTACCCGGACCCGGTAGCGCGAGAACTCAGTGAGAGCATCGCTGCCTATTACGGAATCAGGCGGGAGCAGATTCTCACAGGAAATGGAAGCGATGAACTCCTCGCCTTTTGTTTTCACGGGCTTTGTCCTAACGGCGCCGCGTTTTCTGATCTCACCTACGGCTTCTATCCCGTTTACTGTCAGATGTTTGGCGTGAAAGAGCGCATTGTCAAGCTGCGGGAGGATTTTCGCCTGGCGATTGAAGACTATATGGACCTAAAAGAGACGATATTTATCGCCAATCCCAACGCTCCGACGGGACTGAACGTGGAAGTCGAGGCGATCGAGAAGCTTCTGAAACGAGATCCTGATCGCCTGGTGATTATTGACGAAGCATATGTGGACTTTGGCGGCACATCCTGTATCCCGCTGATCGATCGATACGACAACCTTCTCGTGATACAGACATTCTCGAAATCCAGGCAGCTTGCCGGCATGCGTCTGGCGTTTGCTGCAGGAAGTGAAGAGCTGATTACCGCACTTGCTAAGATGAAGTTCAGTTTTAACCCGTACAGTGTCAACCGCCTCGCGCTCTTAGCAGGCAAAGCGGCGATCGAGGACGAGGCGTACTTTCTCAAGACAACTCGTGCGGTGATAGAGACGCGCGAGTGGATGAAGCGGGAACTCGAAGGGTACGGCTGCGAAGTCCTTCCGTCCAAAGCCAATTTTCTATTCGTTCGTCCCCCTGTCCCGGCGCAAGACGTGTTCATGCGATGCAAAGAAGAAGATGTATTTGTCAGATATTTTCCGGGAGAAAGAACGGGGGAGTGGCTTCGCATCAGCGTGGGTACACGAGAAGACGCTCAGAGACTATTAGAAGTGTTGGACAAAATATTTGAGGAGGGAAGCCATGCGTGAAGCAAGGAAAGAGAGAAAAACCGCAGAGACAGAGATTCGTTTGGAACTACGAGTAGATGGAAGCGGACAGAGGGAGATCCGAACATCGTGCGGCTTTATGAATCATATGCTCGAGCTGATGAGCTATCATGCGCGCTTTGATCTGAAGGTGGAAGGCCGCGGAGATATCGAGGTGGATGATCATCATCTGGTGGAAGATCTCGGCATCCTCCTAGGTGACGCACTGAAGGAAGCCCTAGGAGAGAAAAAAGGCATCAAACGATATGGCCAGAGCCTCCTTCCGATGGACGAGTCCCTTGTGTTATGTGGGGTGGATGTCAGCGGGCGCGCATATCTTGGTTTTGACGTGAACATGCCGCAGGCAACAGTCGGCTCTTTCGATACAGAACTCGTTGAAGAATTCTTCCAGGCATTTGTCAGAAGCTCCGGGATGACGCTTCATCTGAAGCTTCTCAGCGGAAGAAACACCCATCATGTCATAGAAGCGATCTTTAAAGCCTTCGGCAGAGCGCTCCGAGATGCGACAGGTCAAGATGCCTCCTTTGCAGAAGAAGTCCCTTCGACAAAAGGTGTGCTTGAATGAAAACAAACCCTCTGAAATTGTTTCCGGCGATCGATCTTCTAAATGGAAAACTGGTCCGGCTCGTCCGAGGGGATTTTGATCAGGTCACGGATTACGGGCTTGATCCTGTGGAAACAGCGGTTGATTTTCGCCGACAAGGCGCAGAATTTTTGCATGTGGTGGATCTTGACGGAGCCCGAGACGGAGAAGCGGCCAATCACCGCTTGATAGAACAGATGGTCAAAAGAAGTGGACTGAGAGTCCAGGTGGGCGGAGGGATCCGAAACATGGAGCGCATCGCCGCGTATTTAGATGCCGGAGCGATGCGTGTCATCTTAGGTTCTGCTGCCGTCAATGACCCAAGTTTTCTAAGAGAGGCGCTCGATGCGTTTGGTGAACAGGTGGCCGTCGGAGTCGACATGATGCAAGGCGAGGTGATGACCCACGGCTGGGAAGTGGGAAGCGGCGTCGAGGGCTTGCGCTTTTGCAAAGAGCTCATGGAAATGGGAGTGAAGACCCTGATCGTGACCGATATCGAAAAAGACGGTGAACTAAAGGGCACCAATCTCTCGCTCTATGAAAATCTGAGCAAGTTACCCGTGGATGTGGTAGCTTCCGGTGGCATCACACAGCTTGAAGAGCTCGAGGCGCTTCAGCAGATGGGACTCTATGGAGCCATCGTCGGAAAAGCCTTTTATGCCGGTCGATTTACACTCAAAGACGCTCTACAGGTACTGGAGAACAGACGTGAAGACTAAGAGAATTATCCCCTGTTTGGATGTCCGCGACGGACGTGTGGTCAAAGGGGTACAGTTTGAAGGGATAAGAGACATTGATGATCCGGTGGCTCTTGCCCGCTACTATAATGAATCATCTGCTGATGAACTGGTTTTTTATGACATTACGGCGAGCATGGAAGGGCGCACGCTCTTTACAGATCTCTTAAAGAGAATCAAAGAACAAGTCGATATCCCGCTGACCGTGGGAGGCGGCGTCGCCACTATCGAGGATGTGGAGCGCATGATCGACAGCGGTGCTGACAAAGTCAGCATCAATTCGGGGGCTCTGAAAAATCCTCAGCTTCTCAAAGAAGCTTCCGATAGATTTGGAAGCGAGCGCATCGTGTTTGCCATGGACGTAAAACGCGTAGGGGATCGTTATCACGTATTTCGCTTCGGAGGAAAAGAAGATACGGGCAGAGACGCGATGGAGTGGGCAAAAGAAGGCGAGAGGCTGGGAGCCGGGGAGATTGTGCTAAATACGATCGACACGGACGGGGTCCGCCAGGGATTCGATCTGCAGATGCTAAGGGACGTGGCCTCTGTCGTCAACATCCCGATTGTCGCATCAGGCGGCGCAGGAAATGCGGATCACTTCTATGACGCGCTGATGATCGAGGGAGTGGAGGCGGGACTGGCCGCCAGCATCTTCCATCTAAAGGAAGTCCATATTCAAGAACTGAAAAAGGAGTTGAAGAACCGAGGCATATCGGTAAATCTCTAATATGAACACAGAACTCAGCAACTTAAAATACGATGAAAAAGGCCTGATTCCTGCCATCATTCAAGACGCCTTTACAAGAGAAGTCCTGATGCTCGGCTATATGAACCGGGAAAGTCTGGAGATCACGTTAAGAGAAAAGAGAACGTGCTTCTTCTCTCGCAGTCGCCAGGAGCTTTGGCGAAAAGGAGAGACCAGCGGTCATGTCCAGCATGTGGTCCGTGTCATCTATGACTGCGACAAAGATGCGCTGTTGATCGATGTGGAAAAAGAAGGGCCGGCATGCCATCTCGGGACGGATTCGTGTTTTGTGACGCCGATCTACGAAGGGGATGGAAGCAGATCTTTTTCTACGCAGACGCTCTACCATCTTTTAGAAGAGAGAAACAGGCAAAGGCCCGAAGGCAGTTACACCACCTACTTATTCGAAGAAGGACTGGAGAAGATCCTGAAAAAGGTGGGAGAGGAGACCTCAGAAGTTCTTATCGCCGCAATGAAAAGAAACCGAGAAGAAACAGTCTATGAGTTGGCCGATCTCCTTTATCATAGCCTGGTTCTGATGGTGGAAGCGGGAATCTCTCTTGATGAAATAAGGCGAGAACTCGCATCGAGACATGTCATCGATCATAAGAAGAAGCAGGAGACAGCCGAATGATTCGCTCGACGCTTCATAATCACACGCGACATTGCGATGGAAAAAATACGGCAAAAGAGATGGCGCAGGCGGCGCTGGAAGCGGGTCTGACAGACTTCGGCTTCAGCGGTCATGCGCCTGCTTTTTTTGATCGAGAGAGCACGATGGCGTCAGAAGAAGCGTATAGGCAGGAGATAAGACAGGTGCAACAGACGTTCCAAGGGACACTGCGCATCTATCTCGGGATTGAACAGGACTATCTCGATCCTGTGAAAGACAGAAGTGCCTATGACTATGTCATCGGCTCCATCCATAACATAAAGGTCGAAGAAAGCTACTTTACATTTGACTGGACACAGGAAAAGCTAGAAGAGCTTTTAGCGGCCCTTGGAGATCGGGAACTTCTCCCCCAGATCTACTATGAATATATGATCGATATGATCACCTCCCAAAAGCCCGACATCATCGGGCACTTTGACCTCGTGAGAAAACTCAATGCAGGGGAGAAGTATTTTAAAGAGGGAAGAGCGTATCAAAAGCTTGCTCTCAATGCGCTTGAGGTGGCAATGGAGAGTAGCTCAGTCCTTGAACTTAACGCTGCAGGCTACAGGTACAGATCCACACCATATCCTGACCGATTTCTCCTCGATCGCTTGCTAGAAAAAGGACAGCTCGTAACCGTTCAGGCGGATGCGCACGACACATCCGGAATACTTGCCAATGTCTCAAAGGCAGTGGAGGTTCTCAAAGAAGTCGGGTTTCGCTCCTCTCTTCAGTGGATTAAAGGGAAGTGGGAAGAAGTCGGACTGTAATGATCGAGGTGCAGAGCATACGACCAATCAGGTTTTGGTTTTTTTGCGTGAGGTGCCCGATTAACAAAAGATGTTAATTGATAGGCCGCGACGAGATATCCATCTGCGAACCTTTGAAGTGACACTGCTGAAGTTTCCAGATAAGATCGAAAATCGCGACAAAACTGTTAAAAGTGTGTGGTAACTGAGGGAAAAAGATACGATTCATTAATCAAACGTCACAATAAAAGTTGATAAGTTGCTCTATCTATGTCATAATGTCTATATCTCAACGACCTATTTGAAAGAGAAAATCAACGACCATTTGGGAGGTAAAATTCATGAAGAAACTAAGTATTCTACTTGTCGTCTTCACCCTGATCATTGCGCTGGTCGCAGGCTGTGCGCAGGCACCTTCAAAGCCGGCAGAGACACCTGCTGACGGCGACAAGGTCATCCGCATCGGCATCTTTGAGCCGGTCACAGGGGAAAATGGCGGCGGTGGATTCCAGGAAGTTCTCGGCATTCGCTATGGGCATGAGAAATTCCCCACCATCGACATTAATGGCGAAACATACACGATCGAACTCGTCGAGGTAGATAACAAATCGGATAAAACGGAAGCTGTTACCGTCGCGGCCAATCTCGTCTCCCGACAAGTGTCGGTGGTGATCGGCTCGTACGGCTCGGGTGTCTCTATTGCAGCCGGTCCGACATTTGAAGAAGCACAGATTCCGGCGATCGCTCCTTCTGCCACAAATCCGCAAGTGACCGAAGGCAATGAGTTCTACTTCCGCGTCTGCTTCCTCGACCCGTTCCAGGGCAAGGTCATGGCGACCTACGCCATCGAAAACGGCGCGAAAAAGGCAGCGGTCATTACCCAACTCGGCGATGACTATAGTTCCGGACTTGGAAACTTCTTCCTCCAGGCATTTGTCGATCTGGGCGGAGAAATCGTCTCTGAGCAACAGTTCCAGACCAATCAGACCGACTTTAAAGCCATTCTAACCAACATCAAGGCAGAAGAGCCGGATGTTATTTTTGCTCCTTCTTCCATCGCCACGGCGCCTCTTCTGATCAAACAGGCCAGAGAACTTGGCATCACCGCACAGATCATGGCGGGTGATACATGGGAAAACCAAGCCATTATCGAGAATGCCGGCGAAGATGCAGAAGGCGTAGCCCTTTCGACATTCTTTGACGAGAACGACACCAGCACCCCGCTAGCGGGTGAATTCGTCACCGGATTTAAAGAGTTCATCAAGGGCAACAGCGAATACCTCAACAAAAACGGCGGAGAAGGTGTAGCCGCTGTCTCTGCGCTGGGATATGATGCCTATATCACAGCCTATGAAGCGATTAAAGCAGCACAATCAGTTGATTCCGTAGCCATCCGAGACGCCCTCAAGACCTTGGAAGTCGAGGGAGTCACCGGAGCCATCAGCTTTGATGAAAACGGCGATGCAAAGAAAAACATGGCCTATATCAAAGTGATCGAAGGCGGACAATTCAAGTTTGACAAAACCGTCATTACGGAGTAGTGTGAAGGAAGGATAGGCGGCGCATTTTCTCGCCGCCTTTTTTCTGCCTTCTCCGATAGAAACTGAGGTGCATATGTCCTTTGTAACATTTGTTCAGCATTGTCTGACGGGAGTTTCTCTGGGTGGAGCGTACGCGCTAATTGCCATCGGCTATTCCATGGTCTATGGAATTCTTCTATTGATTAACTTCGCGCACGCAGACATTTTCATGATGGCCGGCTATTTTATGATCTTTTCTATCAGCAGCTTTCCGTGGCAGATCTCGATTCCTATCGTGATTCTGGGGACGGTGCTTCTTGGTGTGTTGATTGAAAAAATGGCGTACATGCCTCTTCGCTCTGCGCCGAGGATGTCGATAATGATTTCTGCCATCGGCGTCTCTTACCTTTTGCAGAATCTGGCGACGTATCTCTTCTCTGCGCTTCCGCAGGCGTATCCAACGATTCCGCCACTGAAGCAGCAGATCCGCATCGGGGGCGTCAGCGCTTCGCTGGTGACCTTTCTTACTCCCGTATTGACGGTCATTCTCGTCTTTCTCTTGATCTTTCTTCTTCGAAAGACGAAAATCGGCATGGCCATGCGCGCCGTGTCGAAAGATTACGACACGTCAAAACTGATGGGAATCAAAATCAACAACATCATCAGCCTGACCTTTGTCATCGGTTCGACCCTTGCAGCCATCGGTTCCATCCTATACTTTACCGACCGCATGTCGGTCACGCCTTTTAGCGGTGTCCTTCCCGGACTCAAGTGCTTTGTTGCCGCTGTGCTCGGAGGCATCGGCAGCGTCCCGGGAGCCGTCATCGGAGGCTTTCTCATCGGGCTGAGCGAAACGTTTTTAGTGGCGCTTGGCTATTCGACATACAGCGACGCTTTCACCTTTTTGCTTCTGATTTTGATCCTCCTTTTCCGTCCGACGGGACTGATGGGTGAAAACCTGCAGGACAAGGTCTAGGAGGGAAAAGATGAATTATTCTGTTGGCAAAAAGAAATATTCCATCTATTTAAGCCTAGGTGTGCTGTTGATCGCTATTGTCGGGCTATTTTGGCTTGAGATCAATAAAGCGCGCTATGGCATGGCTGTATCGGTGATTCAAAAAAGTCTCATCTTTTCTGTGGTGGCGGTTTCTATGAACCTGCTAAACGGGTTTACCGGGATGTTTTCGCTCGGACAGGCCGGCTTCATGGCCATCGGGGCATACACCACAGCGATCTTGACGATTCCGCTTTCGAGAGTCGACGGCGTTTACTATATGAAGGGAATCTCTCCGTGGGTGAGAGGGGTGAAAGAAGCGCTGGATTTTCTTCCGGAGCCGCTTTTAATTATTTTTGCCCTGCTCGTCGGAGGCGTCATCGCCGGCGTGTTTGCATTTCTCATCGGCATTCCGGTGCTGCGCCTAAAGAGCGACTATCTGGCGATTGCGACGCTCGGGTTTTCGGAGATTGTGCGCGCACTCATTTCGAGCCCGCAACTCGATTTGATCACCAACGGCTCTTATGGTCTTAAGAATATTCCCGGTTTCGGGGTGACGCAGGCAGGCGGCTCGCTGGCTGTGGGCCTTGGTTCACTTCTGATTCCCTTTTCCTTTGCTTTTGTGAGCATCTCGTTTATTGTGCTGGTCATCAACAGCTCATACGGTCGAGCTTTTAAGGCGATTCGCGAAGACGAAGTGGCCGCAGAAGCCATGGGAATCAACCTGTTAAAACACAAACAGCTTGCCTTTGTCATCAGTTCTGTCATCACGTCGATGGCAGGAGGGATGTTGGCGATGTATATGCGCTCCATCGAGGCGCGCGCGTTTTCTGTCACCATGACCTACGATATCCTGTTGATCGTCGTGATCGGCGGGCTTGGGAGTGTCTCGGGCAGCGTCCTCGGAGCATTTGTCGTCACGTT
>DUVM01000016.1 GCA_012841045.1 Tissierellia bacterium | reverse complement strand
TTCTGTGCATTTTCAATCAGGATGGTGTTGACGTTTGCGATGTCCATCCCCGTCTCAATCAAGGTTGTGGATAGGAGCACATCGCTCTCTCCGGCACGAAAGGCGAGCATCGTGTCTTCGAGCTGGCGCTCATTCATACGCCCGTGAACATAGGAAATGCGGATCTCCGGAAGCAGCCGGCGCAGCCTTTCAAGCACCCGCTCCATATCTTCAATCCGATTATATATATAGTAGACTTGCCCTCCGCGCTCCACTTCCCGAAGGACCGCTTCTCTTAAAATGCCGTCATCCATCGCCGTAATGTAGGTCTGGATCGGATAGCGGTCTTTGGGCGGATCGTTGAGAATCGACAGGTCGCGGATACTCCCCAGAGACATATGAAGGGTTCTAGGGATCGGTGTCGCGCTCATGCTGAGCGTATCGACCCCCAGCTTCATCTTCCGAATCTTCTCTTTATGCGCCACACCAAAGCGCTGCTCCTCGTCAATGACCAAAAGCCCCAGGTCATGAAATGTCACATTTTTTCCAAGAGCCATGTGCGTGCCGACCACTACATCCACGGCTCCCGAGGCCACATCCTTTAGGATCTGCGTCCGCTCTTTTGCTGTGCGAAGCCTGGAGAGCATCTCCACTTTGATCGGATAGTGCATAAAACGCTCTCTGATATTCTCATAATGCTGCTGCGCGAGGACCGTGGTGGGCACAAGGATGAGCGACTGCTTACTCTGCATAGCCGCTTTGAAGACGCCGCGCAGAGCTACTTCCGTCTTTCCGAATCCGACGTCTCCGCACAGGAGACGGTCCATCGGCTCGCTCTTTTCCATATCGGCTTTGAGCTCCTCAACACAGCGCAGCTGATCGGGTGTTTCCTCAAAGGGAAAGTCCATCTCGAATTCTCTCTGCCAAGGGGTGTCCTCACCGAAGGCAAAGCCTTTCTCTGCGCTCCGTCTGGCATAGAGATCCAAAAGTTCGTGGGCCATGTCGTCGATGCTTTTTTGCGCCCGCTCTTTCTTTCGCTGCCAGTCTTTTCCCCCGAGTTTACTAAGCGAGACCGTCCGCGCATCGCTACCCAGGTATCTCTGAATCAGGTGCAGGGAATGCGTAGGGATCATCAGATGGTCGCTGTCTTTATACTCAATGGAGAGATAGTCGCCCATCACGCCGTCTACCTCGCGCTGGGTCAATCCGAGGTACTTGCCGATGCCGTGATGCACATGCACCACGTAGTCGCCGGGCTTGAGGTCAAAGAAGGAGTCGATCGGCCGGGTGTTCTCCCCGAAATGCCTTCTTGCCTTGGTGCGGGCATAGCCGAAGATCTCTCGCCTTGTATACAGTGCGATCTTCTCCGACTCCTCGAGAAAGCCCATGCCGAGATGTCCCTGTACAAGGCGGATCTCTCCTTCAGCTACCTGCGTCTCCCGCCGCGTGACAAAGAGTTCTTCTCCTCGTAAGAAGTCTTCTAATATGTCGTCTTTCTCCCCGATGAGGATCATCTGTCGAAAACCCTGAAGTTTTCGCTCCCGCAGCGCCTGCGCCAAATGAGAAAAGTTCCCTTTATACTCAGGAAGAAGACTGCCATTTAAGTTGATGTCGGCGCCACCCCGGTGAAAACGGCTAAAGCGAAGCGTCGGCACATGGCCGATCATCTGTCGGAGTTTTTCCGGGGAGAGTAGGCTGTGAGCGGCTTCGGCTGCCTGCGTCTCTTCCTCGACGCCACTTTGGAGCCGGAGAAGAAAGTCCTCATAGATGTCTTCTAAGCGCGTCATGCACTCGCTTTCTTCTAAAAACAGGAGCTGCTCGAACCCTCCGAACTTCACCAGGTCTTCACTAAGTCCTCTGGCAGCGTATTGTTCGTAGGCAGAGCGCACAGGGAATGCTTCAAGTCCTTTGACCATCATCGATTCACTGGCGGCGCCGATGACGACTTGATGGACCGTCTCCACAGATGACTGCGTGAGCGGATCAAACAGGCGCAAACTGTCGAGCTCATCTCCGAAAAATTCAATACGAAACGGATACTCCTCGCCCGGCACAAATACGTCGAGAATGTCTCCTCGGAGAGAAAAGTCTCCCACTTTTTCTGTCGTGTAGCTTCTTTCGTATCCAAGAGCGACCAGATGCTCCGTCACTTCCTCAAGGGGCATGGAGGTGTTTAGATCAAATGTCAATCGTAGCGCCTTCCAGTACTTCGCCTGAAGAACGGGTTGCGCGAGACTTTTGATGCTCACCACCAATGTCGCGTCGCTCCGCAACACCTTTTCAAGGACTTCTGCCCTCTCAAAGAAGATCTCCCGCGATCCCCCGTAGAAACCGCTTGAGAGAAGCTCTCTTTCAGGGAGTAAAACCGCCTCCTCCCCCATGGATTGAAGGTCTCTCCAGAAACTCTCCCCTTTCATGAAGGTAGGTGCGACGACAAGCGCTTTTCCTTTTTTCA
>DUVM01000096.1 GCA_012841045.1 Tissierellia bacterium | reverse complement strand
TGAGCTCCTGATATAGAAGTTGGGCATCCCCTTCTCCCTCCGGAAACTATGAAGAATATTCAAGGAAATAGATATCTTTGTACATGTTTGCATAGAGATGGTAGAGACTTTTGTAGCGGAATAAAACGATCCCTTCTGCTATGGCCGGAAGTAGCAAACTCAGGAGAGCAAACGTCAAAAGTGACTTTCCTGCTAAGAGCAAAGCAGTGCGCCACAGAACGCGCGAACGGGAAAGTGTGTCAGTCATGGGCATTGAATAGAAATACAGGAGAACAATCAATTGAATAACTCCCAGGAGACATATATACAAAATGAAGAGTATAGTGTAGTACTTTGCCGTGCTTAAGAATAAAGAAAAATGGCATCCGATCTTAAATAAATATGTAGTAATAAAGACGACAGTAGCAACAGGAACTAAAAAAAGGAAATGTCTCTTGCTTTGCATAATGAACATGGAAGTAGGACTAATTCCTTGTAGCTTCTCAACGATCATGCGTCGCCTATTAACTTGTATCAAATGAAGTGTGAAAATTAGAATCGTACCGAGTAAAAAAATTAGAAGAGTTTTTCTCGAAAGGGATAAAAAGACAAACTGAGAAAGAGTAGGCTCTGCCAATGGGACGGGAGGTTCAGACAATTCTACAAATGCCAATTGCATAGATTGGAGAGATTGAAGACAAGACTCTTTGTGCTCATGTGGCAGACTCACACGAAACGCATAGGCATCTCTGTTTTCTTCCTCGATGAGTGGAAGTGGAGCTAGAGTAATATCTGTTTCTTCTAGCGGGAGAAGCAGACTAGGCTTCCCTTTTTTGATCACTAGATTGCTCAGCGGTTCTCTCAGCGAGTGAAACTCATCAAGAGTTAATTTCTGCGAAATCGGTATTTTCTCCAGATAGCGTTCATCGGGTAACTGTAAAAAATAGCGAAGCGAATCACGCTCTCTCTCATGAGAATAATTTAGAATAAGAAACACAGCATCATAGTTGAGTGAGATGCTTTCGATTTCCTGTTGCAATTCTTTTGAAAACGTGCCTTGTTCAGGAATGATCATGCCGTAAAGGGCTGATTCTTCAAGTAATTTAGAAGGATCACCAAAGCGATTCAATTCCACAGAAGCCGGAATATTAAGAGCTGGAGGAAAAAAAGAGATTAAAAGTAGAATCGACAAAACCAGGTACGCTTTTCGAATCATCAGCTTCCTCCTAAGTATCATGGAGACAATATTACAAGAAAGATGCTCAAGCGTTCTGTTTGTTTAGCAAAGTAACTCTCTCAATTCCCAGGTTGGTCAATAAACACGTAAGGACTTTATATATAAATATCCATATTAATCATGTGTAAACATTTTTTTAAGTCATACTATGAGGATCTTCGTTGATGCGTTTTCAAATCATCAAATATTCAAAAGACCTACTCCACCTTAATCAGAAAGACAAGTGGTATATGATAAAACCAAAATCCATCCTTCCCCACTTGCGAAGAAAACACTTTGAGTTTTTTACAAGAAGATGTATAATAATAACGCTGTGGGGCATTAGCTCAGTGGATAGAGCACCAGACTTCGGATCTGGGTGTCAGGAGTTCAAATCTTCTATGCCTCGCCAACGGGACCTATGGTCCCTTTTTTTGCGCTCGGATTGACATGTATCATTACGTGCTTGATCTCTGGTATATCTTCTTCTATTTTGTCGTGGACCCTGTCGGCAATTTCATGCGCATCCAAGAGGCTAAGTGTCCTCTCTACCGCAATGTCCGCATCGACAAATATTCTCTTTCCGTGGCGACGCGTGCGAAGCTGATCGATCTGTACGACGCCGGGGTCTTGTAAAATGATCCTTCTTATTTCTTCTATGACTTTGGGGTCGGCGGCAGCTCCGCTTAGATCATGCGCAGAATCTCGATAGAGCTCAAAGGCTATTTTAAAGATAAAGAAAGCGATCAGCATGGAGAACAGCGGCTGAAGATAGATGAATCCGGCTCTCGCGCTGATGACGCCGACGAGTGCTCCGATCGAAGCCAGTACATCGTTCATATAGTTTTTTGCGTCCGCTTCATATACGCTCGATCGCATCTTTTTGGCGTGATAGAGCGTGTATCGAGATAAAAAGATTTTTCCAATGATCGAGAGGATGGTCACAACAATCGCATAGATCCCAGGTGTTATCACCTCTGGCGCCATCAGTTCCTGCGCCGCGCGATAGAAAACCGAGACCGATAAAACAAACAGTAGCATCGCCAGCACTTTGCCCCAAATAGCTTCAAAATTCTCGTGTCCATAGGGATGCCCAGCATCGGCTTCCTTTTCACTCATCTTGACCCCAATATAAGCTAAAGAGGTCGTGAAAAGGTCTGAAAGGGAGTCGATGCCATCGGCCAGCACCACAGAAGAGTGGGCAAATATCCCCGTCAAGATTTTGGTGACACTCAAAAAAGAGTTCACTGCAATTGAGGTAAAAGTAAGATTTCTGGCGCGTTCGAGTCTCGTCATTGTTTTTCCAATCTAATAAAGTTTATGTTTTCCAGATCCTTCCAACGCTCTGTATCCGACTGAGTGGTGAAAAAATACACAGCGCGTTGCGAAGCAATCTCTGAGAGCACCTGCATGGCGATTCCATGGCGATCTTCGTCCCAGTGGGCAAGCGCTTCATCGAGAAGTAGCGGGAAAGGTCGCTGTGTCGTCTCCAGGGTGTCAAGCATCGCAAGGCGAAGGGATAAAAGGAATTGGTCAGCTGTTCCTCTGCTCAGTTGATGCGTAGAGCGTACCATGACTCCTCTGTCGTCTTCAAGCAAGAAGCCGTTACCTGAGCGGTGGATCTGTCTCCATTTCCCGGCGGAAAATCTCTTCATGTACTCTGAAGCCCGCGGGAGCAGCTCACTGAGACTGCGAAGCTTGGAGTCCATCAAATGTTCTAGAAGCTCTTCGGCCATCGCCCAGCCTGCCCATTCGATGTCAAGCTGTTTTGCTTCCTGTATTTTCTCTTCACGTGCATCTTCGAGTTCTGCTGTGGAGAGTTCCATTTCAAATCTTACCTGTCGTTCACGGATGGCGGAGAGGCTCCACAGAATATCATCTCTTTTGTGAGACGCTTCCTCCATCTCCTCTCTCTGCGCTTCCATCGTGCGCTGCACATCTTGCTGCTGTGTGTAAAATGCTTCGAGCGTTTTTTCGGACGGCTCAGGTATTTTGGAAAGAACTCTTCTTTCGACATGGGGTTCTGCTGGTAGGCTCCGGTACAGGTCGTACCATTGCGCGCCAAGCTCTTTCAGTAATCGGGTCTGTTTTGGGCTGAGGACGCCTCGCAATCCCCTTTTCCTTTGGGACATCCAAAACAGTGCGAGAAAAAGCATGGCTCCAACAAAAGGTATAATAGCCCACCATCGATACAAAAAGACCGTTACCAAAGAGATGGCAAACAGAATGATAGATATTAGAAGAAAGACAGGAGACAGGACGGACAGATCAGCTAATGCGTCTGGCGAAAAAGCCGGATCCATCTTCTGGCCGCCTGAAAGACGGATCTCTTCTTCGATTTGCTCTAATTGTTCTTTTATCTTCCAGCGCTGCTTCATGATGCGCACGTCGTTTTCTGAAAGAGCGATATGATCCTTGAGTTGTTCCTCTCTTTTCTCTTGAAGCTGTTGGATTTGCAAGTCAATCTCTTGCATCTCCTCTTCTAAGCGAAGGCTTTCTACCCTATCCTCCCACGTATGAAGATCTCTTTCTCTTGAATCGATCAGTAATTGATCAAGCCTTTCTATTTCGCGTTGGAGGGCATTTAATTGGCCTCTGCCGTCTTTTCTGTGCACATAGAGCTCTCTTCTTTTCGATGAGCTAATGGCACGAGCTTCTTTAAGCGAGCGGATATTTTTCTGCGAAGGCCACAAAAACTCCTCCACTAGTTCCATAAAATCTTTTTCTTCTAGTGCATCTGCAGCTGTAGGACCTAACGAGTAGAGCTGATCGACCATTGCCACCTTTAGTGGAGGCATTGGCAAATTGCCCAGTGCCTTCGTCTCGTTTTCTGTGATCAAATATCCAGAGGGCGAGGATGAGAGCTGTCTTGTCACTCGGGAGCCATCCCAAAACACCGCCTCTAAAGAAGCTTCCTTCTTTCCGATGGGAAAATAGGCAAATCGTTCTTTGCTCGCAGGACGAAACCCAGCCAAGATGGTCTTCATGGCAGAAAAAAGGGTGCTCTTCCCCGCTTCGTTATCGCCGGTAATATAAAATAGACCCGTCGGCGCATCAAAGCGAAAGCGTTCTTCTTCAAAGGCTCCAAAAGAATGGAGGATGATCTCACGAAAACTCATGATTCCTCCTTTAAAAGCGCTTGCTCGAGAATCCTCATCAGCCTCTTTGGATCTGCTCGATAGATCTCCTGCATTTCAAGTGAACTGTGAAAAAGAGCGCTCGTCGTTCTCGGGACAAATGTCTCTAAGGATTCAGTGATCTCATCTGGAAGAGATGAAGCCTCTTCAATGAGCACCGTGCGATCGCGTATGGCCACTCGCCCTTCAGGTAAATTCTTAAACAGTCTATCGATTCCCTCTTTATCCTGATACGAGAGCGTTCCCTCCAGCGTCAGCCTCAGAAACGTCCGAGGATCTTCTCTTAAAAGACTCAAAAGATGCGGATAGATTTCAGCAGCGGTATGTGTCTCGCTTAGAAGAGTGATCTTTCGCTCTTCAAACAGCACTTCTGTTGTCTCGACAAATATCGGCTCTTGACCAATCGTCAGATCAACGTATCCGCTTGTGGACTGATCAAAGGGGTGTAACGGACTCAAGGACCCACTGTAGACGATCAGAGGGCTTCTAGATACGACAGAGAAGGAATGCTGATGCCCCAGCGCGATGTAATCGTACTGAAGACTTTGAAGATCCTTTGCGCTTGTCGGATGATAGACTGCGTCTTTGGGAATCTGTCCTAAATATACCTGAGAATGAAGAAGGGCTATCGTGGGTTTCGCGTCATGAAATACGGGAAAATCCAACGTGCTTCGAAGATCTTTGCCGGGAAGATGTCCTTGGGAGACGACTCTGTAGTTTTCATTCTCTATTACTTTCACATCGGGAGAGTCAAAAAGATGGACATGCTCTCTCCAAAGACGCGCATGAATGGAGCTGTCGTGGTTTCCTGTGCAGACGAAGATGTCAATTCCTTCCGAGCGTGCCCGGGAAAAGAGATCCAAAAGAAAAAGCTCCTCCCTAGGCTCACGGGAGCCGTTATCGAGGAGATCACCTGCGAGGAGGATCATGTCGACCTTCTCCTCTATTGCCCGCTCGAACATTTGAACGAGATTCGTGCGAAGTGCTTTGTGTAAGAGGGGCTGCTGTGCCTTTCTGAGTCTTCCCAGGTGAAGGTCAGAAGCATGAAAAAGTCTGATCATTCGTTTACCCTTCACTGAAGTTGGTAGTCGTTGTGTTTTCAACTGTTTCGCGATTGCGATCCATTCTGTCGGCTTCACAATTCGATGAAGTTCGAGTATACTACTACTATATCACAGGGAGGAAGTCCGCTTCAATGCGAAGACAAAAGAGTGTAAATCTCTCCGGCGAGTACCAACGTATATCCAAAATAGATCGCCACTACTTTAAAAATGAAATCTATTTCACTCGGGAACTGACCCCGGAACTTCTGTCCATGACACGCATGCATCTGCCAAACCTTTCTGACTTTTATCTGGAAGAAGATCGCGCTGTCTTTATTTCCCCTGTCCTTGAAGGGGTGGCTCTATTGCAGTTAGAAGGCAGCAGTTCTGAAAAAGTGGAGTTGATGAACGCTTATTTGAACATTGTGCGTGAATTCGAGCCCCTCCCTCTCTTCATGCAGCTGAACCTGATGCGTCCAGAGAACTTCTACATGGTTCACGGAGAATTAAAACATCGCGGGATCCTGATTGTCGAAGACGTCGATTTCGAGTATCTTCCCTCTCCTTCTCAGATGCGAAGAAACATCAGCCGCATCATGCTTGAGATCATCGGAAAAGATGTCTCGCTGTTTAATTTCAAAAACTACTTTCGCAGTCTTCCGAACAACACCAGCATTGAAAAGGTCGAGCAGATTGTTCAGGATGTAAAAGACATCTACATTCACGATCTGTTTGTCGAGAAAAAATTCCAAGCCGAGGAGACAAAAGTTGTCAC
>DUVM01000095.1 GCA_012841045.1 Tissierellia bacterium | reverse complement strand
GTCTTTTTGGAACTCCGTCGTGAGATCACCTTAGGAGATCTGACTCTTCCCAAAGGATTTCCACTGCCGATTCTCTATGAAGAGATGGAGGAAAAAGTACTCGCAGGAGACAGTGGTGACTTTACTAGTACTGAGGTCTTAAGAGGTATCCTCCTTCTTTACGGATTGGATGAGCATTTTCGAGATCGTGAAGTGTATGCTTCCATTGTTTCCCACTTAGAATCGCAGGCGGGAGATCTGTTCAAGTATTTTTTTCACGTTGCGCAGACTGACGAAAAACTGGCTTTTCTCTTAAGCCTTGGATATTACCACTTGGGACTATCCGACGCTGCAAATATACTCTTTACGGCAGAACTTGCCGATAATCTCTATCGCGAAAGCGAAGACGAAAAGATCAGTGACCTTGCGTATGCATTGTATAGACAAGCCCATTCCCTCGATCCCACATGGCAGAGTCATTTTCATTTAGCGTATCACACGTATAACAGAGAGCTTTACACAAAAGCGCTTGAACACATTGCCGCGTCATACGACCGTCTTCCCACACCGGAGCTGCAGACGGAGATGGCTAATCTTCTTGCATTGAGCGAACAGAAGCTTGCTTTTCACGAAGGAAAAGAGCTGTTTTTTAAGGAGCGCTTTGAAGAAGCAGTGATAAAATTTCATTCTTTGGAAGAGGAGTTCCCCGGGTGGTATCAGTTGCATTTCTTTTTAGGGGTCAGCTATCGCATGCTTCAACAGTACTCAAAAGCGCTGACGTCTTTTTATCGAGCGCTTTCTTTGCGAAGAGACGATCCGCAGCTATATAACGAAATGGCCATCTGCCATTTGATGCTTGAAGAGCCGTTCGAGGCCGAACCTCTCATTGAGGCAGCCCTGCAACTTGACGAAAACAATCCTGAACTCCTATGTAACCGAGCGATCGTGTTTTTACGGACAGATCGCTTGAAAGAAGCAAAAGAGGATCTGCTAAAGGCGCGATCTCTTGATCCCAACGAACCTCTTTATCGCGACTGGCTGGAACATGTCCAGGGAAAGGAGACCGATCGTGCACTCACTCACTGACCTTTTTTCCGTGGCGGAAAGTCTGCCTGTGTCACGACTTGTGGTCGCTGCGGCGCAGGACCCGGCGTCACTTGATGCAGCGATAGAAGCGATGAAGCACGGGTGGGTACGTCTGACACTCGTCGGTGAAAAAGAGAAAATCACTGACTTACTTTCTTCTAGAGATGTCGATGTTCATGACATTCGCATCATCCATGCAGAGGGTCTACAGGAAGCCGCTGACAAAAGTGTAGAACAGATTTCAAAGGGGGAAGGGGATATCCTTCTAAAAGGCGCCGTGGATACGGGAATCTTGTTGAAGTCAGTTCTAAGAAAAGAAGCGGGCCTGCGAAAAGCCCCTGTTTTAAGTCACTTGATGCTTTACGACGTACCGGGATGGGATCGAGTGATCGGGATGACTGATGGGGGGATGAACCTCGCTCCAGACAGAGACAAAAAACAAGCCATTCTTGACAACGCATTACAGGCCATGGAAGCCCTCGGCTACAAAGAAGTGAAGGTGGCTATTATTGCTGCCAAGGAAAAGGTCGATCCCGCTATGCCCGCGACCGTGGACGCAGCAGAAATTGCAGCGTCGCATCGCGGAGGCGCTCATATCGTAGAGGGTCCTCTGGCGCTTGATCTTGCCTTAAGCAGTGAAGCTGCCCGATTAAAAGGGATAGACTCTAAAGTAGCCGGCAAAGCGGATCTGCTCCTCGTCAGCACCATTGACGTGGGAAATGTGCTTGGAAAATCATTTACGTATTTAGGTAGCGCACAAAGTGCAGGTGTCATTTTAGGCGCTGCGATTCCTGTTTTGGTTGTATCTCGTGCAGACAGCAGTGTCAGCAAACTCTACTCTATCGCACTGGGGAAGGTCTTAGCTTCTCAAGAAAGGAGTCATC
>DUVM01000015.1 GCA_012841045.1 Tissierellia bacterium | reverse complement strand
TTATGGAGAACTACGTCGACCACAATGCCTCCATCACTGTGCACGTAAGAGAACACGAATGGGACGAAGTGGAACAGTGGGTGTGGGATAACTGGGACGATGTCGTGGCAGTCAGCTTCCTCTCACTGGATGACAACTTCTATGAGCTTCTGCCCTATGAGTCCATCGAGGAAGAAGAATATGAGAAGCGAAAGGCAGCGATGAAACCGTTCCGTCCCTCGCTGATCAGCAAGTACGAGGTGGTTGAAACCCAGTTTGACATCGGTGACGACGGCTGTGAAAACGGCGTATGTCCGGTTAGATAGAATAACAAATCTGCAAAAGAAAAAACTCCTTTCCGAATCGGGAAGGAGTTTTTGCATAAGGAAATATACTTACGTTGCAGCCGTGCCACCAGTATCACGCTTCGGAGAGATTACTTTTTGGTAGAAGAAGATAATGGCGAGGCTCGCGATGCCTGTGAGGTCTGTTAATGAGCCGCTGTCTATGAGTAGTAAAGAGGAAAAGAACGCGAGAAAGCGCAGTAAGATCGGAAGTCTTCCCCAAAAGTAGCCTTCGACGGCTGCGGCAATCAATGTGACGCCAAGACAGGCTGTCAAGACAACTTGAATACCGTCAAAGAGCCCTACGTTTTCGAGCATGAGCTTTTGATTGAAGACAAACATAAAGGGGATGATAAATCCAGCGAGAGCAAGCTTGACCGACGCATAGCCTGTTTTCATGGGATTTCCTCCAGAAAGGCCGGCGGCGGCAAACGACGCAAGCGCCACAGGAGGGGTCAGGTTAGCAAACATGGCAAAGTAGAAGCAGAAGAGGTGAGAAGCCAGTGGAGGGATTCCCAAGATCACTAGAGCAGGCGCTGCAATCGTGGCGGTAATAAGATAGGAAGGAATCGAAGGAAGACCCATCCCGAGGATCATGCAGGTAATCATCGTAAACAATAGTGTTAAGAAAATACTCTGCTGCCCGATGCTGATAATGGTTGCAGCGACATTCAGGGCAAATCCGGTCTGGGCGCTGACTCCGATGATGATTCCGACACATGCACACGCCATGGCCACCGGAATAGTTGACTTAGCACCTAAAACAAACGCATCCGCGATGTCCTTAAGGCTCATCCGGCTGATGGGTCGCAGCTGAGCCACGAGAATCGTCACCATGATCGTCCAAAAGGCTGCCACGATAACAGTGCGACCACTAAAGATAAGCATATAGAGCAAAAAGACTATGGGGATCAAAAGATGGCCACGTTCTTTCATCACTTGACTGGCTTTGGGAAGTTTGTCCTTTGGAATCCCCACCAATTGATTTCTCGTTGCACGCATTTGGACCTGAATGATGATTCCTAAGTAATAAATCAGAGCGGGCAAGACGGCCGCACGGATGATGACGCCGTACTTCACGCCGAGGGTCTCTGCCATGACGAAAGCGGCTGCTCCCATAATGGGGGGAAGAAGTTGTCCTCCTACGGAAGCAGTGGCCTCGACAGCACCGGAAAACTCCTTCGAGTAACCGGTCTTTTTCATCAGAGGAATCGTAAATGCTCCTGTGGTGACGACATTGGCGACGGCGGACCCATTAATGGAACCGAGAAAGCCGGAAGCAAGCACAGCGACCTTAGCAGGACCGCCTTTTGTGTGTCCTGCTAATGCGTTGGCGATATCATTAAAAAACTGCCCCATGCCACATTTGTTCATGACCTCTCCGAAGATAATAAAGAGGACGATAAACGTGCTGGAGACCTTGATGGATGTTCCGTAAATACCTGAAATATCGGTCGTGAGATAGGCGACAATGCGCTGCCACGAGTATCCTCTATGACGAAAGACACCTGGGAAGTTTCTCCCAAAGAGACCATATATTAGAAAGAAAATAGAGAGGATTGTCAGAGCTGGACCGGCAATTCTCCTAGAGCATTCCAGTACTAGAAGTATCAATAGAGTTCCTAGGATGACATCTAGGCGCGTGGGCTGAAAACCTGTTGAAGTCCAGGGAATGTATCGAATGAAAACATAGATAGGCATTAAAGCGGAAAGCCCAGCCATAATCCAGTCATACCAAGGGACTTTTGTGCGACTTAAGCTGGGATGCGCCGGGTAAAGAAGAAAACCAAGGAATAAGACGGTTCCCACGTGGATGGCATGATGCTTGATATTGACCATCTGGAGAAGACGGACACCCGAAGCGTATGCCAAATGGTAGACGGTAAATGCGATCGAGAGAAAGTAGATGATCTTGACGAGATATTTCCAATCCAAGTTTCTCGTGCGAGACTCTATCTCATACTTTTCCAAGATGGCTGCGGCTTTCTCCTCTTCGATCGAGGCAGAAGGAGTATTTTCGTTTACTGAGCTCTTTTGTAGTTCATCCATCGATAAAATGCCCCCTTTTTGTTATCACCCTCCCAAGAATCAAGCTGGCATCTGGAAGTGTGCGGAAGTCAAAAATCACGAAGTCGTTAAGCGAGAGATCTTTCATATACGTTGACGAAGTAAGCCACTTAAATTCTTGAAAGGTTGAATGGATGTTCTCCATCCACACCATCCCATCCTCTATGCGAGTAGGCACATCCATCTCCGCAGGAATGCCGGCGCCATAACCAGCGACAGAGATGGCTTCTAATAAAAATGTACCGTCTGACTGAATCACATAGTATTCAAACCAAGGGATATGCTCAAAGGAATGTTCGATCTCAAGGCGGAGTGTATCTCCTGTGTTGACAGGAATTTCCAGAAGCACCTCATCACTTCTTCGGTCGATCAGCTGAAAAAACATGCCGGCGGGAGCGAAAAAACCCCACCACAAACCGACAATGAAGAGGAGTAGGATCCCAGAAGCTATCCATATGTTATGAGAAGTTTTTTTCAAGATGGCTCCTAAGAGAAAAGCGCGGGACGGCGTACCGTCAGCCGCGCCTTTTGAGTTAAATGATTAGTCGAGGTAGCCGTTGTCTTTCCAGAAAGCTTCTGCGCCTGGGTGGAGAGGGAGTTGAACATCAGAGACACCGAAGGTTATATCGATGTTTTTGTCAGCTGCGTTGTGTGAGGATTTGATCGTACTGATGTTTTTGAATACGCCTTCAAGCATGTCGTAGACCATCTCATTTGACAGATCCTCGCGCACAAGCATGATATTGTAGACGAAAACGCCTTCGACATCGGCTTCGTTATTGTATGTTCCTGCAGGAATAACGGTCTTGGCATAATAAGGGAATTCTGCAACGAGTTTTTCGCGACCATCCCCGTCAATTGGGACAACCAGCATCTTATGCTGGACACCTAGTTCCATGACGGTGGCATTGGGAATTCCTGAGGTGACAAAGACGGCGTCACACTGGCCATTTTTCATGTTCTCGATGGCCTCTCCATAAGCTAGATAGTCAGGAGTAATGTCATCGTAGGTAATGCCATAGGCGTTGAGGATCATGCGTGCGTTGATTTCGACACCTGAGTTAGGTGCTCCAACGCCAACGCGTTTGCCTCGGAGATCTTCTACTGATGTGATGCCCGTGTTTTCTGTGGTGACCAATTGAACATAGTTAGGCCATAGGCGCATAAGAGCTCTGAGGTTCTCGGAAGCACCTTTTTCAGCGTAGGAACCTGTTCCCGTGTAAGCCTGCATGACGGCGTCTTGCATAGCGACGGCAATTTCAGCATCCCCATCGAGAATCAGCTGGATATTTGCTCCTGTGGCATTTGTGGATTCAGCAGACGTTTGGAAACCATAGTCTTTTAATGCTGTTGCAAACGCACCGCCGATGGGATAATAGATTCCTGAGGTGGGGCCGGTGGCAACGGTGATGAACTCCTTAGCTCTATCCTCGGGACTCAGACCTTTTCCGGATTGTTCAGCTGGAGCTTCGGTTGCATCGTCAGGGGTTTCAGCAGCAGGGGTTTCAGCCGCTGGTGTTTCCTGAGCAGGAGGGGCTGGAGCTGGCTCAGAAGGCTTACTGCTACAACCTGATAAAACGAGAGTAAGCACCATGACAAAAACAAGCATTAGTGTCAATCTTTTCTTCATTCTTGTTCTCCTTTTTCTCGTCCCTCTCTTTGTATTGAATAAACAAACAAAAAGATAAACAATATTTGCTCACATACTATTAAGAAGAAAGACAATTCGTCAACAAATGGCAGGTTAGCTGTGTGTTAAACGTGGGGAAGTGTATGAGAACAGGGGAGAACAGCATTTGCACATCGAGGATTCTAATGATAAGATTTTTTTTAGACAGACGATTTGATGAACAGCAAGGAAGTTGCTCATGAATGGAAATCTATTAATAGCATTGATCATCAATATCAGCTTATTGTACTTTATGGCGACGATCCTCACAGAAATGCGGCCGCTGCGAAAGCTCCTGAAGATACATGAAAAATCTTCTCAGCAGCGCATATTGTTGGGATTGATTTTTGGTCTGCTTTCTATCTCTGGCACATATACTGGATTTAATTTCCAAGGAGCTGTTGTTAATACGCGAGTGATCAGCACGGTCGCGGCGGGATTGGTTGGAGGACCGATCGCCGGCGTGGTGGCGGGCTTGATTGGGGGAATCCATCGCTATTTTTTTAATCCGGAAGGGTTTACTTCTCTCGCATGTGGCATAGGAACATTCTTCTTTGGAGTGATCGGCGCGTTGAGCTATCGGCGATATACACGCTCTAAGAACAAAAGCATTACCTTGGTCAGTCTGGTCGTTCTCTCGGAACTGTTGCAGGCTATCATTATTCTTGCGATCGTAAAGCCGTTTGAAGATGCGGTGGCGTTGGAGCGAGCGATTTTTCTTCCCAAAATCCTTATCAGCTCGGTGGGTTTGTTGCTGTTCATGCGTACACTCTCTCGTATGTACCACAACGTATCCATTGAACTTGTTGAACAACAATCCCTAGCGCTTTTGATTGCTCAAGAATGCCTCCCATTTTTGAGGGAAGGACTGGATCATCCCGTTGCAATGCAAAAGGTTACCGATACAGTGTGCCGGATGTTGCCCGAGTATGGCGTCCTGCTTACAGATCGGGTGGGAGTCGTCGCTTCGAGTGGCTTCGAGGGGCTTTGACAGCGAGACTTCCCGATACTGCACTTTCCGCGATAGAGAACAATGATCTTGTGATTACGCATGACGACGTTGGAATTGATCAGTCAATCATTAAAAAAGATTGTGCGGCCATAGCGGTTCCCCTTTGTTGGGATGAGCAAATCGTTGGGGTGCTCATGCTAGTGGTTCCGCTTGGACTGGATCTTGATTTGGAAGCGGATATCAAGACAACGCAAGGATTGGCAAAGTTCTTCTCCTCCATGCTCGAATTAGGGGAACTCGAACGCCAGGTGAGACTTCGTCAACAGGCAGAGCTTCGCGCTCTTCAGTCCCAGATCAATCCACACTTTCTATATAATGCGCTCAACACGATCTCAGCTCTGTGTTTAGAGGAGCCACAAAAAGCGAGGGAAATCATCCTGGTGCTGTCAAAATATTTCCGACAGACATTATCGATCAATGAGCCTTTTGTGACTCTTGAGCAAGAACTCTCAAATGTTGAAAATTATCTGGCGCTCAGCAAAGCGCGGTTTGAAGAGGCCATTCGAGTGCAAATGGACATCACCTGTGATACACAAGCTTGTTACATGCCGCCTCTCATTCTTCAACCGATCGTAGAAAATGCTGTTCGCCATGGACGAACCGCTCGTGAGGAGCGCCATGTGATTATCTCTATCCAGCAGGAAGGAGAGCAAGCGCTTATCACGGTAGCAGATAAAGGCAAGGGCTTTGATCCTGAAGTGCTCCGAGCTCTGGAAGACCCGAACACACCGATATACTTAGGTCTCTTTAATGTAAGAAAGCGCCTGCGAAGCGTCTATGGAGAGCAGTGCCACTTTCATATAGGCTCAGATGCATCAGGCTCGGTCGTTTCTCTGACACTTCCGATGACCCCGCCTGAGGGCCTGAATGAACAAGGAGGAATTTATGCGAATCGCCGTCATTGACGATGAAAAGTATGCCCGAATTGAGATGCGCCATCATATCAATGAGTGGAACCCTGACGCGATTGTGCAAGAAGTCTCAGGAGGCGTAGAAGCGCTAGAACTATTTGAAAAAGAGCGATTTGATATTCTCTTTATCGATATTCACCTTGGGGATGTACAGGGGACGACGGTAGCCTCTGTGGCTAAGAGGATGATGCCAGAGGCAAAGGTGATCTTTGCGACGGCTTTTTCAGAATATGCGGTGAAAGCCTTTGAGTTGCAGGCAGACGACTATCTGTTAAAGCCAATTGACCCTCAGCGCATTCGAGACATTCTGGAGAATTGTAGTCAGCAGAAGTCGGAAAGTTTCCCCACTGAATCTTCACGACTGGCGATCAGGTCGGGCCGTCATACAAGGCTTATTGACATCGACGAGGTAACGCATATTGTCACCGATGGCAAGGGGAGAGGCTGCTATATCTGCTTGATGAAAGGCGATACATTACAAGACAGTTCCCCACTAAGTGATTTTGAACATCGTCTTCGAGAACAGGGATTTTATCGCATCCATAAGCGTTCTCTTGTCAATCTGCGACAAATACAGGATATTTTCCCTTGGAAGAATAATAGTTTTGCACTGCGTATGCGCGGATCAGAGACGATTTTACCTATAGCCAGAGAAAAACACAAAGAGCTCAAGCGCCTGTTGCGGATTCAGTGAAAGATAGGGGAGTAACGGGCAGAGGAGTGGGATACACTCCTCTGTTTACTTTTTACGTGAGAGTGGATGTGGAGGTTAGTGGGAAACGGAACTCTGAATTATCGCTAAAAGGAAGTAAAAAAGCTATCAATACATGGAGGGAGATGCTATCTACGATGTCAATTTTTGAGTGGGAACATTACAACAAAAGGGTTAGTAGAATGAGTATAGAGTTTGCAAATAGCAAAGAAAGCGTAAAAAGATCATGAAGGGATTTTGTGAACCTTGTGTTTAATGGTATAATATCCGCATATGAAATCAGGAGGTTTGCATGAAGACGTACTCTAACGATAAGATCCGAAATGTCGTACTTTTAGGCCACGGTAGCAGTGGAAAGACGACGTTGACGGAAGCGATTCTCTTCAGCCTGGGTCAGACTTCCCGCATGGGCCGGGTGGAGGATGGAAATACGGTCTCTGACTATACGAAGGAAGAGATCTCTAGAAAATTCTCGATTGGAACAGGATTGATCCCTGTTGAATGGGATGACTGTAAGATCAATTTTCTTGACACACCGGGCTATTTTGACTTTGTCGGGGAGACAACCGGTGCGCTCCATGTCACCGACAGCGCCATTATTTTTCTGGATGCTTCATCCGGTATTGAAGTCGGGACGGAAAAGGCGTGGGCAGCTGCTTCTAGAATGAACATGCCGCGCATGCTGTTTATCAATAAAATGGACAAAGAGAATATTGAGTACGTCGAGTTGGTGCAAAAGCTCAAGGAAGTGTTTGGTAAGAAAGTAGCTCCATTTGTTCTTCCGATCGGAGAAGGAGAGGACTTCAAAGGCTTTGTCAATGTCGTCAATATGGTGGGACGCATCTATGACGGAAAACAATGCAATGACGGTCCTATTCCCGAAGAATTGATGGATAGAATAGAGCCCATCCGCGAAATGCTTGTAGAGAGCGTGGCGGAAAGCGATGAAGAACTATTAGACAAATACTTTGAAGGGGAAGAATTTACTCCCGAAGAAATGCAGCAGGGACTCCGCGCGGGTGTCCTCTCCGGAGAAATTGTTCCGGTCGTGGTGGGAAGTGCCGCAAAAGGCATAGGCATCCACACTTTAATGGATGTTCTGATCGACTACTTCCCAGCACCTGCAGAGTATAAACCGGTAAACAAAGGAGTGAAGCCACATACGGAAGAAGAAATCGAGCGCAAGATGGATCCTAAAGAACCCTTCAGCGCTATCGTCTTTAAGACGATCGTGGACCCCTTTGTCGGAAAGATCTCTCTGATGAAAGTCCTTTCGGGAACACTTAAGAAAGACTTGGAAGTCTACAATCCCCAAAAAGACTCCAATGAAAAGCTAGGCAATATCTTTCTGCTTCGAGGAAAAAAACAGATCGATGTCGTTGAGGTAGTGGCAGGTGACATTGCCGCGGTGGCCAAACTCAACGACACACAGAGTGGCGACACCCTATGTGATAAGAGCAATCCCATCGAGTATCCGCGCATCGAGTTCCCCTCGCCGGGTCTCTTTAAGGCGATTGAACCCAAGGCAAAGGGTGATGAGGACAGGATCGGCGGAGCGCTCTCAAGACTCAATGAAGAAGATCCCAGCTTTACCGTGACTCGTAATCGCGAGACAAATCAGATGATCCTCGGCGGACAAGGAACGATGCAGCTGGCCATTATCGCCAATCGACTAAAAGAGCTGTATGATGTCGACGTGGAAGTGATTCCTATGAAGATTGCGTACCGCGAGACCATTAAAGGTACCTCTACGGTGCAAGGTCGACACAAGAAGCAGACGGGCGGCGCCGGACAATACGGCGATGTCCATATCCGCTTTGAGCCTTCAGAAGAGAACTTTGTCTTTGCAGAGGAAGTATTCGGGGGCGCTGTTCCCAGAAACTACTTCCCCGCTGTTGAAAAGGGATTGGAAGAGTCTATGGCGCAGGGGCCATTAGCTGGCTATCAGGTTGTCAACATCAAAGCGACCCTGCTGGACGGCAGTTACCACGCCGTCGACTCAAGTGAGATGGCCTTTAAAATCGCCGCCGCACTTGCCTTTAAAAAAGGCTTACCGGAAGCCAATCCGATTCTGCTTGAGCCGGTGATGCACCTAGAGATCGTTGTTCCCGATGATTACATGGGCGACATCATGGGCGATCTAAACAAGCGAAGAGGAAGAATTCTGGGCATGGAGCCTGCGCAGGCGGGACATCAGAAGGTATTCGCAGAAGCCCCGGAAGCTGAGTTATTCAGTTACTCAAGCGATCTTCGAAGCATGACGCAGGCAAGAGGAGAATTCACTGTGCGCTTTGAGCGCTACGAGGAAGTGCCAGGCATGATCGCCGAAAAGATCATAGCCCAAAGCCAAGAAGAAGACTAAAGAAGGGGGATAACCCCCTTCTTTTTTTAGGATTGATAAATGAAAATCAAGACACATTTTGTATGCAATGAATGCGGAGCGATTTCGCCTAAGTGGATGGGGCGCTGCAGTGACTGCGGTGCATGGAATTCCTTTACAGAAGAAGTTGTAGAGTCTAAAAAAAACACCCCCTTGAAGCTGGAGACGGGTGAATCTTTTCGAGCACAGCTTTTGCGTGATGTGGAGCTCAGTGAAGAACATCGGCTGTCCACTAATAACGCTGAACTCGATCGCGTACTTGGAGGAGGGATCGTCGATGGCTCGCTCATTCTCGTTGGCGGTGAGCCTGGCATCGGAAAAAGCACCTTGCTTTTGCAGATGGCGGATTCATTGGCTAGACAGGGAAAAGTTGTCCTGTATGTGTCGGGAGAGGAGAGCAAGCACCAGATTAAGATGCGCGCCAATCGATTGGGAGTAGAAGGCGACAATGTGCTACTTCTTTCTGAAACCACTTTTGAAAAGATTTATCAAGTGATCAGCCAGGAGCGACCGGATATCCTAATTCTCGACTCCATTCAGACCATGAGCACCGTGAACCTAAGCGCTGCTGCAGGCAGTGTGTCACAGGTGCGCGAAGTGACGTCGCATTTGGCAAAGATTGCCAAGGGAGAGGGAATGGCCACCTTTATCGTCGGCCATGTGACGAAGTCCGGCTCCCTCGCTGGCCCAAAAGTGCTCGAGCATATGGTGGATACGGTACTTTATTTTGAAGGTGATGGAAGCAATTTGTATCGCATCTTGCGAGCGGTCAAAAACCGTTTTGGCTCCACCAATGAAGTCGGCCTTTTTTCGATGAGCGGAAGAGGACTGCAGATTGTGTCAAATCCTTCGGAACTGTTTTTGAGTCACAGTCAATCAGACGAACCCGGAACGGTGGTGTTTTCTTCCATAGAGGGAACGAGACCTCTTCTGGTGGAAATTCAGAGTCTTGTCAGTCCTACGAACTTTGCCTCTCCTCGGCGCATGGCGCTCGGTGTAGACTATAATAAACTCATCTTAGCTGTTGCTATTTTAGAGAAGAAGAGAGGACTTTTTTTGCAGAATCAGGACATCTATGTCAATGCAGTAGGAGGCATTACGCTGAGCGAGCCGGCACTGACTTTGCCGATGATGGTTTCCATGAGTTCTTCCTATTATAATCAGCCGGTACCCCGAGACATGGTATTTTTCGGAGAAGTCGGCCTCCTTGGAGAAGTGCGCAGTGTCCCGCAAGTCGAGCAACGACTGGCAGAGGCAAAGCGACAGGGATATAAGCGGGCGATGATCCCCGGGAAAACCTCA
>DUVM01000094.1 GCA_012841045.1 Tissierellia bacterium | reverse complement strand
TCCCTTTCCAGAAGGGACTTAAAATCATTTGAAATGGTAAACACGAACAATAATTGATTCTAGTTAACGAAAGATACTCAAACACAAAAACAAAGATGTTTAAAGTTTTAGTGTAAGACTATTGTTTTCGTCTGTACATTTACACCAAGGTATCATCCTGACTTGATCATGCACTAATCTGACGATGATCGACCCGAGTCTTGTTACGAAGCTTCAAAATATAAGAGATTTTTCCATTCTCAAAACGACAAACCGAACGTGGCCATTACACTTTCATTTTTAAAGCCAAAGTTATTCTTACAAGGATCCACTCTAAGATTTTGACAAATTGTAGAGATGTGGAACTTGTAAGGTTTGTGGTTAAAAATCAGCTTACTTCTCAAAGTACATTTCCCACTCTACACTCTGAATGATTGTCATTGCCATCTTCGAAAATCATTCTTCATCAGGATTCAATGTACTTGATTGTTCTTGGATACCATCATTTCCTAGTATCTCTTGACTCCTTCACCGACTCCAAAGGATAATCCGCAACTTCAAGCTCCTCAGCAACGTATGGTCCATGTTCTTACTAAATGAAACGATTTCGTTTAGTTATACTTGTTAACTCTTCTGCTTTCTTATACCCAATGCGACATAGTGTAAAATCATTTGTGTATAGATAGAGCTGTCCTGTTAAGATAATTCGAAATAGAGGATCAACTCTTGTAACAGATCTCCTTACTTAAAACTATTAGCAATACCTTCTTTATATGCACAGCTTTATCCACATAATGACACTCCTTGTCCGTCGGATTAGACGTGTCAAATCTTTTCATCGTCACATCAAAACAACGTTAACCACCTATAGAAACCGAGCATACCGTTGTTTGAATTACGTAGCTTTTGTATGCATAGGAATGAGTTTTTTTCGTTGCTATATCACCTTACTTTGCTGCGATTCGCTTCATAAGAGAGTGTTCACAAAGTTCTTACAAGTTCCATGTGTCTTCGAACGATCGAACTATAATAACTGGTTATTATTATAAATTTTAGTAAATTTCATGAAGAAAATAAATACCCAAGTGAGTATTCTTTCATTGTTAAGTGGGTCCTCATTAATCATTTAACTTATCACTCTAGGTGAAAAGTGATTTAACATCAAGTAACCGATGTTCTAAGAAAAACACAAGCTGTTTGTGTCAACAAACATTTGAGACATATCTCAATATATATAGAAAACAAGCCTGTTTCTTTTACAAAAACAGGCTCACTCAGATTTATTCTTGAGTTATTCTGTGACGACTTCTGCTTCCGGCAATTCAGATGTGCAGTGCGGGCAACGTGTCGCTTCAAGAGCAATCTCTGACGCACAGAAAGGACAGGTTTTGGTCGTGACTTCCTTCACCTCTTCCTCTTCTCTTTGGAGTTTGTTGATGCCCTTAACGAGCAAAAACACGACAAAAGCGATCATTATAAATGAAATGATGGCATTAATAAAATTACCGTACGCCACGACCGCCACCCCCGCCTCCTGCGCTGCCGCAAGAGTGTCAAAGGTGGAGCCGTCAAGAGTAAAGAATAGATTGGAGAAGTCTATGCCGCCCGTCACAAGGGAGAGAATCGGCATAATAATGTCGTTGACCAGACTTCCCACGATCGCGCCAAAAGCACCGCCGATGATGACACCCACAGCGAGCTGCATGGCATTTCCACGTGAAATAAACTCTTTAAATTCTTTTATCATAGTATTATTACCTCCGCAAAAATAGTACCATTCTTTTCCATAATAATAAAGTATGAATAGTTCTACATACGTAAAGACCGGGAGAACATCTCCCCCGGCTTACTTTGCCAGTTCGTTTAAGATACCAATCGCTTCCTTTCCGGAAGTCGCTCCAATCTGAACTTTTTCAATGATGCCATCTTTGTTGATAAAAACGTTGTGGGGAATGCCGCTGACGTTATAATCGCGTGCGACATTGATGTCTTCACTTGTCTCTAATAAAAGGATAGGAAAAGATAAGCCTAGCTCATCCACGCTTTCTCTGACGGTGTCCACACCGTCTTGAAAAGTGGCGTTGAGAGCCAGGATCTCATACCCTGCATCTGCCTGGTAATGCTCCTGTAGCTCTGGCAGTTCCATCATACAATAGACACAACTGACCGCCCAGAAAACAAGCTGCACAGGTTTTCCTCTATAGTCAGACAACGAATATGACTTTCCGTCTAGCCCTGTAAGTGTAAAGTCAGGCGCTTGGCTTCCTTCTGTGTATCCGACATCGACTGCCGGCTCTTCGACAACCGGAACCTCCGCAACGGGAGATTCTTCAGGCTGCGTTGCCGTCTGACAGCCGACGAGTGTCAGTATCAGGGCGACAAGGAAGAGCGCTTTCACTTTTTTCAAGGATCTAGTCCGCTAATTCTTCGTCGATGGCCGCTTTGTCAAAGCCCTGGATGATCTCTCCATCGATCACAAGGACAGGAACCCCCATAAACCCTTTCTGGATCAGCTCTTTACGGGCTTCCAGATCAGTGCTGACGTTCTTCTCCGTGTACGTGACATCCAGTGAATCCAGGTAGTCTTTGGCTGCGTGGCAATACCCGCAAGTATTGCTGGTGTAAATAATGACTTCTTTATTCTTCATGTTTTCCTCCCATAATCTAATAAGTCTGAGTGACTTATACCCGAATTGATTCTTTCAAACACGAAGGGCTTCGATCCGAATATTCGTTCGTTGTTCACACTATCCACAGAGTTATCCACAGTTTTTTCTACATGTGCACAACTTCCGTATGGTATGATATCATAAAGAAACGAGGTATTTATGGCTTGGAGAACAAGTGGTCACCGCGGAGACGCACTGGAAAATCTCATTGAACTTAGCAATGATTATTATCGACTGCACGGGTATGCACGGGTGGATAAAATCAGCATCCCTATTACGGTCGTCAATCAAAATGATCAAGGTCAGATCGTCAAAGCATACTTTGAACGCCGATCGACGGTCGACTTCCTGGGTATTGCGCAGGGGATTTTCTTCTGCTTTGACTGCAAGGAAACGGAAGGACTGAGCCTCCCCCTTTCCAACATACATGATCATCAGATAACTTACATGGAAGACATTCGAAAACAAGGGGGTGTCAGTTTTTTCATCTTCCACTTCAAAAGATTTGATGAATATTACCTCGTTCCCTACGAAATCGCTGAATATTACAAGAACCGTATGGCATCTGGAGGCAGAAAGTCCATTCCCTATAGCGCGATGAAAAAAGCTGTACGCATCGGCCTTTTTATGGACGGCATGCTGAACTATCTTCCCTCTATTAATGTCTACCTTGATCAACTGGAGAATGGCTATGACTACAGCTTGGATGAATGCCACAATATACACCGGTGAGGATTTTGCGGAAGCTATCCTGACAGAAGACGGACGGATTAAGCAAGTCGGCTCCGCAGAAGACATTCTCAGCTCCTCGCCAGATCGAGTGGTCGATCTGAACGGGCGATTTGTCCTTCCTGGGTTTAACGACTCCCATCTGCACCTTCGCCATCTCGGCAAGCAATTGCAGAGTTTGTCCCTTTCGGGAACGAAGAGCATACAAGAACTCATCGTGCGTTCGCGCCAATATTTGAAAGATCACCCTGATCGCTCGCGCGTCGCTCTGACGGGCAGTGGATGGAATCAAGATCAATTCTCTGAAAAGCGCTTTCCGACAAAAGAAGAGCTCGATCAGATCTCTAGCGAGATTCCTGTCGCCTTGACACGTGTCTGCGGACATGTGGCAGTGGTGAACTCCCGGGCACTTGAAGTGCTGGGCTTGGACGCTTCAACCCCCAATCCGCCCGGCGGCATCGTGGAAAAGAAACACGGCGAACTGACAGGACTATTAAAAGAGACAGCTCTTGACTACCTAGGCCCGCTGTATCCTGAGCTCACGTCTGAAGACCTTCGCAGCCAATTTCAGGCCGCTTTTTCAGCCGCCGTGGAGCTCGGTGTGACCAGCGCACAATCCAATGACCTCAGTGGCTCAAACACGCAGGCGCTAGCAATATGGAATCTTCTTCTCGACATGGACCAAAAAGGACAAATCCCTCTTCGCCTCACACAACAGCTGGCACTCGACACATTCGAAGAACTGGATGCTTTTTTTGAGGAAGCGAAGCAGCCGCCATCTGATCATCTCTCCATGGGTCCCATAAAACTCTATAAAGACGGAAGTCTAGGCGCCCGGACTGCCCTCATGCAAAAGGACTATGCCGACTGCCCCGGAGAGCGTGGAACAGACGCCCTCAGCGACGAGTCCATTCGCAAAGTCCTTTCATGGGCGCAAGAAAACGACCGAGGGGTTATCATCCATGTCATCGGCGACGGGGCGCTGGAGCGCGTCTTAAATCTCTACGAAGAGACAGAAGACCCGTCACGACACGGTCTCGTCCACTGCCAAATCAGCACGAAAGCGCAGCTAGAGCGGATCAAAGAGATCGGCTGTTATGTCCTCGCACAACCCATCTTCTTCGATTATGATTTGAAGGTTCTTGTCGACCGGGTGGGCGACGAACTGGCTGCTACCTCTTATGCTTTTGGCACCCTGATGCGAAAAGGTGTGTCGGTAAGCCTTGGCACAGACTGTCCTGTCGAAGGAGTCAATCCTCTCCCCAACCTCTACTGCGCCATCGCTCGAACCGATCTAGAAGGAAAACCCGACGGTGGATTTCATCCGGAGCATGCCATGACCCTATCGGAAGCGATTCGAGCCTACACCGCCGAAAGCGCCTTTCAAGAGGGACATGCCGATAACAAAGGAAAGCTGGCACCGGGCTATCTGGCAGATTTCGTTGTACTTCAACACGATCCTTTTCAAGAAAAACCTGATGCCCTGCTTCGAAACAGGGTAGTAATGACTGTAATAGGCGAAAAAATCGTCTACACCCATCATGGTGAAAGGAGTACCACTAGATGATAGACATCAAAATTGTCAACGGCAAACTGTTGGACATGGACGAACATCGCTTAATAGAGACGGATCTGGGAATCAAAGACGGCAAGATAGAGAAAATCGGTCCAATAGAGGAAGAGGCAAAAATAGTCCTCGACGCCGAAGGAGCGATCGTCTCACCCGGGTTTATCGATATTCATATGCACGAAGAAGAACTGCATCTGACAGAAGATGGTACCGATATTTCCATTCCGATGCTTCGAATGGGGGTGACCACCGCTGTCACCGGAAACTGCGGCAACAATCGCCAGGATATCCGAGCCCTTCGCGACGTCATTGAGAAGCGAGGCAATCCCGTCCACTATATGTCTTATGTCGGTCACAATTCCCTGCGAGAAAAAGCAGGCAATCTCACCACGCTGGAACCCTCCACCCCGGAGCAGATTGAGGTGATGAGACAGCTCGTCAACGAAAACATCGAAGACGGCGCTATCGGAGTATCTTTCGGTTTTGAGTACAGTCCCGGTACATCGATGGAGGAGATCATTGGTGTCACTCAGGATATCCGTGATCGTAAGGATCTCCTACTTAGTGCCCATTATCGTTTTGACGCCGACCGCGCACTGGAGTCTATTGAAGAGATGGCCGAGATTACTCGACGCACGGGAATCCCTTTTCAGATTGCGCATATCTCAAGCCTCAGCGCCTTTGGCAATATGCAAGAAGCACTCGATATGATCGTTCGCCTTCGCGAAGAAGAAGGGCTCGATCTGATGGTTGACGCGTATCCCTACGCTGCCTTCTCGACCCGGATCGGCACCGAGGTCTTTGCTCCCGGCTGCTTTGAAAGATGGGGCAAGACCTATTCCGACATCCTTTTGACAGAGCCGCCGTATGAAGATCAGCCCGCCACAAAAGAGACCTTTGAAGATGCGAGAAAGAACTATCCCGAGATGCTCGCCGTGGCAAGTGTGATGCGAGAAGATGAGATTGTTCTTGCCCTTCAGCACCCTCTGGTGATGGTCGCCTCCGACGGCATCTATCGAAACCACAAAGGCCATCCGAGAGGCGCCGGCACTTTCCCGCGCTTTATAGGAAAATATCTGCGTGATGACAAGATCCTCGATTTCTTTGAGGGAATGAAAAAAATCACCCGCATGCCCGCTGAGCGACTCCATCTGAAGAACAAAGGCGAGATCAAAGAAGGCTACGATGCCGATCTCACGCTCTTTCACTATGACACGATCATCGACAAAGCCGACTTTGGCAGCACGTCACAGGAACCCCCTGAAGGCATTGAAGCGGTCATCGTCGACGGACGCCTTGCGCTTCACAAAGGCAAGCTCCTTGATACAAAGGCTGGAAAGTATCTGACGCGCCGCTAGTTGTCGATGTCATCCCAAAAACCAAACGAATAACCCTTTTGCAAAAAGACCTCTCGACATAAGCCGACAGGTCTTTTTTCCTTTTCTTTTTTCTCTTCGGTGATTTGTCAAATCAAGTGCAACAGCAACCCCCTGCCCGTGACAGGACTTCAAGTGGTGTTTCATACCCTAAGACTTTGCGAGGCCTGTTATTCATAAGTTGTAAGTGAATCTGTAACTGATGATCATCGACTAACGAAAGATCCATTCCTTTCGGATAAAACTCCCGGAGCAAACCGTTGCTGTTTTCATTGCTTCCTTTCTGCCATGCACAGTAGGGATCACAGAAATAGGTGTTGCATGCAAGCTTTTCTTCAATTTCTTTGAAGCCAGCAAACTCTTTGCCTCGATCAAATGTAATCGTTTTGACCAGATCCGAAGCAAAGGGTTCTAGTTCTTGGATGATTGCCCGGGTTACGGTCTCTTGTTTACGATTAGGCACGGGAATCGCGAGATAGTAACGAGATGCTCTCTCCACAAGCGTGACAAAGCATGCTTGACTTTTTCTTTGGTGAGCAACCCTTCCGGATTCAACGGTATCCCCTTCCCAGTGCCCCAACGTTTGGCGAGAATAAACCTCCCACGGACGTTTCTTGATATTTCTTCCCTGATCATTAAACCGACCTCGTGTCTCTGCTGGTCGCTTGAAGCGTCCCTTTCTTCGAAGTTGCTTCATCGTTACACGCGGCAGAATGCGTTGATGAATCCAACGATAAATCGTCGAACAGGAGGGCAACACACAAGGGGCATCTTTTGTACGATGAGCGATTTGATCAGGAGACCACGTCTCGAGTAGCTTTCTCTCAAGATACTCTTGAAGTGTAGGGTGTATCATACTTGTTCGGTGACTATTTTTTCGTCTCTCTTTCGCCAAACAATGTGCATGCCATGGAAAATAAGCGAAAGGCAACCCTTGGCGCTTCTTAGAAGAACTCTTGTTTCTTCGAAGCTCCCTTGAAATAGTTGCTGGGCTCCGATCTAATAGAGTGGCAATCGACCGGATGCTTAGTCTGCTCTTGTGATACTGGGCGATCAGACCCCGCTCTTCTATGGTAAGATGATGGTAGCTCATAATATCTCCTTGGTTCAGATGTTCGTTTGGTTACTTACATCCTACCACAG
>DUVM01000093.1 GCA_012841045.1 Tissierellia bacterium | reverse complement strand
GGCATCAGAGGAAAAAAAGTACCTGCTAAAATAGTCAGCAGACGCTATCTCAATAATAAATAATAGAGGAGGATGTGATGAGTAAACTGTATTTCACAAAAGAACATGAATGGGTCCGCGTAGAAGATGGCAAAGGATATGTCGGATTGACAGACTATGCCCAGGATCAATTGGGAGACATTGTGTACGTCGAACTGCCCGATGTCGGTACTGAACTGTCTGCCGGCGATGCATTTGGCGTCGTTGAGTCCGTCAAGAGTGCGTCGGATATCTTTGCACCCATCAGCGGCGAAGTCCTTGAGATCAATGAAGAACTCGAAGATGCACCCGAGCTGATCAATGCCGATGCCATGGAAAACTGGATTATCCAAATCAGTGTCGAAGACGAAGAAGAACTCGAGAATCTAATGGACGAAGGTGAATACAACGACTTTCTCGGAGAAGAATAATGATTCATCGCTATATTCCCAAGGGGGATGGCGAAAAAGAGAAGATGCTCGAAAAGATAGGTGTCGAGAGTATCGATGATCTCTTTGTCGATATCCCGAAAGAGCTGAAGCTGACGGAACCGCTAAAGATTCCGGAGGCGATGTCAGAACTAGACCTGTTACGACGTGCTCAGGAACTCGGTGAAAAGAACATTCCTATTACATCGCGTGTCAGTTTTCTCGGTGCGGGAGTGTATGATCACTATGTTCCTCTGTTGATCGACCATATCATTTCAAGAAGTGAGTTTTATACTTCTTACACGCCATATCAGCCCGAGATTGCCCAGGGAACGCTACAGGCGATCTTTGAGTACCAGACGCTGATCTGTCGTCTCACCGGTATGGATATCTCCAACGCCAGCATGTATGAAGGGGCGAGCGCTGCGGCAGAAGCTCTGCTGATCGCCTTGGCCGACAAGAGAAAAAGCAATAACGTCCTTGTCAGCGCCGGCATGCATCCCGACGCCATTCAGGTCATCAAGACCTATCTGCATTATCGGGATGTCGAAGTGCGCGAAGTTCCACTAAAAGACGGACATACAGATCTAGAAGCTGCCAAAGAATTGGCCGACGAGCATACGGCGGGCATGGTCATGCAAAACCCCAACTTCTTTGGGGAGATGGAAGACGTCCCTTCCTTTGCAACGTTTGCCAAAGACAACAAGATGTTATCCATTTTGAGTGTCGATCCGATTTCACTTGCACTGCTTGAGCCGCCCGGAAAACAGGGAATCGATCTCGTGATTGGGGATGGACAAGCGCTCGGCAACGGTCTGAACTTTGGAGGACCGTATCTGGGCTTCTTGGCTGTCAACAAAAAACACATGAGAAAGATGCCTGGAAGACTGGTCGGTGTCAGTAAAGACACAGAAGGCAAGCGCGCCTTCGTGTTGACTTTGCAGGCGAGAGAGCAGCACATTCGACGCTACAAAGCCACAAGTAATATCTGCACCAATATGTCGCTCAACGCTCTCATGGCTTCAGTCTATCTCAATACCCTTGGGAAAGAGGGAATGAGGGAAGTAGCCATTCAGAGCCTGAGTAAATCGCATTACCTCTACAACGGGCTATTAGAAACCGGCGCTTTTGAAGAAGTATTTTCGACTCCTTTCTTCAAAGAATTCACATTGAAGTACAAAGGGGACGTGAAAAAGCTTCTTGCCAAACTGCTCGAATGCAATATTGTCGGGGGATTGGATCTGTCGGATTACGGTCGAGAAGGAGAGATCCTTGTCGCTGTAACGGAGAAGCGCACGAAAGAGGAAATGGACCGCTATATCGCCTGCGTCAAGGAGGTGAGCGCATGAAGCATTATTCCACGTTGATATTTGAGATTTCCCGAGAAGGGAAACGAGGCTACAGCCTGCCGGAACTCGATGTTCCCGAAGTGAGCCCGGATGTGCTGAAAAGCCCTATCAGAGAAGAACTTGATTTTCCTGAAGTGTCAGAAAATGAGATCATGCGCCACTACGCGAATATGTCGCAGGGCAATTACCACATTGACGGCGGTTTCTATCCGCTGGGCAGTTGTACGATGAAATACAACCCCAAGATCAATGAGGATATCGCCCGTATGCCTCATCTCACACAAGTCCATCCACTGCAGCCGGTAGAATCCGTACAGGGCAGTTTAGAGCTCCTGTATGAGTTGCAAAAAGACCTCTGTGAGATTTCCGGAATGGACGCTGTGACTTTGCAGCCTGCAGCCGGAGCACATGGCGAGCTGGCGGGCATCATGATGATCAAGAGCTATCATGAGAAGAACGGTGATCACCAGCGTACCAAAATGATCGCACCGGACTCAGCCCACGGCACCAACCCTGCCACTGCAGCGATGGTCGGCTATGACCTGGTTGAGATCAAATCAGATGAAAATGGCCTGGTGGATTTGGAAGAGTTGAAGAAGCATCTTGACGATAAGACGGCCGGTCTGATGCTCACCAATCCTAGTACGTTAGGACTCTTTGACAGTCAAGTCCGAGAGATTGCTGATCTCGTACACGAAGCCGGCGGACTGCTCTACTATGACGGCGCCAACATGAACGCCATCATGGGCAAGGCAAGACCAGGAGATATGGGCTTTGACGTGATGCACTACAATGTCCACAAGACATTTAGTACACCTCACGGAGGAGGAGGACCCGGTGCTGGACCGGTGGCGGTAAAGAAGATACTTGAGCCGTTCCTGCCTGTTCCTCGCATCGTCAAAGAGGGCGATAAATTTGTCCTCAAGAGCGATTGCCCTGATACCATCGGCAAGTTAAGAAGTTTCTACGGGAACTACGGCGTATTAGTACGTGCTTTTGCGTATATTCGCACAATGGGTCCCGACGGACTTCTTAAGGCAAGTGAAAATGCTGTCTTGAATGCAAACTATCTGATGCATATTCTCAAAGAAGATTATAATCTTCCTCATGAGCTGATTTGCATGCATGAGTTTGTACTAGAGGGAATGAAGGACCCGGGTGACGTGACAACCCTGGACGTAGCAAAGAGACTTCTTGACTACGGCTTCCATCCTCCGACAGTGTATTTCCCACTGATCATAAAAGAAGCGATTATGATCGAGCCGACAGAGACCGAGAGCAAGCAGACACTCGACTCCTTTGCTGACGCGATGATCTCTATCGCCAAAGAGGCGAAAGAGACACCTGAGGTGCTTAAAGCGGCACCGACCAAAACACCGGTCGGAAGGATTGACGAAGTATATGCCGCCCGCGCCCTCATTCTCACGTATGACGATCTCTTAGCCTATCGAGAAGAGTGATGAGAGTTCTTTATACACTTTCACTTGATGAAGAGCGAAGACGCCGTTTAGAAGCGTTAGGGTATACCCTCACGCATAGAAGGGAGTCAGGTCCTTTCAGCGAGGATGACCTTCAAGCAGATGTGCTCGTCACATTCAACGCATTTTCAACGCTCGATATTGAGAAGATGCCGAATCTGAAAATGATCGTCGTCGCATCGACAGGATTGAACCAGATTCCTCAGGAGACGGTGGAGCGAGGCATCAAGATCGCCAATAACCCTCAGGGTTATTCCCTTCCGATTGGGGAGTGGATTGTGGCAAAAGTCCTAGAAAGTTACAAGAACACCCGTCAAGTCTACCGGCAGCAGGAAGAGAAAGTCTGGAAACAGGATCTGAGTATCGATGAAGTCAATGGAAAAAGTGCCTTGTTCATCGGTACGGGAAATATTGCCAAAGAAGGCGCCAAACGCTTGGCGCCCTTTGGCGTCGATATCGTCGGGGTCAATCGAAGCGGAAAAGCCAATGATGTGTTCTCTGCCGTCCTGCCTTTCTCACAGCTTACTGAGAATATCTCTCAGTTCGACATCGTCGTCGTGGTTTTGCCGGGCACCCAGGAGACGCACAAGCTCATCAATCGGGAGATGATAGAAAAGATGAAAGACGGTTCTGTCTTTATCAACATCTCTCGAGGATCTGTCGTCGAAGAAAGTGCCCTAGAGGAGTTGGCCGGAAAATTCCGCGCTGTCCATCTTGATGTCTTTGAAGTGGAACCGCTTCCGACAGAAAGTCCGCTCTGGGAGATGGACAATGTCTATGTGAGCTCCCATACTTCTTGGGCATCTTCGCAGATTGACAAGAGAAGATTTGAAAATGTGTATCGAAATCTAAAAGCATTCATGGAGGGAGAAAAGATCCCTTCCGAAGTGGATCTGAGTCGGGGTTACTGATGAATCTATTCTCTTTGCACAAAGAGGATTGGAAAAACGAACCAGTGAAGGGGTTGGCGCCATTTCGTGCGCGTCAGCTCTTTCACTGGTTTCATCGTAGAGGGATTTGGAACTATGATGAGATGGACAATCTCCCTGCGAAAATGAGAGAAAAACTCTCGAGGGAGTATCCCATTGAGTCAGTCAGTATCCTCCAATGGATCCCCTCAAAAGAAGATGAAACGAAAAAGATCCTTTTTGAGCTATCCGACCATCAGATTGTCGAAGGCGTCCTTCTTTCGTACAGACACGGGTTGAGTGTGTGCTTATCCACTCAAGTTGGCTGTGCGATGGGCTGCAAGTTCTGCGCTTCGACGATCGGAGGAAAGACACGAAATCTCACGCGCGGCGAAATCCTTCAGATGTTTTATCTTACGCAGCGTAAAGCGGAAAAAAAGATCTCCCATCTCGTTTTGATGGGGAGCGGTGAGCCCCTAGACAACGTAGAAGAAGTAAAGGGATTTTTAGAGATCCTGACCGATCCCGATGGACAAAATGTGTCTTGGAGAAATATCACGTTGTCCACCTGTGGTTTGATTCCTGAGATGGACGCGCTCGCTGAGTGGAATCGTCCGCTGACGCTGGCGATCAGTCTGCACAGCGCACGAGAGGAAGTAAGACGAGTGCTGATGCCCATATCAAGAACCTATCCCGCAAAAGACGTCGTGGAGGCTGCTGTGCGGTATCAGGAAAAAACGGGACGCCGCGTCAGTCTTGAAGTCAGTCTGATTCACGAGGTCAACGATACAGAGGAAGACTTGCAGGCGCTGATTCAGCTCTTGCAGGGAAAAGGGATGCATGTCAATTTGATCGGGCTCAATCCCATCGAAGAGAGAAGTCTGCGATCGGCGCGTGATATTCGTCTTGAGACCTTCAAGAAATCCCTTGAAGCGAAGGGTATTCGTGCTACAATAAGAAGAGAAATGGGACGAGATGTGCAAGGGGCCTGCGGGCAATTGCGAAACAGCGTCCTATCAAAGATTGAGTAAGAAGGAGTGATCATGGTAAAGATTTTAGCCGGAGGAAAGGGTTCGGGAAAAACCAAAAGGATGATCGAGATGGCCAATGAGGCCGCAAGAGATCCGCATGGAACCATTTATTTCATTGATGATGACAGTCGCAATATTTTTGAATTGGATCGCAATATTCGGTTTGTCAATATGGAAACCTTTAATATTCACCGCATAGAGATGCTTTACGGTTTTCTCTGCGGACTCCTCAGCTGCGACTATGATATAGAGCATATTTTTATCGACGGCATCAACTATCTGTCAGACCTACCGGAAGAAGAACTTCAGAATTTCCTCATGGTGCTAGACAAACTAGCCAGAAACAACGAGGTTAAACTGCTTCTGTGCTGGAGCTACCACGAAGACACCCCACCGGAGTTCTTAAAAGAGAGATTGATCTGACCTATCCTCGGATAGGTCTTTTCTTTGAATAAGCTTGATGCATGGCTATGGCGGCCGCCAGCGTGATGTTGAGTGAGTCGATGGCATCGCTCGTATCGATGGTAACAGGATCGGTGATATCAGCGAATTCTTCAGGGAGGCCGCTACTTTCATTTCCAAGAATAAAGCTGTGTTTGTCTCCGAAATCCTCTATATCTTCTAGACGCTGCTCCGTGCGCGTCATCAGACTCCACAAAGTGTGGTGAGGGTACATCTCCTGATAGGAAGAAAAGTCTTTGTAGAGCCAAATGCGCTGTTGAAAAAGGGAACCCATCGAAGCGCGAACGCAGTTCGGGTGGAAAGGGTCTGCTGCAGGCTCAATGAGCGCAATATCTCTATACTCCCATCCGAGGGCACTTCGCAGGATGGTTCCAAGATTCCCTACATTCGAGGGATTGACAAGAACCAAGTGCGGTTTGTCCGCATCGAGTGGACGCGGCTGCTTCACAAAGGAGGCGGCGACGAAGATATTGCCTTTGCCGCTCAGTCGCTCCATCGCTGACGTCTCTTGCATTTTTATACCCAGCGTCTTGGCGTGAGCGCGAAGCTTTTCAAGTAGCGGGAGATCAATCTTTGGATGGGTATAAATAATTTGAAGAAGCTCAGGCGCGTGGAGGACAAGCTCCATCGTAGGATATGCGCCGAGAGCATAGGAGAGGGGGTTTTTCTTTCGATATTGTTTCATTTCTGGGGAAACCTTCTTTCCGTTAGGGTGCATTCTATACTATAATTATCATATATGTCCGTCTTTCAGACAATGGGGAAAGCTATCTTTCCCTTCATATGATGCCATGATATCAGGTTTTCAGAAAGGATAGACGTGAAAGATATTCGTGAATGGGACAAATTTCTCATTCCCTATGAACAAGCTGTAGAAGAGCTGAAAATCAAATTTAAAACCCTGCGAAAGGGCTATGATGATCTGGGGGAATACTCTCCGATCGAATTTGTCGTCGGCAGAGTGAAGAAAGTCTCCAGCATTTTGGCTAAGAGTCGCCTATTGGGGCTTGATTACGATGAAATCTCTGAGAAAATGGAGGACATTGCGGGAATCCGCATCATGTGCCAACTTCTAGGAGATATCTACCGCGTGGTCGAGCTTCTTCGAGAGCGCGACGGCAAAGACTTTACTATTTTATATGAGAAAGATTATATACGAGATAAAAAAGAGAGCGGATATCGCAGTTACCATCTGATCATCAAATATCCTGTACACTGTGCGGCCGGATACCGAGAAGTCCTCGCAGAGATTCAGATCCGCACACTTGCGATGAATTTCTGGGCGATTATTGAGCACTCACTGAATTATAAATTTAAGGATCAGGTACCTGAACCCGTGCAAAAACGCCTGCAAAAAGCAGCTGCCAGCGTGTGGGATCTGGATCTTGAGATGCAGGCATTAAAAGAAGAGATTAAGAGTGCGCAGAAGCTCTTTAAGCAAAATGCTATGGCGGTTCACAGCATCAATTCTCAGCTTCAGCTGATGAGCGATATCGGAGAGAGTGAAATGGCCGCTCAGTTTCAGTCGAGAATGGATGCGATCTTGGATTTGTCTTCGTCGGAGCCCTTAGAAGAACTGCACGAGCAGATCACGGACTATCTCGGTGAGGATCCCTCATGAGAAAGATTTTTGCTATAGCGGATCTGCACCTTGGATTCTCATTGGATAAACCGATGGAGATTTTTGGCGAAGCTTGGATCCGACACCATCAAAAAATCAAGGAAGATTGGCTTTCCCGCGTGGGGGCAGAGGATGTCGTCATCGTAGCAGGTGATATCTCCTGGGGGATGCGCTTGGAAGAATCTCTGGTCGATCTGGAGTGGATTGACGCACTTCCCGGAAGAAAAGTTCTCGTAAAGGGCAATCACGATTATTGGTGGCAGTCGCTTTCGCAGATCCAAGGGCGCTTTGATACCATCCATTTTTTGTATAACAACATGTATGCGGTGGGCGATCTAGCTATCTGCGGTACGCGCGGCTGGTTGCTCCCCACGACAGAGGAATATCGCCCGGAAGATGAAAAAATCTATCGGCGCGAAGTGATGCGCTTAGAGCGCTCTTTGCTTTTAGCAAAGGAGGACCCGAGAATCAAGCGCAAGATGGTTGCCATGCACTACCCGCCACTTTCAAAGTACTCTCCTGATAACGGATTTGTCCAGGCGATGAAAGAGCACGATGTGCAAGACGTGGTGTACGGACATCTTCACGACAGAGAATCTTGGAATCAGGCGATATTGGGTCAACACCAGGGGATGGTTTTTCACTTGGTCGCCTGTGACTTTTTAAATTTTCGCCTGAAGGAGATCGCACATGTTTCAGAACGTTAAGGGGATGATCTTTGACTTTGATGGGACACTTATCAACTCATTAAAACTCTGGCAAGAGGTCGATGTAGAATTTTTACGAGCCCGCGGGATTGCTTGTCCAGATAACCTACAGCAAGATATCGAGGGGATGGGGCTTCAGGATTGCGCTCGTTATTTTCAAGAGCGCTTTTCTCTGACAGACAGCGTCGAATCGATGATTTCTGAGTGGTCGGACATGGTGAGAGAGAAGTACTTTCATCTTTCATGGAAAGAAGGAAGCGAGAAATTTTTGCAATATGCAAAAGATGTCGACTATCCCATGGCCATGGCCACCAGCAATCAAGAAGACTTAGTATCAAAGGTGCTTGGTCATAGGGGACTCTCCCATATTTTTAGCGCCATCGCCACCAGCGATTATGTCGGAGCGGCTAAACCAGAACCCGATGTCTTTTTAGAAGCCGCTCGGCGCATCGGCGTACGAGCAGAAGACTGTCTTGCCTTTGAAGACACCTACGCAGGGGTTGAAGGCGCTAAGCGCGCAGGCATGAGGGCAGTGGCAGTCTATAATGGCCATATGGGAAACTGGGAAGCTATCCAGAGTCTTGCCGATCACCATATCTATGAATACCACTCTCTTTTGGAGACGTTGAGGGATTATCATGAATAAGTATATTGCGATAGACGTCGGGGGATCAAAAATGCTCGGCGCTCAGTATGATGAAGAGGGCCAAGTTCTGAAGCGCTATAAAGTAAAAACAAAGGCGCATCGAGGACGCAAACCGGTGTTTGAGACTCTTCTAAGCGTCATCGATCAGCTGTTTGATCCAGATGTCGTCGCGATGGGCATCTTGATGCCCGGAGTGATTCAAAACGCCCGCCGCGTAGAAATGTGCAGCAATATCCCCTTTGAGAAAATGGATCTTGCCGAGCTCATCGAGGAAAAGTATCCTGTCCCAGTCTTGTTGGGAAATGATGTCGATCTGGCAGTACTGGGGGAGTGGAAACAAGGAGGATACACGGAGCAGCATGTCGTCGGCATCTTTGTCGGCACGGGTGTCGGTGGCGGTTTCATTTTTCACGGTCAACTCTATACCGGTCAAGGCGGCGCTGCAGAGATTGGGCATATGCCCTATAAGAGAGACGGACTTCTCTGCGGATGTGGTCAGTTTGGTTGTCTGGAGACCGTGGCTGCAAAGAGCGGGATGCTACAGTTGATAGAAAAAGAGAGGAAAAAAGGGACGGAATCCATACTCTTTGACACATTGATTCCCGGAGAGATGTTTCATACGACCGATCTGTACCGTGCTTGGCAAAAGGGTGATCCTCTGGCTAGGAAGGTCATCTCAAAAAGCGTGGAAGCACTAGGATATGCCGTAGGAACGCTCAATACCCTTCTTCGCCCGGAGCTCTTTATATTTGGCGGAGGGGTGATGGAATCCTTTTACGATGAAATCTGTGAAGAACTCCATGAGAAAGCACTTGCACATACGATGCCGGCGCTTCGTGACAACGTACGCTTTATTCGCAGTTTTCTTGGAGATGACGCCGGAATCACCGGTGCATATTATTTAGCGAAGGAGGCTTCTCTTGGGCGACGTCTATAGTATGACAGGATATGGCAGAGGGATGTACGCAGGCGAAAATCTGCGATTGAAAATAGAGCTTCGCAGTCTGAATAACCGATATCTGGACATCAATTTTCGCATGCCCAAACTTCTCTTTGCACTTGAAGATAAAATGCGTTCTGCGATCTCCTCTTCGATTGAACGCGGAAAAGTCGACATTTACGTCGATCTGCGTAGAGGCGGGGAACAGGAGACGAAACTGTCTGTCAAAGAAGGACTGCTGACGCAGTATCTTGAGATCTTTGAGCAGCTCTATGTTCAGGGAAAGATCGCCTCGCGTCCGGACCCATCGTCACTTGCAGCGATTCCGGAGCTCTTTGAGCTCGAAGAAATTAGCGACCCTGCTCTCTTTGAAGAGCCTCTATTAGAAACGCTGAAGGAAGCGCTGAAGAATTTAAAAGATATGAGACAGGTGGAAGGAAACCACCTTCGAGAAGAAATCGCCTCAAAATCACAGCAGCTTAGAGAGCGAATGGAAGAGATTGAGGCATTGGCTCCAGAGATTCTCACTCTCTATAAAGACGCAATGGAGCTGAGAATCAAAGACATGCTCTCAAGGGAGGATCTACTCAGCGAAGAGCGACTGGAAATAGAACTCGCTATCTACGCGGAGAGAAAAGACATCGCAGAAGAACTCACACGCATTGATTCCCATCTGCGTCAACTTGACTCGATTCTTTCAGAAGGGGGAAGCATCGGAAGAAAACTAGACTTCCTGGCGCAGGAATTGGGTAGAGAGATTAATACCATCGGAAGTAAATCTTCTGGATATCCGATCAGCCACCAAGTGATTGAAATGAAGAGCCTGCTAGAACAAATCCGCGAGCAGGTACAGAATTTGGAGTAGCCATGTTTGAGAGAAAAGGACAGTTGTTTATTCTCAGTGGACCCTCAGGGGCAGGAAAAGGGAGTATCGTCAAAGAAATCCTGACACGCAGGGAGGATCTTTTCCTGAGTATTTCTGCCACCTCAAGAACACCGAGAAAAGGAGAAGTGGAGCAGGGGAGCTATGTCTTTCTCACCCGAGAAGAATTCGAGAACAATATCAGAAAGTCTAACTTCTTGGAGTGGGCAGAGATTTATGGCAACCTGTATGGTACGCCCAAAGAACCGGTCTTTAAAGCGCTAGAGGAAGGAAAAAACATTATCTTGGAGATCGACTATCAGGGAGCTCTGCAAGTTAAACGTGTCTATGCCGATGCGATCTTTGTGTTTGTGCTACCCCCTTCTCTAGAAGAGCTTCGCCAACGCGTGATCAATCGAAATTCCGAAACCGAAGAAAGCTTGGAGACAAGGTATTACAGCGCGTTAGAAGAAATCCACTACCTCGAGCGGTATGACTATTTTATTATCAATGACATCCTAGAGGATTCTGTCAATAAACTCGATGCGATCATCACAGCAGAGTGCTGTCGCGTCGATCGCGATATTCTTTCTTTGATCCGCTCAAACCACTGGAAACCAAAGGAATGAAATGAACTACTATGATGTCTTCTTGCTTGACAGTGTTGCAGCATATGACGGCTTGTATACATATCATAGCGAGCACATCTTCAGGAAGGGTGAATTGGTGAGCGTCCCTTTTGGTGTTGCGAATAAACCAAAAGAGGCACTCATCTACCAAGTCTCCAGCATAAGAGAAAACACGAAATCGATCCTATCTAAAGAGCCCATCGGCAGGATATCACCGGAGAGGACAGAGGTCCTGATTGAGCTAAGTGACTATTACCTGACGCCAAGAAGCGCCATGCTGCGCTTGGCTCTTCCAAAATTGATCGGAAAAAAGGTTCAGCATGTCATCGAGCGAACGGGGAAACCTATCCCCGAGGCATTTGTTTCTCGCGCAGAGCAGTTTGTGGATTCTCCTGAAATGCTGGATGAAGAACTCCTTCGAGAAGGATATTTTTTTCGTCGCCGTAGAAGAGAAGAGTTTTTCCTTTATTC
>DUVM01000092.1 GCA_012841045.1 Tissierellia bacterium | reverse complement strand
GCTCTTGTATCCCGCTAAGATGTCTTGGGCCATCTTTTCAGCGGCCACCTTTTTCTCCGGTGAGAAAAATCTCTTAGCATACATATCTCCTATTTCAAACTCTGCTAACGATTGCACCGAATCCCAGGCTATCATGTCAGGGTCTTCATCATCCATTAGATAAAATCTAGCGCTGGCCTGCACAAATTCATTGTTCAGATAGGGAGCAAAGTCGTGCAATAGAGACACCAATGAATACTTTTTCAGGAGTTCCAGATGTTCTCCGCTCAAGTAGGCATTGATCTTTTCTATCATGGCAGGATCTTGAATGACTTTTGTCGCATATTGATCTTGAGCGCTCGACGCAAAGAATTTTTTGACATCCACATTTGTCAGCGCAGCTTGCAATTCCTCATCCGTATAGTAGTTGGTCGTCTGCTCGACATTGCTCCTTTCCACTTTTGATAGCGCGGCGTCGGCGAAGTCTTTGCACAAATCAAAGACTTTTTCACCCCACTCTTTTGCGTCTTGTTTCTCCATCCCATAAGCTTCTAGCAAGGACGCCAGATACACTTTCATGTCCTCGACAGCCAGTTCATCATCAAAGTCTTCTTTCTCCATCAACAGATTCGGCTCATCGAAGAAAAGCGCATATTTGGAAGAGTCTTTTGGGTCAGCCGAGGGAACTAGGGTCATTAGAGACGCTTTTCCTAAGTCCTTGCGGATCATCGCCAGGACGTCTAGATACTCTTCTACAGACTGGGCGGACTCCATCGCCTCTAAGTAGGGCGCCAGACCTCCCAGTCCCGCCTTTTCGCGCCCCTCAAAATCCAATGAGGTCTGGAGTAGATCCGCGACGGCCTTTTCAACAGAGCCTTTGTCAAATTTGTCTGCCTGACTCTTCAGTTCTTCCGCTATGATGTTCAAATCATCTGTCACGCGATCATATAGCGAGGCGAAATGATCCCAGCCCTGGTTTTCTTGCTCTCGACTTTTCTCTTCGATTATTTTTCCGTTTACATACTCATAAAAGTCATCTTGTGCTCTCGTGCCCGCTACATTTTCTTGATCGACATGCTCTTGTACAGCGGTTTCTACTCTTGGCTCACTCGTTTCTTTTTGCGCCATATTGGCGCAGCCAGATAAGATGATGGACAAGATCACGAGGAGACTTATGAACGAAATACTTATTCTTCTTTTCATCTATTTTACTCCCACGAATTGAACAACAGAGATATATGCCCAATTCACTTTTTTACTCGGTTACTTTGACAAAATAAACGGTTCTTCCGTCTTCTTGAAGGGTTTCTACTTGTATCCCTTCCACCGTTAGCGACTCCTCTTTCACAGTGAGCACGTCATTGTTGATCTCATAGTCCATCAGTAGAGGCACGTAGACATATTGATCTCCTCGCTCGTCAAACTCTTCAAAAACATTTACTGTGTTGACACCGATCACCTTATCATCTACTTTGAATCGATTTTCATAGTTGACCGACACATGTCTTCCGTCATAGCGAATCATATCCGTCGCATGCATGCTGGAGGTGGATTGGCTGACTTCTAACTTTAGAAGCGGCACTGAGAGATCGTCTTTTAGCTTCACCAGATCTGCTATCGTCTTTGCGATCTCGGCATTGTAATCTTCTATAGCTTTTGTTACTTCTGCTTCCCACTCCGGATGCACTTCATTCGGCATGGCGACGATGTTTTCAAGCAGGACTTCCTCTACGGTAGATCCTGTTGCATAAAATGAGTTTTTCCAATCCGGCACTCTTCTGTCTAAAAGGAGTGCTGCCACATAGCCTATTTCGTAACTCTCTTCGTCTGACGAGAGGAATAGATGATTTCTTTGAATGTTCTTGTCAGCCCCTTCATCCATCTGCTCTTGAGTGGTGGCTGTACCGATAAACGTCCCCATGTTTTCAATATATCTGGCCGTGGATTCAACGATATCGGTATGTTTAATCTCTCTATACTCTTTCGTATAATCCTCTCTCCACTTATCCAACCAGTACTTTGCTTTTGCCAGATGTTCCTCTTCAAGGTCTTTGTTTTCATAGGCAAGCACGAGATGACGGTAGAGCATGCCCCTTACCACGCGATGGTTCTTATCGATCGGAAACACTTGCGTTCTGTCTTCATCCATCGTGATCTGCGCTTCTTCCTGATAAAAGAAGTGAACGGGCTCATGGGTCGCTATGCGATACGTCTCGGACACTGCGTCTTTTTGGCTCATGGTCTCTGCATCAACGCTTAAAATAATAGCGTTTTTCCCCTCAAACACATCTTGAGCATATCCTCCCGGCCCTGGAGGAAAGATCTCTTGATGCTCATCCTCATGGAGCGCTCTCTTCTCTTGGGTGTTTAACAGTAGCGCCTCGTCGACTTCGCCGTCCGCACCTAAGTAGAAGAGAACGACGTTCATGTTTTCATAGTCAAGCCCCGGCCAAACGTCTTTCATCTTCGGCCAGTGCGTAGCCATTTCCTGCTGCAGGGACGTGGCAAATACGTGGAACTCTTCGTTTTGCACATTCACGTCGTTGGTCGGCGTTTCTTCCACATTTCCTTCAGGTTTCTCTTCTCCCTGGGGAACTGGTACGATAGGTGTTTTTTTGCAAGCGGTAAAGATCAGCGCCGCAGCTACTAATAAGAGCAGTAGCGAAACGACCAAGGTTTTTCGTATGTTTTTCATTGGCTTCCTTTTCACTTTCCTTGTCACATCCATTTTTATATCGGTTTATTGTATCGGCTGCTTCTATACTTTATCGCAACAAGAAGCGACTTACTCTATCTGGGTTATCCCATGCATCCCTTTTCTCGCCGTTTCCTGGTTCCTTCGTTGCAGAACATCCAGGATCCATCTCACCAACTTTACCGAGTTCAACGCAACATTAAACATTTTATTTCTTTCACATTTTCCTGTACCACAGTACAAGAAAACGGTTTTCTCCTGTGCTTTAATCAAAGTCTGCACGCATCTTATAATGTGGAGCCGCGCAGATAAGAAGCCCTCTCCCTTGAAAACTGTCCGCATTGACGAAGAAGGCGCTCAAACGACTTTACGTGTTGCTTGATTTTAATAAAGAAAGCTAGATACTGGTTTCTCGTCAGGCTTAGAGGCTCAAAAAAATTCGATCATGG
>DUVM01000091.1 GCA_012841045.1 Tissierellia bacterium | reverse complement strand
GATGCATGCGCTTTCGCGGCATCGTCCCAGTGGGAAAGGATCACGTTCTCTCCCTGAAGAAGATGCGACACTTCCTTCAATAGACTCGCGGAGACGCCCCGTGAGCGGATACTTCCATTAATCAGTCCAATCGTCATACATGGCCTCCTGCAGCGCTTCCCAAGAAGAATAAAATGAGACCCTTGTCTCTGCCTCGAGATTTCTCCCATTCGCTTTGGCGAGAGCTTGAAGCGTTCGCCTCTCCCCTTCCGATGCGTCGCCGTAGATACAGTAATGCAAGCGAAGAGGGTGTTCGTAGCGAAGAGGATGAATGGCCAATCCCTCCTTTAGCTCAAAAAACGGAAGCAGTGTCCCTAGAGATCGATCCAGGACATTTTTCACAAACGGACTGACGCTCCCGTAGCGCATGCGGCTGATAAGAAACAGATCTCGCACCTCACTCAGAAGCGAAGGCATGGAGCAAAAAGAGTCCCTTAGAACACATTGACCGGGCGTCTGGATCCAACAGTGATAGCAACCTATGCAGGGAAGAATCGTCTCCTCGGGCGATAGGCTCAGGAGATGCTCGGCGCCCCGAAGAGGACGCGTGGTATCTTTTATAATCAGTTTCATGCAGTCCTCATTTCAAAAAAAGATGTCACAAGCTGATATCGTTAGTATACCACTGGAGGAGAGACTCTCTTAGAAAAAAATAGCGGCTTTTCAGCCGCTTTGAGACATCTTTCTCTTTTATCCGCCACCTGTTGCCTGCACGCCAAGGTAGGCATCCTTGACATCCTGATCATCAAGGAGCTCTCTTCCTTTGCCGCTTTTTGTGATCTCTCCGGTGGAGAGGACGTAGGCTTTGTTGGCGATCTTCAGGGCGGCATTGGCGTTTTGTTCTATGAGAAGAACCGTCTTTCCCATGTCGTGAATGCGCTCGATAATAGAAAAGATATCCTTCACCAATTGCGGCGCAAGGCCTAAAGAGGGCTCATCGAGCATCAACAGATGCGGAGAAGCCATCAAGCCACGACCTACTGCCAGCATCTGCTGCTCCCCACCAGAGAGGGTGCCTGCTGCTTGCCAGTGGCGCTCTTTGAGTCTTGGGAACAACTCATAGATCTCCTCAAGAGCTGACATAATCTGCGGCTTGTCCTTTCGCAGATAGGCCCCGATCAGGAGATTCTCTCGGACCGTCAGGTTGGGAAATACCTTTCGACCTTCCGGGACTAGAGAAATCCCTCGGGCGACTATTTTTTGTGAGTCGAGATGTTGAATTTCTTCCCCTTCATAGCGAATCGTGCCCGACACAGCGCGCACCAGACCGCTGATGCTCTTGAGCGCGGTGGATTTTCCTGCGCCGTTTGCGCCAATCAACGTGACGATTTCCCCTTCCTCTACATCAAAGGAGATCCCCTTCAGCGCTTTGATCCCCCCATAAGAGACATGCAGATCTCGCACTTCTAGTAAACTCATTCTTCCACCCCCAGATATGCGGCAATAACGGCAGGATCTTTTTGGATCTTCGCCGGCGTGCCTTCTGCGATCAGTTTTCCGAAGTCTAACACATAGATTCGATCGGAGATATCCATGACGAGATTCATATGATGCTCAATCACGAGGATGGTCAGCGAAAACAACTCTTTTATGTGTCGGATAAAGCCTGCCAACTCATGGGTCTCCTGCGGGTTCATGCCGGCTGCCGGCTCATCGAGCAGTAACAGTTTCGGCTCCGTCGCCAAAGCCCTGGCGATCTCCAGATGTCGCTGTTTTCCATACGGGAGGTTATCGGCTTTTTCAAGGCCAACATCGGCAAGATCAACCATCTCCAAAAGTTCCCACGACTTCTGTCTCATCTGCGCCTCTTCTTCGCGGTTCATGCGAAAGGCGGCGCGGAACAGCCCCGCCTTCATATTCGTATGATGGGCGATCAGGACATTTTCAAATACCGTGAGATTTTTAAACAGTCGTATGTTTTGGAAGGTCCTTGCGACTCCTTTTTTTGTGATGCGATCCGGTGTCAGCGTCACCATGCTTGCATATTTTCCGAGATTTTCCCCGGCATAGAGCCGCTTCATCTTGCCCTTCGGATATGCCTGTTGGATGATTTCTCCATCCAGTGTCACCATGCCGTTAGTGGGCGCATAGACACCGGTAATGGCATTAAACGCTGTCGTCTTTCCGGCG
>DUVM01000090.1 GCA_012841045.1 Tissierellia bacterium | reverse complement strand
TTTACCTCTAGAAAAGCGCAACCTCTAAGCGATATCTTTGCTGTCTCCGCCATCAAACGGATCTATGCGAACATTCTTCGCGCCTATGAAGAGGGTCAACATGTAGAGAGCAGGAAAGAGATGTCACTGGCGGCTTTAGAAGCGGGCATCGCCTTTAGTAACGCCTCGGTGACCATCGTACACGGGATGAGCCGACCGATCGGAGCGCTGTTCCACATTCCTCACGGACTCTCGAACGCCGTCCTTTTGAACGAGTGCTTGGGCTTTATTAAAGGGGGCGCCGTGGAGAAGTTTGCGCTTCTAGCCGAGGAACTGAAAATTGTTGAGGCAGGCACGGAGGTAGAAGAAGCGGCCGACGCATTTGTGCAAGAAATGAACGAACTAATTGGCAAACTTCATATTCAGACGCTTGAAGAGTATGGAGTGAATAAAGAAGAATTCCACTCCTACTTAGACAAGATGGCCACTGACGCCCTTGCCAGCGGCAGTCCTGCAAATACCATGCGGGTGCCGAGCAAAGAAGAGATCATCGAGATATACAAAAAACTGTGGTAACATACCCACAGAGCGCATCAAAAAGAAAAGGAGGTTTTCATGGCAACACCAGAAGAAAAGAAATATGTAAGCGAACTATTTGAGCGGGCAAGAAAAGCCCAAAAAGTGATTGAGGGCTACGACCAGGAGAGAGTCGATCATCTCGTGACCGCCATCGTCTGGAACATCGTCAAACCCGGAGTGATTGAAGAGATATCAGAGTTTGCCGTCGAAGAAACACAGATGGGCAACTATGAGTCCAAATACGCCAAGCTAAACACCAAGTTAAAGGGAGCTCTTCGGGATATGAAGGGCAAAAAGAGCATGGGGATCATTGAGCGAGACGAAGAAAGAGGACTCATTAAGATCGCCAAACCCGTTGGGGTCGTGGGCGGCGTGCTGCCGACCACCAATCCGGAAGCCACCCCTGTTCTAAAAGCCATCATGGCCATTAAGACAAGAAATGCCGTCATCCTCTCGCCACACCCGAGGGCGAAGAAGACCAACACCATGATCATCGACAAAGTGCGAGAAGTGCTGAAGAAATACGACGCACCGGAAGATCTGGTGATCGGTGTGGAGAATCCGACCCTGGGTATCTCACAGGAGGTAATGGTGCAGGCAGACCTCGTCTTAGCGACAGGCGGCGGCGCCATGGTTCACTCCGCCTACACTTCCGGTACGCCCGCTTATGGCGTGGGCGTGGGAAATGCCGTGGTCGTGGTCGATGAAACGGCGGATCTTAGCGACGCAGCAGATAAGATCATGCGCAGCAAGACCTTTGACTTTGCGACAAGCTGCTCGGCAGAAAACTCCCTTGTCATCCAGGAAAGTGTCTATGATGAGCTGGTCAAAGAGCTTGAAGCGGTGGGCGGATATCTATTGAGCGAAGAAGAGAAGGCCAGCCTGCAGGCGAACATGTGGAAAAATGGCGTACTCAATAACGACATTGTGGCTCAATCTGTAGAGAAAATCGCAGAAGTCGGAAAGATCAACTTGCCCGAAGGGAAGAAATTCCTGATGGTCGAAGAGACGAACGTCGGCCCGGACTATCCTTTCTCCGGTGAGAAACTCTCACAGGTCGTGACCCTGTTCAAATTCAATGCGTTTTCTGAAGCGGTCGACAGAGTCAACGAAATTACCGAGTATCAGGGCAAAGGCCATTCCTGCGGCATTCACTCAACCGATGATAAGCGGATTGAGGAGTACGCACTCAAAACCTACACAAGTCGCGTGATGGTCAGACAGCCTCAGTGTCTTGCCAACAGCGGCGCGTGGACAAATGGGATGCCGATGACCCTGAGCCTAGGTTGCGGAACGTGGGGCGGAAACATCTCCAGTGAAAACATCACCTGGAAACATCTCCTCAACACCACCTGGGTTTCCTACCCGACGCCCGCCAATCAGCCGACAGATGAGGAACTCTTTGGCGACGTGATGAACGAATAATCTACGGAAGCATTGCAACTGACGACGCGACAGACGCACGTATCGCATAAAGGAGGAGACCATGCCGACGTCCATGATGTGGTTACTGGGAGGACTGCTGGTATTCCTGCTGGCTATGCTATTTCATTGGCTGTCCGTCATCAAGAACAACCAAAATAGGAACAAAAAATAAGCAGTTCTCTTTCGGCGCCACCTGAAAAGTGGCGCTTTTTTTGTTTGACAAAGGAGAAAGAGGCTATTAATATATAAATATATAAGTAGGTGATTATATAAAAGGAGTCGCCATGGTATGTTTTGACAATCTCAATCAAGTCGCAGACCTATTTAAAGTCCTCGGGGATGAAAACCGATTGCGGATTTTGTGTCTGCTCATGGAAAAAGAACAAAATGTGACCGAGCTTTCCTCTCAGCTAGATATTTCTCAGCCCGCTACTTCGTCGCATTTGCGCATTTTAAAAAATCACTATGTGGTCAAAAATCGAAAAGAAGGGAGGGAGGTGTTCTACAGCCTAGATGATGAGCATATCTATGAGATTCTCCATCAGGCAAGAGTCCACCTCAGTCATATCTATCGATGAAAACGACGTGGTATCTAAACGGTTTGTCTTGTGCAAACTGTGCACTGAAAATTGAAGCCGAACTGCAAGACCATCCTTCCATTGAGCGGGCGCTGGTGGACCCTGTACAGGCAAAGCTGGTTGTGTGGAGTGAGGCGGCGATTGAGGCTTCGATGATAGAGGATATCGTTCATCGCCATGAAAGCCATGTGGAAGTGCGTAGAGAAGCCTTGGAGCGTGAGAGCATTCCCATTCCGTGGCTCCTTCTCGGGTCGATCGCGCTGTTTATCGCATCCTTTCTTCTTGATGGGACATGGAAGACGGTGTTTGCACTGGGAGCGTACGCACTCGGAGGCCATCGGGTCATTCCTGCTGCGTTTCGAACGCTGTTTACAAGAGATATCTTCAATGAGAACTTTCTCATGACCCTGGCGACATTTGGGGCCATTTATCTTGGCGAATTTGCAGAAGCTGCCGCCGTCATGCTGTTTTTTGAGACAGGTGAGTATTTTCAGGACCTGGCGGTGGAACGATCCAAAAAGAGCATCTCTGCTCTGATGGATCTTCGGCCCGACCGCGCGCGGGTGGAGCGAAACGGCGAGATCTTTGACGTTGAACCGTCGGCTGTCGCTGTAGGAGAGACGCTTCTCGTCGCTCCGGGAGAGAGAGTCGCCATCGATTCTGTGGTGTTAGAAGGCAATACCACGCTCGACACAAGTTCCATGAGCGGGGAGTCCATGCCGGTGGCGGTGCATGAGGGCAGTGAGGTGCTCAGCGGGAGCATCAATCGCACGCATGCTGTCAAACTGAAGACTGTCAAGACCTACGGTGATTCTGCTCTTGCAAGAGTCCTTGACATGGTGGAGAACGCTTCCTTGAAAAAAGCGCCGACGGAGCGATTCATTACGCGCTTTGCCAGATATTACACACCTGTGGTGGTGGCCGTCGCACTTCTTTTGGTGCTCGTCCCGTCGGTGGTGTTTTCGCAACCCTTTGAGACTTGGCTCTATCGGGCGCTGATCTTTCTAGTGGTCTCTTGTCCCTGCGCTCTTGTCGTGTCAATTCCACTGGCATTTTTTGCCGGTATCGGCTCAGCGAGTGCGCACGGCATCTTGATCAAAAGCGGCAGCGACCTCGAGATGCTGGCCTCTGTTGAAGTAGTAGGACTTGATAAGACAGGCACTCTGACGGAAGGACGATTTGCGCTGCAGGAGATTCGCTCCGAGCCCGGTATAGATGCGCAGGAAATGCTGGAATTGGCCGCTTATGCGGAGAGCCTCTCCACACATCCCATTGCGGAGTCACTCGTCAAAGCATATGGAGAGGAAATCGATCATCTTCGACTGAGTTCTATGGGAGAAGTGAGCGGTGCGGGGGTCTATGCGGAAGTGGACGGCAGAAACGTGCGCGTGGGAAAAAGCGCCTTTGTCGGCGCAGAGGAAAATCTTCCCGGGATACACATCAGTGTGGATGGACGCTACTGGGGAAGCTTCTTTATTGAAGATGCGCTCAAAAAGTCGGCGCCGGAGACGGTCCGACAACTCAAAAAAATGGGCAAGAAGCTGATGCTTCTCAGCGGAGACACCCCTGTACACGTAGAGGCCGTGGCTGAGCATTTGGGTATCCCGAGCTATCACGGTGGACTGCTTCCCGATGAGAAAGTGCATCTCATAGAAGACGCTTCCAAAGAGCAAAAAGTTCTCTTTGTGGGAGATGGCATTAACGACGCGCCGGTCCTTGCCGCCGCTGATGTGGGGGTTGCCATGGGTGGCATCGGAAGCGACGCGGCCATGGAGGCAGCTGATATCGTCTTGATCAGCGATGAGATCGACAAGCTCCCGCTGGCGTTTGATATCTCCCGCCGTACAAAGAGCATCCTTATGCAAAACATTGTGTTTGCCATCGGCATCAAACTGCTGGTCATGGGTTTGGGGGCAGCCGGCTTTGCCAATATGTGGCTGGCTGTCTTTGCTGACGTGGGCGTCGCGCTCCTCGCTGTTCTCAACAGTCTGAGGATCTTTCTTCAGACTCCCAAAAATATAAAGAATTAAAGGCTTCGGCCTTTTTTCTTTTTGTTTCAAGGGAAGATGCGTTATAATTAACTTTATATACGAAGGAGGTACGATGAAAAGCAAGGTATTTTTTAAACCATACATATCCTATCAGCCAAAGGAGCTCAGTGAGATAGCGCGAGAGCTGTTTGAAAAAGTGATCAGAGAAGAAGATATTGTTTTCGCAGAAGAAGTCCCACTAAAGGTGACCTTTGGTGAAAAAGGAAATGTCACGTTCTTAACTCCGGAGTGCTTTGACGGCGTCATCGACGTCCTCGAAGAAAAAGGAGTCAAGACACGTTTTATGGACAGCAACGTCCTATATCGCGGTTCGCGCACCACGCGTGAGAAGCATCTGGAGACGGCCAAGGAACACGGGTTTACCCGCATTCCGATCACAATTGCCGATGGAAAACACGGCGAGGAGACCCAGATTGTGCCGATCAGCGGAAAATACTTCGATTCGGTCATCTTAGGAAAAGGATATGAGCCGTATGATCAGTTCGTGGTGCTGGCGCATTTTAAAGGACACAGTCAAGCGGGCTTTGGCGGCGCGATGAAGCAGTTGGCGATGGGCTTTGCCAGCCGCTCCGGGAAGATGGCGCAGCACGCCGGCATCCGCCCTTGGGTGCGTGAAAAGAAGTGCATCACCTGCGGCACCTGCCTGGACTACTGCGACCACGCGGCGATTACGATCAATGACGTGGCAAAGATCGACCCCGAAGTGTGCGTAGGCTGCGCGGCCTGTATTGCGGGTTGTCCGACCGGAGCGATCGTCAATGACTGGAGCGGGGAAAACTTCATTGAAAAGCTCGCAGAATATGCCTACGGAGCGCAAAAAGACAAGCAGAATATCTATATCAACTTCCTCGTCAATATCACAGAAAACTGCGACTGTGTAGGAGAGCCGATGGATCTGATTGCCGATCACATCGGGGTGCTCGCTTCCACCGACGGGGTCGCCATCGATAAGGCGTGTTTGGATCTTCTGCAGCTGCAAGAAGGCAACAAGCTCTTTGATGACGGCCGTGCCGCGCTTGATCATGCGGCAAGACTTGGGATGGGCTCCCTCGAGTACGAGTTACTGGAGATATAGTATGAAGCTTTCTGTAGAGAGAATTCTTGAACTCTCGAATGCGTTTGGTCCCTCGGGCTTTGAAGACGAGGTGGTCGAACAGATTCGAGGCTATTTGAAAAAAACGTCCTATGCGTTGACAGAAGACACTCTGAGAAATCTCTATGTAAAGAAAGAGAAAAAAGACGCTCTTCGCGTGATGCTTGATGCGCACACGGATGAGGTCGGTTTTATGGTACAAAGTCTGCTTCCGCAGGGGACGATGCGCCTGGCACCTATAGGAGGGTGGGGACCCCTGCAGGTCAGCTCGCTGCGCCTGGTGGCAAAAAACCATGAGGGAGAGCGCATTCCCGGCATTGTGGCTTCGCGCCCCCCGCATTTTGGGGCAGATCCGGACAGGACGCCCGAATTGTCGCAGATGACCTTTGATGTAGGCGCAAGGGATATGCAGGAGCTCAAAGAGAGCTTCGGTATCGGACTTGCCACACCTCTTGTTCCGCATGTGCAGAGCCGCTTTGATGAAAAACGGGGGTTACTCTACGGAAAAGCATTTGACTGCCGGATCGGCTGTGCGGCGCTGGTGGAGACACTGCTTCGCCTTGATGAAAAGGACGCGGCATTTGAATTGGTCGCGACGTTTTCATCGCAGGAAGAGACGGGACTTCGAGGCACGACGATCACAGCACCGCAGATCAAACCCGATATCGCCATCGTGTTTGAAGGAGCTCCGGCCGACGATACCTTCCCGGTCGATCAGGTGCAGTGCGCCATCGGAAAAGGTCCGATGCTTCGCCACATGGATAAGAGCATGATCACGCATCCGCGCTTTCAGCGCTTTGCGCTTGATGTCGCGAAGAAAGAAGGCATTCCCCATCAGGAGGCCGTGCGCCTCGGAGGAGGAACGAATGCCGCTGTCATTCATCTGACGAATCGGGGCGTGCCGACCATTGTCCTTGGCGTACCCGTACGATACATCCATTCAGGCGAGGGGATCGCGCGTCTGAGTGACGTAGAGGACACCGTCCGCCTAGCCCTGGCTATATTGGATCAGATCACCGAAGAGACTATAAGAACCTGGTAGGCAGTTCATCTTTTCTCGTCTTTTTATACGCGATGGCCATGGACTGAAAGCCTAGCTCTTCGATGGCCTCTCCGACAAAATGTCTGATGACACGTGCCGGGATAATCTTCTCATGGCATTGCTTGAGTTTTTCCTGGCAGGTATTGATCTTCTCAAGTGTCAGACGGACGATCCGCTCGATATCTCCACTGCTGAGATGCTCGGGTACGCTGTCGGAGGTGATCTCTAAACTTGAGCGCAACTTGGAGACGTCAAAGGCTTCCACACGTTCTCCTGAGTGCAGGATAAAAAGCCCCTCTTTGTCGCGGTAAATCTCATTGAGGAGTTTGAGGTGTAAGTCGTAGAGATGGGCATTGATTTTACTGGTGGGAATATCTGCCTGCAGGTAGTACTCCACAAGGGTTGCCAGCAATTCGTTTTCCGTCATGGCGAATCCTTTCTGTTGTTGATGTGAACACGAGTCGATTGAGAGGTATGAGTGCGTGAAAAAATTTCTCTTTCTCCTTAGTAGGGGCGCCGGTCGAGGAAAATCCATCCGTTATGTCCGAGAAATTCAGGATATTTTTGCGGCGCGCGGTATGCAAGCCCAAGTGGAAATGCGGCTCACGGAGCATGAGCGACATGCGACGGAACTGGCGCATGCGTTCTCACAAGAAAACCGAGAAAACGGCGTGGTCTATTCCTGTGGAGGCGATGGGACCTTGGGAGAGGCGGCAAGCGCCGTCATCGGCACAGGCTGTGCTCTCGGTGTCATTCCAATGGGAACGGGCAATGACTTTGCAAAGACGGTCCTTTCCACGCTCGATCTTCGAAAGATCCTTCCTGCGACGCCTCAGCCTGAGATCCGCCCGATCGATCTCATCGCGCTCCAGTTTGAAAACGGAGAGGAGAAGCACGTCTTTTGCATCAATGTGATGTCCTTTGGATTTGATACCCTCGTTCTCTCTAAGACCTACGCTTTACAAGAAAAAATCCCTTTTTTAGGTGGACTGTCGTATTTTGGCGGTGTGGGCGCCTCCCTTTTTAGCAACAAGAGCTTTCTGACACGTATGCATTTAAAGAGAGCAGACGGCAGTGAGGTGAACTGCGAACAGGATAATATCCTCGCGGCGCTCTGTAACGGCCGCTATTACGGAAACGGATTCAACCCCGCTCCGATGGCTGAGATTGACGACGGTGTTCTTCACCTGGTTCTTGCAGAAAGCATGAGTACGGCGCAGATCCTTCCACTGATTCTCAAGTACAAGAACGGAAAACTTGTCGATGACCCGCGCGTTCAGTTTGAGTCGGTCGTCTCCGGCGTTTTTGAGGGAGTGGATAAGCCGATTGTCGGAAACCACGACGGGACGATTTTTGAGACAAAGAAGGTGAGCTTTCAAGTCCTTCCCAAAGCCCTGCCATTTGCTTTTTTGGATGTATGATTCAAAAAAACGTAGAGTATGTACAATGACAGCCGGAGAGTTGCATCAAGCCGGCTGTTTTTCATTTGTCGATGCCTTCTTTGGCAGTTACCCATGCACTCTTCAATAGATAGGGCCTATTGATTGATATTATCTATACGCCAAAACTCCCATTATTAGCGAGTTTCAACGATTTCCTTGTTATAATGACTCATGGAGGAATTATGTATTTTGACCATGCGGCGACGACTTTTCCTACGCCAAACCGAGTAATCAAAGCCGTATCGGATGCGATGCGCAGCGTATCGAGCGCAGACAGGGGCAACAGCCCCATGGCACTTGATGCATCGAGAAAGCTCTTTGATGTGCGTGAAAAGGTGGCAACACTCTTTGGGTCCACGCCCAAGCGGACAGTCTTTACCATGAACGCCACCCAGAGCCTCAACACCGTCATCATGGGCTTATTTGCTCCGGGTGATCATGTGATCACCACTTCCTTTGAGCATAACAGCGTCCTTCGCCCCTTATACTATCTCGCCTCAACAGGTGTGGAACTGACGATCATCGATTTTTGTCGACCCGAAGAGGTGCTGTCCGGGCTAAAAAATGCCCTGAAAGCAAATACGAAAGCTGTCGTCATGACGCACGCCAGCAATCTCCTAGGCTGGGTGTTTCCCATCGAGGAGATCGCAGCGTGGTGTCAGGAAAAAGGGATCCATCTTGTGCTGGACGCAGCGCAGAGTGCGGGCCTTCTCACACCGCGCATAGATCAGGGGATCAGCGCCATCTGCTTTACAGGTCACAAAGCGCTCTTGGGTCCGCAGGGAACCGGCGGTTTTTGTATCAGTAGAGACGTAGACATAGAGCCACTTCTTCGAGGGGGCTCGGGGGTGCAGACCTTTTCAACGACCCATCCAAGGCAGATGCCGGTGCGGCTTGAAGCGGGGACGCACAATCTCCATGGGTTGGCCGGGCTCGCTGAAGCGATCGATCTGTTGATGGAAGAAGGCGTGGAGACAAGAGCCGCTCATGAGAGGCGTCTTCGCGCACTCTTTTATGATCTTTTAAAAGAGGAGAAGAGCATCGAGTTTTACGGCGCGCAGGAAGAGGCGCTGGGCGTCATCGCATGCAACGTAGGAGATTTATCCTCAGGTGAAGTAGGAGATCGCCTGGCGCAAGAGTTTGGGATGATGACCCGCACCGGAGGGCACTGCGCCCCTCTTGTGCATCAGGCATTTGGTACACAGTCGCGTGGCATGGTCCGATTTAGCTTCGGCTATACAAACACAGAAGAGGAGATCCGCTTGGCAGCGGAGGCACTCAAACGTATTGGTTCGTAGAAAGGGCATTACATGAAAACAAGGAAAATGTTGTTTTGGGGCGTGGTGACCGGCTTGATTGCCGCAGCGCTCGCTTACTTTGGAAACCCGAAGAACATGGCCATTTGCATTGCCTGTTTTGTTCGCGATATCGCGGGATCCATGAAATTCCATCAGGCGGCGGTTGTGCAGTACTTCCGTCCGGAGATCGTCGGTTTTGTCTTCGGGGCGTTCATCATTTCGCTAGTGACAAATGAATTTCGCTCCACGGCGGGAAGTTCGCCGATGATTCGCTTCTTTTTAGGGATGGCGATGATGATCGGCGCATTGGTATTTCTCGGCTGTCCGACACGCATGGTACTACGCATGGCCTCAGGAGAAATCTCTTCATACATAGGTCTCATCGGCTTTGTAGGCGGTGTGGTTACCGGTATTTATTTTCTTAAAAAGGGATACTCTCTGGGAAGATCACAGATCACGAAAAAAGCCAGCGGGATGATTCTGCCTGTGGTATTTGGGCTTTTGATGGTGGCTACTCTGGTCGTGCCGCAGGTGTTTGCCTTTAGTGAGAGCGGTCCGGGAAGCTTCCACGCACCCTGGTTGATCTCTCTGGCAGGCGGCCTGGCGATCGGCATGATCGCGCAGCGCATCCGCATGTGCTTTGCCGGCGGTGTGCGCGACGCTCTTTTGATCAAGAACTTTGATCTACTGAGCATCTTGGTCGGCATTTTTGCTGCCATGGCGGTTTATAATATTGTTATGAACGATTTCCAGATCAGGATGTTTGGGCCTGTGGCGCATGCGCAGCATCTGTGGAATATCCTAGGACTGTATGTCGTAGGCTTTGCCTCCATCCTTCTTGGTGGCTGCCCCCTTCGCCAATTGATTCTCACTGGGCAAGGCTCGAGTGACTCGGCAGTGACCACACTTGGCATGCTCATGGGGGCGGCGGTGGCGCATAACTTTGGCTTTGCCTCCGCTCCGGCGGCAGCTGCTACGGCAGATGCAGCAGCAGTGGCTGGCGGTCCCGGGACACCCGGCATGATCGCCGTGATCGTCTGTATCGGTTTTCTCTTTGCTGTTGGAATATACGGCACGAAAAAAGAAGCATAGGAGGAAAAGATGGAAGTGGATGTACGTGGACTCTCTTGTCCGGAACCTGTCATGCAGGTAGCAGCGGCACTCAAAGAAAGTCCTGAAAAGGTAGTGGTTCTTTTAAGCGAAGCGCATTCTGTGGCGAACGTGAAAAACTATGCCCTCGAACATGGGTATCGCGTCCATCAGGAAGCCAAGGGCTTTGATTATCAGCTCACCATTGAAAAATGAACACCTGGATTGTGACGTTCTTCACCATTTCTGATGCGATTGCCGCGGAGAGGACAGCCAAAAAACTGGGTCTTCAGGCACGGCTCATCCCTGTCCCGAGACAACTCTCCACCGGCTGCGGTATCTGCCTAAAAGTTCAGACGGATACCCCGCAGACGCTCCTAGACGAGCTCTCTCAGGAGGAGGTGGATGTGGACGCATGCTTGGACTGGGAAGACATCCAGTGATGAAAGGATTAAGCGCTGCATGGGCAGCGCTTTTTTCTTTAAAAATGACCGCCCAAGCGGTCAAAAAACGCCGAAGAATCTAGATATCGAGTGCCTTTGTTTTCTTCGGGTCGTAGAGATTTGAGTTGAAAAACAGCCGTTCATCTTTTGAACTCCCGGAAATGTAGCCTGCGGGATTTGTCGGGATCCACTCGCCATTTGAGTAGAACTCCACAAAGTGTCTATTGCTATCTTCATCCCGGACGATGCGAGAGGCAATGCCGGCGGCGCGAAGCTGCGCGGTGTAGATGAGGCTGAGGGCATAGGGGGTGCCGCTTTTTTCTTGCAGCGCTTCTCTCATGGACTCGGCTTCTCCAATTGAGTAGACATCGATGAGCTTTTTAAAAAGAATATGGGCGTTTTGATAATCGAGATTGTTTTTGTCGAGGCCTGCGACTGCGGCGAGCACGCGAGGATCCCGGCTGAGCACTTCTTTGGATGGCGAAACGTAGAGCGCTTCGGTCTCACTTAGATTGATCAGCGAGCACTTTAAAAGAAGCGTGCCGGCTTCTCCAAAATGAAGTTTTTCAGACGTCTCGTCCGATGTTTTGGCAGTAGGAGCCGAGAGAATCAAGCGATGAAATCCCAAGCCGAAGGGGACTGGCACCAGTTCGTTGAAAAACCCTTCTCGCACGGGAATGGTGTACTGAAAACTGCGCTCCTGTCGCAAAAGAGTCACTTCCAGCGATTCAATGTCGGGGTCAATGGCTCCTTTGAGGCGCAGTTGATTGTTCAGCGTCATATTGGAGTATAGGGGAGACTCCAGAAACATATTCAGGGAGCGAAAGAGCGCGTACTCGACATAATGCTCGCTGAGCGTGTCCACCGAAAAGATCTTGGAGTAGACCGACTCGAGGATCTGCTGTTCGACTTCTACTTGGGAATCGATATCGGAGAGATCGGAGCGGAAAGTAAATGTGTACAGCTGATCGCCGATGCGAAAATAACTGAAGGATAGATAAGGAAAGTGCGCAGGGGTCTCCTCAAGGAGGATCTGCGTCGGATCTGGGGCGCCGCGGTAACGCCTAGTATAGAAGGTGTTGTTGTCGATGAGCTGCTCGCGATTTTCGATCATGCTGTAATCAGGTGGAATACTTGTGTTTTCTCTGGCTTTTTCCATCTGCTCTCTGAGAGAGGCAGCAGGATCCACCTGTTCAAATGCGACATCAAATGTCAGATGGCCGACTTTTGGATTCAGTCGAAAGCTCGTCGGCTCCGTGCGCTCCCAGAAGTAGGGAATCGATACGGAGATCTGCGAACCGGGGATGTCGAGGCGCTTGAGAAGCCCTCGGCTTCGCCTCTGTTCAAAAAAAAGGCCGCTTGTCACATGGAGGGTCTGTGTCTCTTCATCGAAGGTTGCTCGCAGGTCTGTGTAGCGGATGAAAGGAGACAGGCTCACATAAAGTGTGCTCCCGTGATATCTCGCAGGAACATCCCAAGTTAATTCTTTACCATTTAAAGCATAAGTGGTATGATGAGGACGAAATTTAATGAAAATGTTATCCCGAAAGGCGATGACTTCTCCGTCATCGGAGAGATCATATTGTATTCCCGTTTTTTGAAAAAACTCAGCCATTGGCGCAAGAAAATGTCCCCGTTCATCTCTCAACATCGGATCCGAAAAAAGTTGCGGTTCTGCGTTGATTTGGATGTTCACAGGGGTCGGTTCTGTTTGGGCAAATGTCTGCCCGGTGCTCAAAAAACACACCAATAATAAGAGAAGGAACATTTTTTTCCATTTGACCATGCTTTCATTCTATCAAACCTCAAGAAAGAAGAAAAGGGAGGGAACGTGCAAACAAGGCTTGAAGAGCTAAAGATGGCAGAACTCCGCCAGCTTGCAAAAGACAACGAACTCAGAGGATGGAGTTCTCTTAAGAAAGCGGATCTGATCGCTTTTCTCAAAGAGAACCTCAAATCTGTCGAGGAAAAGAAACCGCCGAAGAAAGAAAGGAAGGAGTCAGCTCCCCGCGTGCAGCAAAAGAAAGCGCCGGAGACGCCAAAACTTCCGAAAGAGACAAAAGAAGACAGTAAGAAGGAAGACAAACCCGAAGAGCTGAAAAAGAAAGCACCCAAAGAGATGGCGTTTCGAGACGGAGCCGATCAAGTGGACGGTTTTCTTGAAATTGTCGACGGGAAGGATTTTGGATTTCTCCGATTTCATAATTTCTCTTCTTCTGAAGAAGATGTATATGTCTCTCCCAACTTCATTCGACTGTTTAATCTCAAGACGGGCGATAAGATTCAGGGGGACGCCAAACGCAATCAAGACAACGATCGCTTCCGCGCCCTGATCTACATACGCGAAGTCAACAATGACAATCCGTCAAAATCCATTCATCGCCAGCGTTTTTCTGATATGACGCCGATTCACCCAAAAGAGAGGCTGCTTCTTGAAAATAGCCGCATCGAGCTTTCCACCCGCCTGATCGATCTGGTCAGCCCGGTCGGAAAAGGACAGCGCGGTTTGATTGTGGCGCCGCCAAAAGCCGGAAAAACGATTCTCCTGCAGAACATCGCAAAGAGCATTGAAAAAAATCACCCAGAGGTGATCGTGATGGTTCTGTTGATTGATGAGCGGCCAGAAGAAGTGACGGAGATGAAAAGAAGCATTCACAGCGACGTGATCTCCTCTACCTTTGACGAGCTGCCCTCGAATCACCTGCGCGTGGCGGATCTGGTGCTGCAGCGGGCGATGGGTCTTGCGGAGATGGGAAAGGATGTCGTCATCCTTCTTGACTCGATCACGCGTCTGGCACGAGCGTTTAACTTAGAGACGGCACCAAGTGGTCGCACTCTAAGTGGTGGACTTGATCCTGCTGCGCTTCATGGGCCCAAGCGTTTCTTCGGTGCCGCCCGATGCCTAGAAGAAGGCGGCAGCATCACGATCCTCGCGACAGCTCTGATCGAGACGGGGTCTCGCATGGACGAAGTGATCTTCGAAGAATTTAAAGGCACGGGCAATATGGAGCTTGTTCTCACGAGAACGCTTTCAGAGCGCCGCATCTTCCCGGCGATTGATATTTTGCGAAGCGGGACGCGACGCGAGGAGCGACTGCTCTCGAAAAAAGAGCTCGAATTTGTCTGGAAACTGCGCAGAAACTTCAGCGAGCGCGATCAGGCGACGCTTCTTGAAGAGATCATCCACGACATGCTCCACACCACCAACAATGACGAATTTATGGATGTCTTCAGCCTCGGCTGGTAGTTTTATTCGAGGGTGGGAAGCGGCGTGTGAAGCATAAACTCCTGCGTGATGATGTCCATCTCTTCGGGTGACTCCTTCATGCCGCCCTGGACCCAGCTCGTGATCAATCCCACGCATCCGCTGGCTATATATTCATAATAGTACGACAGTTTCGAGAGCCCCTCGGGAGAGACCTTATCGGCAAACTCCTGCAGGAAGCTCTCTTTTCCTTTTTTATAGATGCGCATGACGATGTTGCGCTCGGAGCTTCTACTAAGTGCCATGGCGGCCACGTCGCGGTTTTCTTCAATAAAATGAAACGTCTCTAAAAAGATACTGATGGTCGGGCGCTCTTTCGAGCTGAGGAGATATTCGTACCATTTGCCTTCTTCTTTGATAAAGCGCTCCAGTTTCTCCTCAAATGTTCGATAGAGATCTTCTTCGAGCTGTTCATACATGTCCCGAAGATCCCGGTAGTGCAGGTAAAAGGTAGAACGGTTAATGCCCGACATGTCGCAGAGTTCTTTGACAGAGATTTTTTCCAGAGGTTTTTGTTGCAGGAGACGGGTGAAGGCTTCGCGGAGCAATTTTTTTGTCCGCAACACGCGGCGGTCATAAACCTGACTCATAGCTTCCTCCAAATATAATATTTTTGTTATTCTACCACACATAAACTACATCTGTCTAGTAACAGACACTTGTGGGATACATTGGTGTTTGCTTTGATTTGGCGGCTGTTTTACCATAAAACCGGAGAACTACATGAACAAAATGGCAGAATGGATCGTTCGTTTTCGAAAACTATTATTGATATTGTTTCTTGTGGCGAGTGTCATTTCCGCTCTGGCCGCGACACAGGTGCAGGTAAACTACAGCTTGGCCGACTATGTTCCCGACGAGGCGCCTTCGACAAAAGCGATGCGCCTGATGGAGAAGGAATTCACGCAGTCGATCCCCAATGTCCGCATGTATGTGCCGAATGTGTCGCCTGTGGAGGCGCTGGCGATCAAACAGGAAATTCTGGAACTTCCCTCGGTTACGGGCGTACTGTGGCTCGATGATTTTTTGGATCTCAAAGTGCCTCTTGCCCTTCAGGAATCGAGTGTGGTGGAAGGATTCTATGACGGAGGTGCGCTGTTTCAGGTATCGACGCTGCTAGGCGACGCACCCGATACCATGAGAGAGCTTCAGCACATCGCCGGTGAAGAAGGAGCAGTTGAAGGCGAGCTGGTGGACCTTGCCATGGCGCAGATGGCCGTCAGCTCTGAGATCGTGACGATCATGATCTTCATGGTGCCCCTGGGTCTGTTGATCTTGCTCTTCTCCACTCGCTCCTGGCTGGAGCCACTCCTTCTTCTTGTCACGATCAGCGTCGCCATCATCATAAATATTGGAACGAATGTCTTTTTGACGGAGGTGTCATTTCTGACGCAGGCGGTGACGGCCGTCCTTCAACTCGCCGTCTCCATGGACTATGCGATCTTCCTTCTTCACTCGAGGGAGGAGTTCCTCTCCCAGGGCTTTGATCGAAAAGAGTCGATGAAGAAGGCGATTGTCAAAAGCTCCAATGCGATTCTTGCCTCGTCAATGACGACGGTGCTGGGCTTTCTCTCCCTCGTCTTTATGAGCTACAAGATCGGCGCCGATATGGGAATCGTCTTGGCAAAAGGTGTCCTCTTTAGCCTCATCTCAGTGATTTTCTTCATGCCGACGATGATGCTGGCGATGGACAAGTGGCTTGAAAAGACGATGCACCGGCCGCTTCTGCCTTCCTTTGCCGGGTTTGGAAAGATCGTATCAAAGGCGGCCATCTGGCTTCTTCTGATCGGAGTGTTTTTTCCGGTGGCGTTCCTCGCTCAGAGCCACAATGATTTCATGTATGGGATGAGCGACTACCACGAGAATTCCCGAGAGGCAGCCGACCGCGAGTTTATCATGGAGCGTTTCGGACGCTATCTCTCGATGGCGATGATGGTGCCAAAGGGAGACTGGGGCCGGGAGTACGAGCTGTATCAAGCTCTTGATGCCATGGACGACGTGATGGCCATCACGTCATACCAGAGCCAGGTGGGGCGATTGGTCCCCTCTGAAGTGCTCCCGCAGGAACAACTGTCCATGCTCTTAAGTGAAAATTACAGCCGGATGATTCTGACGGTTCGCTCCCAGAAGGAGGGCGACAAAGCCTTTGCTCTGGTGGACAGCATTCGGCAGACGGCTTCGACCTACTATGGAGATGAGTATTATTTAATCGGGGAGAGTGTCGTCATGCGAGATATGAAGACCAGTATCAACCGTGACAACCTGATCGTCAACGGCTTGGCGATCGCCTCTGTGTGGCTGGTGCTACTTCTGAGTTTCAAGTCGCTGAGCATTCCGTTTTTACTCATCCTGACGATTGAAGGAAGCATCTGGATCAATCTGGCCGTTCCATATGTGATGGGAACCAAACTTTCTTACATCGGCTATCTCATCATCAGCACCGTGCAGCTCGGCGCCACCGTCGACTACGCGATCTTGTTTACACAGCACTATATGCAAAACAGGAAGGAACACCAAAAGCGCGAGGCCATCATGATGACGGTCGATCAGACTTTTTCCACTCTGCTCACCCCCGCCATGATTCTCACGCTCGCCGGCATCATTCTCTCCATCGTCTCGTCGATCGAGGTAGTCTCACAGTTGGGAACGGTGCTGGGCCGAGGCGCCTTTTTGTCCTTTCTGATGGTCAACTTTTTCTTACCGGGTCTCCTCTACGTGTTTGATCCACTGATAGAGAAGACGACCTGGAAGACGACATTTTTACGGAGGTCCTCATGAAGCGATATATCAGCCTTGTATTGATCGTGCTGATGCTTCTCCCCTCTGCTGCTCTGGCACAGCCAAAGATTTCTCTTCCGCAGAAGGAAGAAGTAGTATATGGAAAAATGACCCCTTCAGGGATGGTTGAAGAGGTCTTTATCGTGAACGCTTTTTTGAAACAGGGAAAAGAGCTGTTTGATTACGGCAACTATTCAGAAGTACTCAATTTGACAGATACCGGCGTACTCCGTCAGGGGTTCACGGAAGTATATATACAGACCGATGCGAAGGATTTTTTCTACCAGGGGAAAGTCAGAAACAATCTGATGCCCTGGCTGGTCACCTTCAGCTATGAGCTTGATGGCGTGCCGGTGTCACCGGAGGCCTTAAAGGGGCAGAGCGGTCAGCTAAAGATCCATGTGAACGTGCGTAAAAACGAAGAGGTCGATCCGGTCTTCTTCGACAACTATATGCTGCAGATTTCGATGAATCTCGATCAGAAGTACTTCAGCGGGATAGAAAGCGAAGGGGCCACGATCGCCTCTGCGGGGGAGACAAAAGTCGTCAATCTCATGTCTCTTCCGGGAAAAGAGACGGATTTTGTCGTCAAGACAAGAGCCAGCAACGCTCATCTTGGCCAGATTCAGGTGGTGGGACTGCCATTTGAACTCTTTATGGAGCTTCCGGATATCGACCAGTACACTGACGATCTCGTGAAGCTGCAAGACGCGATCGCTATGATCGCAAGTGGTGTCAGTGAATACGTCGGCGGCGTCGGGCAACTCAGTGACGCAGCAGGACAGCTGGAAATGGGCGTAGGAGAGCTCTACTCGAATATCGGTGTCATCAAAAAAGGCATGGAAGAGCTTCACGAAGGTCGAAAGCAGTTTGATGAGGGACTCAAAGACTACTCGACAGGGATGCAGACATTCAAGGCCGGGATGGATGAGCTGATCGGGGGGATTGGCTTCTTCGCATCAAGCATTGACACCTTGCGGGAAGGAAGCAAAGGCCTAGCTGACGGACTGGCTACTTTATCGGAAAAAGGCGACGAGCTGGTCGGCGGCTCCGAGATGATCCTTGCGGGATTTGAGGCGATGGACGCGCTGCTCTCGCTGCCTATCAGCCAGGCGGATATGGCCATGCTTCTTGGGATTTTGCAGTCCTTTTCCGCGGCGTTTGATCGTTTTATCTCGGAACTGAGTCCTGAGGAGCTAGAAGAGCTGAGAGAAAATATCTATTTCTTGGCGACGAGACTCGAGGAGTCCATCATTCAAATTGAGGCCATCGCAGATGCGCTTGATGCATCGCTACTGCTTCCGGAACTCGACACCGGCTCCTTTAGTAACACGAAGTTAGAGGCGGCCGTTGCCTTTATCAAACATGTACAAGAAGAACGCCAGAAACTGATCGCCCAAACGGTAGAACTGCGAAAGATCCACGGGGCTCTTGCCGCACTTGACACACCGCTTACAGCGCTCATTGAAGCCTGTGAAAAAATGGCGTCACAGTATGATCAGATCAAGGCGATGATCAGCCGCATAAACGACGCGATTCAAAAGATCACCCCCGAGGAGATCGAAGAATATGCTGACAATTTGCGCCTGTTCTCGGCAAGTTACCGCCAGTTCCACGAAGGACTGAAAATGTATGTCGAAGGCGTTAAGCAAGCCTCTGTAGGGATGAACCGACTCGATCAAGAAGGAATCGCTAAGCTACAAGAAGGCGCCAAAAAGTTTTCCGACGAGAGCTCGCAGATCACCTCAGGCGTCAACGATCTGGCGGAAGGTTCACAGACTCTCAGCAGCTCGCATGGACAGCTGTTGGAGGGCGATCAAGCGCTGATTGATGGAATTGGTCAATATGCAGACGGCGTCGGTCAATTATCCGGCGGATTAAGAGGGTTTGCACAGGGAGTCAAAGAGCTTGCCGGCGGCGGAGAGCAGCTAAAAAGTGGTGCGAGCACCCTGCGAAACGAAACCAGCAACATGGACGAGCAGATGAAGGCAAAGATAGAAGAGGCGATGGGAGACTATGTGCCGGGCGAGTATACCCTCCAATCCTTTGCCGATGCGAGAAACACGGGCATCCAAAAGGTGCAGTTCATCTACCTGAGTGAAGCGCAGACGGAGGAAGAAGTGGCAGAAAGCGAAGGGGAAGAGGAGCCCCCGAAATCTCTCTGGGATAAATTCCTCGACCTGTTTCGCTGATCGAATGTGATCAGGTATCCAAGCTAATACATGCGATATACTTCTTTAGGTATTTCTTTTAGACAGACGGGCTCTTAGCGGTCCGTCCTTTTTGTCTGTATCCAAAATCCATTGCAATTGCTATAATTTAACTATGCTTATTACATGTAACTGTTTAGAGATTAGAGGGGGAATGATGGTTCATTTTAACGACGTCCTGTTGGCAAGGGAGAGAATTCAAAAGTACATCTCCAGAACGCCGCTGGATTTTTCGATGGCGCTGAGTAGCGAAGACACGTATGTCTATCTAAAGCTCGAGTGCCAACAGAAACAAAAGGCCTTTAAAGTAAGAG
>DUVM01000089.1 GCA_012841045.1 Tissierellia bacterium | reverse complement strand
CATTAAAAAAAAGCAAGGAATGACCATAGCGTTCCTTGCTTTTTCCTTTTATCATAAATTGTTCATCTGTCTGTTCCCATGGATCATCTCAAATTGATTTTCTTAAGTGATCGATGAATCAGCAGGATACTAGCAATGATCAAAAGGAAATCAACAGCGAGAGGGACGACACCGATATCAATATGCGTCGCGGCAGGAACCGGATCCCATTTTAACAAGTTGTCAAATGTACTGATCGGTTTGACGGGAACGAGCTCGATCATCTTGTACCAGCGTGAATTGAGAAATATCCGTAGGGATAGGGGTACCTGTGAACTGATAAGCCCGATCAACTGCTTGAACAGATACAAGCCTACAAAGGCAATCGCTATCCCTCCCCCTCCAAAACGCTGGAGATACTTGTTCATCCCCAGTCCAATGGTCAATGCATACGTAGCAAAGAAAGCGACATACGACAACAAGACAAGTCCCACAGCGAGCAGGATGCCCGGTGTCTTCAGATATTTGATGAGAAATTCCAACATGCCGGGCAGCCCAAAGTACTTATATGCCGGGCCCAGCGATACCCGCAGGAGAAAGTACATACCAAGGAAGAATGTCGCCAGCGCCAAAAGGTACAAGATCATACCGCTGAAGAACTTCGACCACAGCTTCTTAGCCGTTGTGGCGGGCAAGGTATGTGTTAAATACCCCTGATGCGTATAGAAGTGACGATAATAGTGCGCCACGATCGCCCAGACAACAAAGCCGAGCATCACAAGGAGAGTCAGGGTGCTGACAAACATCCCCAGTTCAGAAGCGGTCCTGTTTGCTACTGCCATCGATGAAAAGAGGAAGATGAACAGGCAGATCGCCAGAGGCTTCCACAGCATTTTTCGATAGAATCTAAAATCCAAAGCAATGAGTTTGGCTAACATGTCTGACCTCCATCTCATGCTTATATTATCATACAGCGATCACAGGACTGTGTTCTCTTGCTGGCTTTTGATGTCTATCTCAAATTGATCAGCTTGATCTCTCTGCGAACCCACAGAAAGCTAAAGATAACAAAGACAATCGAATAGACGATGGCAAGGACACCCACGTCCATATATGCGATTTCCGGTACCAAGTCATCACTTTCTGCCAAGATACTCATGGAGCCAAAGGGTTGTTCATTGACCACTTGAATCATCTGATGCCAGCGTGGATTTAGGAAGATTCTCACTGAGAGCGGGGTGAAGAAATTGACAAGGTTGACCAGCTGCTGAACCAGGTAGATGCCGACAAATGCCAGGGCGATTCCTCCCCCGCCAAAACGCTGAAGGAATTTATTCATGCCTACACTGATCGACAGTGAGTACGTGGCGAAGAAGCTTATATATGCGAGAAAGAGCGAGATGACAAAAACCCAAACCGTCGCCGGACCGATGGCATCAAAGAATCCCTTGATCATATCCATGAAAAATTTAGAGTGCATGAGGTCTCTAAAGGAAACATAAAACAAGAGATAGAGACCAAGTCCGACACCGACGATGGCAAGCACATGTAAAATGAATCCGCTGATAAACTTTGCCCAGAGCTTTTGACTCGGTGTGGTAGGCAGCGTATGTGTCAGATATCCTTGGTGTGTATAGAAATGACGATAGTAATGTGAAACCATGGTGTAGACGATGAAGCCGGCTGCCACAATGAGCGCCATAATCGCTATAAATATGGTGATACCTTCTACATACCTCGTCGTGACCGTCGCTATCAGAAAAATACCTAAGCATATGAGAAGAGGCTTCCAGAGCATCTTTCGATACGTTCTCAGATCGAAGGCGATGAGTTTAGCCAACATGTCTATCCTCCTTGTTTTTGTAGATCTTGCGGAAATACGCATCTACACTCAGATTCTCCATCTGTCGAATCCTCTCGACATCGACATCCTCTAGAATTCTCCCCTGATCCATAAACAGCACTCGCTCAAAGATCGCCTCCACCTCTGAGACAAGATGGGTTGAAAGGAGCATCGTGCTACCCGGATTGTAGTTGAGCAAAATCTCTCGCAGAATCGTCTCCCGGCTGAGAGGGTCGACCCCACCCATCGGTTCATCGAGAATATAGATTTTACACTCTCTGCCCATCACCAGACTGAGTTGCGCCTTCTCCTGCATTCCCTTGCTCATGCTTCTAAGAGGAGTCTCTTCATCTATTTGAAATTCTGCGAGAATCGATCTGGCTTTTTCCACGGAAAAATCAGGATAGAAATTGGCAAAGATCTCAAAGGCTTCTTCCATCTTGATCGATTCCCAGAGATACGTTTTCTCCGGCAGATATGACACGAGATGCAGTGATTCTCTTGGAGCGGTTCCGCCCAGTAGCACATCCCCTCTGTCGGGTTGCAATAGACCCATGATCATCTTGATCAGCGTCGTCTTTCCACAGCCATTGGGTCCTAATAGGCCGACAATCTGCCCTTCGGATATTTGAAAACTCAGGTCCAAAACACCTCTTGTTGAACCGTAGCTTTTACTGACATCTTTCAATTCAATCACTGTGTTCATCGTTCTCTCCTCTGATCATGTGATAAATCTCTTCTTTTTGGATCCCTAAAGCATCCATCTTCTCGAGAAAATCTTCGACATATACTTTTGCCATGTCTTCTTGCATCTCTTTTCTCCGTTCTTTCGTCACGATGACGAATCGGCCGGAAGTCCGCTCGGATCGAGTCAGTCCCTCGCGGTCTAGCTCTGAAAAAGCTTTCTGCACTGTGTTAGGGTTAACCCCATAGAGCAGAGCGACATCTCGCACGCTCGGCAACTGATCTCCTTCGATAAGTTCTGCGCGCACAAACTTCTGTTTGAAGATGTCGATGAGCTGAAGATAAATGGGCTGCTCATTATTAAAGGGATAGCTCATGTGTTAACCTCCTGTTCTCTGTTGTACTATTACACTAGTACAGTTGATGTGTTTTGTCAAGAAAAAAATCTGCCGAAGCAGATTTGACATTTCTAGATGGATGTATTCTTCTAGGCCTTGTGTTGCAGGGCGTAGGGGCTCTTCTCTCCCGTCTCCACATTTCCTACATAGTACTTATACAATTCTTCCGTCGCCAGAGAAATCTTCGTAATGCTTGCCTGCTCACTCAGCGGATAGACAAAATAGGTGTCCTCTAGCGTACTTAAATCAATGCAGTTCATGTTTCGCACGTGGAAGTCAATTTCTATATGACACGAGTACATCTCATTGACTTTTCTCTCGAGCACATACTCTTCCTCCAAATACGTCCACGTCATGCGAAAGCCCTCCTCGGAATGAACGAGCCAGCCTTCCCCGAGTGGAATAAATTTCTTGGAATCCGGAAGCGCATCAATGATGACCGGTGTCTCGAGCCGATACGTCCCCTCTTCCACCTCTTTTCGGACATTGGCTCGCTGCCACTCATACCAGTGAGGTGGATGAGAAAACTCCGTTTCTCCTTCCAGCGCTCGGAGCTCTCCGATGTCTGTCAGTTCCCACTCTTTGTGGCAATGCTCACAGTAGATGAGCGCCCCTTTCGAACGGGTCGTATATTCGCTTAAGCAGTTGGGGCACTGATAGAGCACATGGTGAAGACCTTCTGCGCGATTGGGCAGATCAATCACTATCTTATTTTCTTGTTGCCACTTGAAATCGTCGTACTCCAGGGCTTCTCGGATACCCTGATTGATCTGGGCCACTGAGAGTTTCTTCAATTCCTCAGCTGTATAAAGCTGCGTAGCCACCGCCTCTCCTACAGGGATAAAACGATCTTTTTGATTCCAGAAAGGCTGGGTCTGATGATGGCCTGTCTGATTGAGTGTGACCACCGGTATTTTCAGAAGTTTCGCTAGCTTCCCAACCGCTTCGGGAATCAGCGCTCGCGTTCCGATCAGGGAGTAACGGGCCTCCGGGTAGAGGACAATGACATCGCCTCGTTGTTTGACACGAAGCAATTGGCGGATTAAATAGATGTCGTTGGTGAACTTTCTTTTTCCGATGCCTCCAAGAAGCTTTAAAATCGTCGTGAAGCCATGGAATCCATCCACCGACACAATATAATTCGGGCGATGAGGCATCAGGGCAAGTGTCATCATCGCATAGTCATAAAAACAATTATGATTCGACAGAAACAAATACGGAGGCTTCAGTCCCTCCATGCGGACTTTTCGGAGCTTGGCTTTGTGACGCCAGGCAAAGAATTTCGACACAATCCAAGTCACTGGCCAGAGAATGAGATTTTGCTGACGTGGAGGGGCCTTTACGTCAAAGCGTTTCCATTCACTCGGGTGTTTTGTCATTCTTTCTCCTCTCTCTAGTGACAATATTTTAGCATAGTTTTCACTACCTGACGAATATCGAGTATAATACATGTATGTCTAAAAGCCACTGCCTTGCTACTAGGAGCCATCATGTTTATCAATAAAACCACCCTGACCAGACAGCTCTACATGCAATTCGCCCAACGGGCGTATCGACGCTTTCGAAAAGGCTGGCAGATTGGGGCACTGATCATCACCATCCTCTTTGCCGCTCTGACTGCCTTTAGTTATAGTGTCTCAAAGATCCTCGCCGGTGTCCTCACCCTCCCGACTCTTTGGTTTCTATTCATGGGCACCAGAGGCTATATGATCACAGGCAAGAACCAGTATAATCAGCTCGTTTCACATCATGGGAAAAATCCTCAACTGCGGGTGCGCTTTCAGGAGCACGACCTTGAGTATCAGATCGGCTCGTCGCGCCTGAGCATTCCCTACTCTGAACTCGACGGTTCCTTTGAAACCAAGGAACTCTTTGCTCTTCTTAAAGGAGAGCAGGGAATGATCCTAGAAAAGAAAGGATTCACCAAGGGAAATTGGGAAGACTTTCAGCTTTTTATCAAAGAAAAAGCTCCCCAGGCATTTCGTTGACGCATATTGAAAAACACAGAGAGCCTTTCGCAGCGAAAGGCTCTCTTTTTTATACGCTATAGATCCATCTCCATCTTCAGTGCATCGAGGATATTTCCCTTTCGTACGGATCGGGAGCCGAGCTGCATGATCAGGATCAGCACCACCACGACCGTCAGAGCCGCCCCTGCAAAATGAGCGATCGGGACGTTAAATGGCACGTTGACTCTTTGGCCAAGATAGAGGTAGATCGCAAAGCTCGACAGCACGCCTAAGGGAATGCCATAAAGTAGCAGCTTCAGTGAGTAGAAGTAACTTTCAAACCGAATCATGCGATGAAAGGCTTTTTCTTCCATTCCTACCGAGCGCAGCATGGCAAACTCTTTCTTTCGCAGCCTCAGAGACGAAATCAAGCTGTTGTAGATATTGGCTAAAGAGATGAGGGCGATGATCGTCGCAAAGCCAAAGAAGAGAATCTTAGAGACCGTGATAAAGTCCCTCTCCCTCTGGAAGCGCCCGCGATGATCGGTTAAGTCCATACGCATTTCCGAGTCTTTGATTGTCTTTTCCAGCGTTTCCTTAATCTCCCGATGATTTTCCTCTTCCACAATCATCCGTAGATTCATATAGGGCAGTATATCTTCTATCTGTCCCATCCCTATTGTCAACTCTTCCATCGTCTCAGGGAGCACGATGACCTGCGGCGTATCTCCCCATGAGGCGTTGAACTTGCTCATCGGCTCTTGCAGCGATTTGACAATCGTCAGTGTATGGGAAGCCTTCAAATCTGGGTCATCTATCAACACGGCAAATTCGCCGGGCGGGTTTTCAAAGAATTTCTCTGTGCGAATGGCCCCTTGATCATCTCGATAGAAGGAATGATTGACCAGCACGCCCCGCGCACCCTTGAGATCCTCTTCGCTGAGCTTCCACTCATTTAAAAGGACGCTCATCGTCTCGGGATCATAGCTGATGATCTGTACGGATTTTCGATCTTCTCCTTCTTCGAGGCTGCCCTCAGTCGCACTCTCCGGTATATAAAACGCCGAAAGATAGTAGCTGCAGTATGATTCTTTGATCCCATCCATCTGCGCGATTTTTTCAAAACTGTCGCGCTGTCGGAAGCTCTCGGCGCCCTGTGTGGAGAGAACCATATCTTCCGTTCCACGCGATTGCGTGATCTCGGTGCTTTGATGCATGTAATACACAAGACTCGACAGACTCAGATAGAGCAGCAGACTAAATATTAGCGAAATCAGTGTCGCTCGATACTTTCTGCGATTGCGTCGAAGATTTTTCCAAGCGAGATCGCCTTCGAGTCCAAATACCTTTCTCACAAGCCAAGGAGAACGAAGTTGTCTCGGCTTGATCTTGATCTCTTCTTGTTGCCGCACACCGACAAGGGGCGTCTGGCGCGAAACGCGAAGGGTGGGAATCAAGGTGGCGACGATCACTGTCAAGAGACTCAGTAGCGCAATCTGCAAAAGCGTCATCGGCTCCCACACCAATGTCATCTCTGCCTTCGACTGAACAAATCCCTGCATCATAGGGGTCAGGATGCGAAACAAGATCTCCATCGCCACAAAGCCCGAGACCATCCCTATCGGAAGAGCGATCAAATACATGAACAAGCCCTCTCGAAGAGACATATTCCATTTTTGTCTCTTGGTCATCCCGACACTCGATAGAATCGACAACTCCTGCACGCGCTGGGACAGACTGATCATAAAGCCATTTTGAATGAGTCCGACGCCGGCAGCCACCACGATGACCATCAGCACCACCACAAATCCCTGGATAAAAAACCGTGCACTTGAAGACACATTCGGAGAGTACTTGGCCATTTCCGTGATTTCATAGGAACCGGGGAGATCCTTTGTAAACGTTTTCAGATTGGCATCATTGACTTTCTTTAGAGAAAATCCGGCCCAAACTCTCTGCGCTGCCTGGTTCTCTTCTGGTGTCTGCAGGACAAAATACGTCGGCTCTGTCATCGGATAGCGCAGGGGCGTGTTTCTTAAGATGCCCACGACGGTGACCGTGAGTTCTTTTTCTTGTCTTGTATACTGAATATTTTCTTTTTCTGTATAGCTGCTGGGCGTCAACAGATCAATCCGTATCTGTGTACCGGGCTCCACGGGCTTATCAAATAGGCTGTTGAGTTCCGGTGTGATCAGCGCCTCGCCCGGATTCTCAGGAAGTCTTCCAAATTCGACATCCATCGGCACCGTCGTGTTGATATCTTTTTGTTGGATTCCGACGACATGGTTGTGCACATAGTAATCTGATGTGACTTTTTCAGCGCCGATCAGCGCCAATGTTGTCTCTTGCTTGATCATGTCGCGATGCGGCAACTGGGCCAGCGCCGAGCGATCGATCTCATCGATGATGACCTCAGCGGTTCCGTGGCGAAGGCCGTAGTCATCTCGCAGGAAGTTCAACATGCCGTTTGAAAATAGGAAGAGTCCCGTCATCAGCGCCACGCTCATAATAATCCCCAAAATGGTGACGATCGAGGTCGTCTTGTTTTTTTTGATCGACTTTATCGATAAGGTGTGGATGATATTCATCGTCGCAGCCTCTCATCCTTGACGATCTTTCCATCTTTCATCGTCAAAATACGCTTGGCCCGCATCGCGATGCGCTCATCATGTGTGATGATGACGATCGTCTGTCGATAGCGCTGATTGCACTCCTCCAAAAGATGGATGATCTCCTGACTGGCATCGGAGTCGAGATTGCCTGTCGGCTCATCGGCAAGCACGAGAGCGGGAGAGTATATCAAGGCGCGGCCGATGGAGACGCGCTGCTGCTGTCCTCCGGAAAGCTGATTGGGCAGATGATGCAAGCGATCTGCGATCCCCAGCTGCGCCACCAGATCGGAAAACTGTCCTTCATCCACTCTCTGTTTGTCAAGCAGAAGCGGCAGTTTGATATTCTCCTCTACATTTAAAATCGGGATTAAATTGTAGAACTGATAGATGAGACCTACTTGGCGGCGTCGAAAAATCGCCAGATTATCCTCAGAAAATGTGTAGATATCCTGGCCATCAATCAGCACCTTTCCCTGCGTCGGCTTGTCAACCCCTCCGATGAGATGCATCAGAGTGCTCTTGCCTGAACCGGAAGGGCCGATGATCGCGACAAAATCTCCCTTCACTAGATTAAAGGTGACATCGTCGATCGCCTTGACAAGCGTCTCGCCTTTTCCGTAGTGCTTACTTAGATTCTTTACCTGAAGTATATCCATATTTTTTCCTCCTCAAGGCTTTGAATCCAGTATGCGCTCTCTAGGTGACTCTTCGATGACGAAAAAAGTGACGGAATCGTCACTTTGGAAAACGTATGCAAAATGTCGTCTCCCCTTCTCGGCTCAAAGCTTCTATCTGTCCTCCCTGCTGCTGGATGATTGCCTGGCTGATCGCCAGCCCGATTCCCACACTATCTGTGGCCGCTTGGCTGCCGCGGTAGAAGCGAGTAAACAGATGAGGCAGTTCATTTGCCGGGATATCTCCACTGTTTGTCACCTCGATCACGCGACTCATCGGCCGATCACTTCCCTCGACACGAATCACAGAATCTCTCGGTCCATGCTCCGAGGCGTTTTTTATCACATTTCCTATTGCCTCTGCCGTCCAATTGCGATCAACTTGTAGAGACGAGTCCAGATCTCCCGTCACTTCGAGCCGCTGCCCTTTTAGCTCCATTGCGATCAACAGAGGCTCCCCTGCTTTCTCGATAAGATCTCTGTAGGTCACAGGCGCCAACTGGTACACAATCGCCTGCGCATCGAGTTTTGACAAGGTCAGTAGGCTCTGCACCAGCCACTGCAGACGAACACTCTGCGAGCTAAGCTGCCTTATGAACTGACTTCTTCTCTCCTCAGAGAGATCTTTCTTCAATAGATCCGTCAGCATCAACATCGACGTGATGGGGGTTTTTAGCTGATGGGAGATATCGCTGATGGCGTCGGCCAGCCATAACTTCTCTCCTTGCAAGGTAGCCGCCTGCTCTCGAAAAGCCACCATGACTTTGTAGATATCGGCTGAAAGCGCCGCCAGCTCTCCCTCTTCGTACTGCGTGATGTCCATCACCTCACTCCCCGATAGGAGGCGTCGAAGCTGAGTGGAGAGCTCCCGGATCACACGCCTGCGCCGATACTGCTCTACCGCCCACACAGAGGCAATTAAGATCAGTATGCCTGCTAGCAACATCCCAGCGCGCATGTCCCATCTGAAACTGATATAGACTGCATAGCCCGCCGCAAGAACGGCAAAGCCTGCCAACCATCGCTTCATCTGCTCACTCCCCTGCACAGTAGCCTAAACCGCGCACCGTGCGGATGAGCGACCCGTCGACGTCTTCTACCTTCTCACGGATGCGCTTGATGTAGACGCTCAGCGTATTGTCATTGATAAACTGTCCGTCGACATCCCAAAGTCTCTCGATAATCTGCTCCCGGCTCAGAACCTGCCCGGGATGCTGCATGAGAAGGAGCAGGAGCCGATACTCGAGTGCACTGAGAAATACCTCTCTATGATCGACACTCACCCTTGCTTTGGCGGCATCAAGCTGAATCTTGCCGAGGCGATAGATCGGGCCTTCTTCTTTCTTTTCCCTGCGCCGAAGGATCCCGCGGATTCGGCTCAGGAGCTCCTGCAGGCGAAAAGGCTTTGTGACATAATCGACAGCCCCAAGATCTAGTCCCATCACGATGTTTGCCTCGTCATCCATAGCCGACAGAATCATGATCGGGATGTCGCTTCCCGAGAGCGCCCGACAGATCTCATATCCGCTTCTCTCCCCGAGTCCCAGATCCAGTAGTACCAGATCAAAGCTCGAGCGGAGCGCCTCCAACGCCTCTTCGACCCCCGACGTGTGAACGACTTCGTACCCCTCTTCTTCCAGAGAATACGTCAGGGCCAATGCGATCGCATGATCGTCTTCTACAAATAGTATCTTTTTCACTGTTCTTCCTGTCCGTCGATCCAGAGTTGATCGGCAAATCTCTCCAGCTTTTCAAGTTCTCTTGGGGAAAAGCTCCCCTTTGAGGAGCGAAGACTCACTCTCCCTTTCAGTGGTTCTCCAATCAGCTCCTCCATCTGCAAAAAACACCTGTCTGCATCTCCTGAGAGACTCGTAGCAAAGGCCGCGACTCTCTTTCCTTTCAAAGCGTTTTCTGTCAAAAAGGTGCGAAGAGCCGGAGACATCGTAGCGTTCCATACGGGTGTTCCGAGGATATACAGATCCTGATCTTCTTTTACATCATAGGGAACTAACGGCGGCGTCACCTTCCTACCCGCCTGCGCCCCGCCAACGAGAAGCCGCAAAAAGCGCAGCTTCGGATAGGGCTTTTTCGTGTTCAGCTCGATCCGTTCGGCGCGAAGGGAGGTCGCCAGTATATCAGCAGCTTGTCTTGTTTTGCCGCTCAGACTGAAGTAGACAATGGTGCATCTCATGCGTTACCTCATGCTTCGCTGTTTTAGATAATCCTTGAAGAAGACAAACCCTTTCTCCAAATTTTCAAGAGAAATCTTCTCGTCGGCGGAGTGGATGCTTGCAATATCTTCTTTTGTCATGACCACCGGACTAAAACGATAAATATGCTCGCTGAGCACTTGATAGTGGCGCGCATCGCTTCCCCCGCTCATCAGATAAGGCACGACCACCACATCGCCAAATGTATGCTCAATCGCTTCTTTTAAGACGGCAAACTCCTTTGTCTGATGCGGCGTCGTCTTCGAAGGTTCTTCATGCAGCGTCACTTCGATCTCCACCTCGTCCCCCAGGTGCTTTCTCAGATACGTCATGATGCCTTCCACGCTGTCTCCCTGCAGGATGCGGGCGTTGACGACGGCCTGGACTTTGGCAGGGAGGACATTGGGGGCGTTGCCTCCATCGATCATCGTCACACTAAACGTCGTGCGGACGAAGGAGTTCGTGGTAGGACTTTTGACCAGTGCTTTTGATATCACCGGGAAAAGCTGTTTGATTCTCGCCAGCAGTTTTCCTCTTGTCCCCATAAACGGCGCCATCGTCTCAAACATCGCTCGTACCGTCGGTGTCAATCGAGGCATGGGCGGATTCGCTTCGATTTTTTGAATCAACGTCGCCATTTTTCCAATCACGGTGCTGGGTGGAGGCATCGAAGAGTGACCTCCTTGCCCCCTTAAGCTCAGCAGGAAATTGGTGCTTCCCTTTTCCGCTAAGCCGACGAGCGCAAAGGGTTTTTCTCCCCCTTCCATGGCATCTACCGTCACGGCCCCTCCCTCATCGAGAATGGTGTGAATGATCGCACCGTTTTCTTTGAGGTGTTTGGCCATCTCCACAGCTCCTCGCCTTCCACCGACCTCTTCATCGGCTCCTATCGCGAGATAGACTGTTTTTTGAGGTACAAATCCTTCGTTTAGCAGGGATTCGATCGCTTCATGCAGGAGAATACAGTTGCCTTTGTCATCAAGCGTCCCTCTTCCGTGAACAAATCCTCCCTCTATTGCCCCACCGAAAGGATCCGTGGTCCATTCCTGTCCTTCATGCGGCACCACATCGTAGTGAGCTAAAAAGAGCTCTCCTTCTTCCTCTTTGCCTCTCCAAGTATACAAAACGCTGTCGCCAAAGCGCTTGATCTCCAGTTTTGCGTACATGGTAGGATATCTGTTTTCTAGAAATGTCAGAAACTCAGAAAAGACTTCCCTGTCTTCCTTGGTAGGATCGGCATGGGAAATCGTCGGTATTTTGACAGCTTCCGACATAGACTCCGCCAAACGCTGTATCATTCAATGTCCTCCTTTTTGATCCAACCGATACGATAGAAATAAAGAGCGCTCGCCACGGAGATCAGTCCCAGTACCGGAATCAACACCCCTTGTATCGATTGGAAATTCAGTTTGAATACGTAGATCACCGTCGCCGCCAGGATCATCGTAGAAAGAAGCGGCACCACGGCGAGTTTTCTGTGCTGTGAAAAGAAATGAGCCCCCAGTGCACCGAACAGCGCCGGCAGAATGTTTTCAAAGGCAGGCGCGAGAACGGGTGAGCTAAGAAGCGGCTGCAGAGGGAGGATCAGAAGCATCCCGATCAGCACGACAAGGATCGTCACCATGGAACTGATGGCCACGGAAATCTGTGCAATGACCGCCCCTTCTTCCGTTCCGCTTTTGACTCCTGCCTGATCCATCGCCACGACAGCAGCGGGGATTTTTAGATTGGTCAGATTTCCCGTCACAAACGCAAGATAACTTCCTCCCGGCCCCAAGATCGGAACAAATGTGAAGTATTCCGCCACCGCAATCGGAAGGTAAATCATGGCAGCCTGCAAGAAGCCCGACAGAAAAGGTCCGACGGGAGGGAAGATGTTGAAGTATAGCGAGATCACCAGCGGCGCACTGATCATAAGAACCAGCATGCCGGTCAGGGATTTTACACCTAAGCTGTGAATGTCTTTCATCGCAACCTCCTACAGGCTAAAGAGCACGCTGAACACCATGCCCCCCAACATCGAAAAAGTGAACACATAGTCGCTGAGCCACCCGATCTTGCTTTTTTTCGCCAGAGCATTCAAAAGCAAAAACATCGCCGCACTCACAAGAAGCGTGTAGAGAGGCAATCCGCCCTGTACAAGAGGAGGTCCCACAAATACAGAAAGCATCCCAAAATACAGCGCGGTAATGATCAGCGTGAGCTTTGTCGCGTCTTTCTTCCTCGCTTTGTCGAGGCCTGTTGAGAACTTGCGCATTGTAAAGATCGCTAAGAGCATCCCCCAGGGAATCCCCAGCGTCATCACCCAAAAGGCATTGGAGAGAACCTGTGGCGTCATCTGCGACGAGCCTAGCTGGCTAACTCCCATGGCCGACGCGCCGATATTGGCCGTCATCAGTTCATACTGAAAACTGCCGATGATCGACAAGCGCATCCAGGGAAAAGGGATGCCCAGCACCCCCATCATAGCCATCAGAGCTAGGATGATGGGAATCGAAGGGGCGATGGAAAACCCGGCAGAAGAGCGAATAGTGCTTCGTATCGTTTCCCTAGAAATGCCAAGTTCTTTAGCCCGCTGGAGACCGTGGCGCAGATAGATGATGCAGAGAATAAAAACATAGAGGACAACCACTGCGCACACGATATAGACAATACCGGCGTTTGCAAGAGTCAGTGGATTCATAAAACCGCCTTTCTATAAAGGACCGTAACCGATAAAGTAAGCCACTGTCAGCCAGGCCAGGCTCAAAGCCAGTACCGAGAGCTGCAGTCGCAGTGACCAGCGCATATACTTTGAGTAACTCACGCCCGCAAAGCCAAGGGCGATCAGAAGCGCAGCATTGGTGGGATAGAAGACATTGCTAAATCCGTCGCCGAACAAATACGCTTGTACCGCACTCTGCCGGGTGATCCCCAAAAGATCGCCAAGCGGAATCGCAAGAGGCATGATGAGAAGAGCTTTGGCGCTGCCGGAGCTGATGAAAAACTCGAGCACCAACACCATGACAAAAAGGAGAAAGAGAGCGCTCAGCGGATGGAGCTGCTGCATGGTGGAAGAACTGTAATACAAGATCGTATCGATGATCTTGGCCTCAGTGATCACGTACTTCACGCTCATCGCCAAAAGAATCAACGCAATCGCCGGAGCCACGGACACGATGCCATGCAAGACATCCTTCCACACCCCTCCCCGGCGATACCGGCTGATCGTCCCGCATAAGATGCCGGCTAGAAGAAACATCAGCGCAATAACTGGGAGGACGAGCGTGGAGAGAGCCTCGCTGAAGACAGAGGCGATCATGACAAGAAGCATGAGGACAAGAAAGAGATAGAATACTTTTCTGGCTTTTAAGACATGCGGATTGGACGCTTCTTCTGAGGGCGGGCTCAACTTCGATCCTTCGCCCTTTCTTTCAAGAGATTTTGCATAGCGAATCAAGAAGCGAACGAGAAGCAGGTAGACAGAGGCAAACACCAGTAGGCGAAAGAGCAGTCCCGAAAAGCGTGGGAGCGACGCCAATTCCTGCGCAATACCCAGTGTAAAAGGATTAAACGTCGCACAGCAAAAGCCAAAGCCTACCGCCAACAGGCTCATCCCCAAACCTAAGAAGGCATCCCATCCCATGGAATAACTCAGAGACAGGATCATCGGCACGAGCACGATCACCTCTTCAAAGGTGCCAAAGACCGAGCCCATCGCCATGAAGAACAGACAGAGTGCGGCGATCAGTGCGTGCGGCTTTGAAGAAAACTTCCGCACGATGCTCTCCACGATACTTGAGAGAATGCCGCTCTTTTCAAGTATGGTAAATGTGGCGCCGACAAACAAAATGAACAAGGAGATGACAATCGCTATCGCAGCATCTGGCCCAAATAGAAGAGCAATCGGCGCAATCAGCCACAGGATTCGGTGAACATCCGTCGTCTCTACAAAGCGAAAACTATCAGGGACGAGGCGTTCGACTCCATCGACTTCGATCCGTTCGTATTCGCCGGAGGGAATCACAAAGGTCAACAGGATGCTGGCGGCTAGAAGAGTGACAAGAATGACAAGGGAGCTGATATATGCTTTCTTGTTGATCGAAAGGGCGGAACTCTTCATAGGCTTTCTAGGACTCCGGGGTCCTCCTCCTTTTCTCGTTTCATCTCTGTCCTTTATTATACGTGAAAGAAACGCCATCACGAAGAGAAAAGATATTTCGGAATTTTTGCTGATGGGGGTACAATAGATACAAACTTGGTAAAGAGGACTCGATGAATCTCCATATCTTTAGAATCGACAACTATGACAGAGAGCCAATTTCTGCAGCGGTGGAGGCGATGCTGGCCGATCTCACCGCCCCGCTAGAAGGCAAGCATGTGGTGCTCAAGGTCAATCTCCTGCGAAAAGCAACGCCCGATCAAGCGGTGACAACACATCCGCTCGTCGTCGAAGCAGTCGCGCGGTACCTGACCGAGCGCGGAGCACGTGTGACGATCGCTGACAGCCCCGGGGGCCCCAATCACCTAGGGCAGCTAAGGAGCATCTATCGCGCGAGCGGGATGGAGCTTGCGGCAAAAAACAGCGGCGCTGCGCTAAATAATTCACTAAAAAGCGAGACGGTGACACTGCCTGATGCAAAGACACTCCGCTCTTTTCCGATGATGAGTGTCTTTCTTGAAGCGGATCTTGTGATCAACATCGCCAAACTCAAAACCCACGGCATGATGACATACACAGGCGCCGTAAAAAATCTCTACGGAACCATTGCAGGTCTTGCCAAAGCCTCTCATCATCTTCGCTTACAAGAACCTCTGCCCTTTGCAGAGCATCTGGTGGATGTTGCAGAGTTTCTTCAGCCGGACTATCACATAATTGATGGCATTGTGGCGATGGAAGGAAACGGCCCGGGCGGCGGAGATCCTCGCCCATGCGGAATTCTTATCGGAAGCCAAGATCCTCACAGTTTAGACAAGGTCGCCTGTGAGATCGCCGGCATTCCGATCCAGCGGGTACCTACGCTTCTTTCTGCCACAAAACGCGCGCTCTTTCAAGAGGTGAAGATCCTAGGGGATCCGACGCCTCTTTCCCGACCTTTCGTCTTGCCCGACTCACTCAGCGTGACATTTTTGCCCTTCTGGGTGCCTTCATTTATCAAGAAGCGCATCCTCGAAAGACTACGTCCGCTTCCTGTGTTTGACCACGACATCTGTATCGGCTGCGCAAAATGCGCTCGGATCTGTCCGGCGAATGTCATCACGATGATCGACACAAAAGCCCATCATACAGTGAAAGGTTGCATCAGCTGTTTTTGCTGTGCGGAGGTCTGTCCGGTCCGAGCGATCGGCACCTATAGACCCCTACTCTCGCGCATATTTGAACCCAAGTCGACCCCCTGAGGAGGTGCATTCATGGCCTTTACTATTCGAGAAGGAGATATCACCCGTTTTGAAGGCGACGCCATCGTCAATGCCGCCAATACCCAGCTGAAGATGGGAGGAGGAGTCTGCGGAGCCATCTTCCGCGCAGCGGGCGCAGATCAGCTTCGACAAGCGTGTGATCCACTGGCACCGATCTCCACCGGAGAAGCCGTCATCACCCCGGGATTTTCTCTAGCCGCTAAGCATGTCATCCACACGGCGGGGCCAGTCTATGAAGGAGGCCATCGCCAGGAAGAGAAGCTTCTTCGAGACAGCTACATCCATTCATTGGAGCTGGCAAAAGACAAGGGGCTCTCCAGCGTGGCGTTTCCCCTGATCTCGAGCGGTATCTACGGCTATCCGGTGGCAGAGGCTCTGCAGATTGCTATCGAGTCGATCGAAACGTTTATCGAAGACAACCCGATGGATGTCACGCTGTATCTTTTTTCCATGGATACGTACCTAAAGGATCAAAGCATCCCTGAGAGCCTGAGAGCCTATTTAAAAGAGAAACTGGTACGCCGATAGATCATTTGTTGAAGAGAGATCCGCCGGATCTTTCTTTTTTTGCTCCTCTTTGGATTTAATTCCCTCTTGGATGCTCTTTGCTATGAGTGTCTTATTCACGAAAGCGAATGACGCTTATATACATATTTTGCAAATATAGAATATGTTTTCCAGATAACTATTGACAAGCATATGTAAAGAAACTTTCGTGATATTAGGATCGTCACGTTCACTACTAGACGAAGAGGGAGATATGACTTTAAGACAAGCCTGTATGATACTGAGGGTCTTGGGAAATGCAAAGCGCTTCCAGATCCTCGAACTACTGCTCGACGGTGAAAAATGCACCCTAGAGTTGATGGACAGTTTCAAAGTGACACAACCCACATTGTCACATGACCTCAAGCGACTGCAGACAGTCGGTGTGATCAAGCCCCGTAAAAGCGGGAAGAGAACATACTACTCCATTGATCGAGATGTTCTCAGCGACTTTATCGTGTTTCTAAAAAACAGCTTCGAGCTCTTCCCTGAAGTGGAGGGCTCCGAGTATCGCCTAGATGTTCTTGCAGAGGAAGCTTGAAAACCGTTTTGTAACCACTACTTATCTCACAGTCCCGTAAAGGGACTTTTTTTATTGACGCAGATCCTGTGAGCTGTTATCATGGAATTCGCATAAAACAAATTATTTAAAAGGAGGAGCCGTCATGACCAAAGAAAGAACCACACTTACACAATTCAACTCCTCCCGCTCTGACAATTAAGCGGGGATTCCCCGGCTACAAGTGAGCGCACCTGTAGAGGTGCGTTTTTTTGTGCCAACACGAGAACTGAGGTATCCCTCCTTGTTTACTATCTTTAAAAAAGTCGCCTGGTTTATCCGCATATACAAAAAAAAGTACATCTATGGACTGATCGCATTGATTTTGTCTTATTTTCTGGTGCTCATTCCTCCGCGCATGATCGGCGTTCTCACCGATCAGATTAACAACCGGACCATCACCTTTCGAGATCTTCTATGGCAGCTCGCTCTCATGCTCCTCGTCATCATCGGCATGTACGCGATCAGCTACGTCTGGAGTATGCTCATTTTTGCCGGAGCCGATCAGATCAGAAGGGATGTCCGCCGACGTCTGATGAGAAAATTTCTCATCCAAAGCCCTGTTTTCTTTGAAAAAAACACCACCGGCTCCCTCATGGCAAAGTCCACAAATGACGTGAATGCGCTGGGAGATTTTGCAGGCTTTGGCCTGATGAGTTTAGGAGATGCCACCCTGTATCCCCTTGGAATCCTCAGCATCATGGCAGTGACGATCAGTTGGAAGCTGACCCTTGCGGCCGTTCTTCCTCTGCCGCTGTTAATTGTGGTCAGTAAAGAGCTTGAATCGAAGATCACTACGACCTTTGAGGCCTCTCAAAAGGCATTTGAACGCATGAACGAGCGCGTTCTTGAAAACGTCACCGGCGTGCGTGTCGTGCGCGCGTTTGTCCGAGAAGAAGAAGAGAAAAGGCAGTTTGCCGCGCAGGCCGAAGATCTATTTAAGAAGAATTTTCTCTTTGCTAAAGTAATCGCTCTGTTCCCACCGGCCTCCCGCATCATCCCGGGCATCAGCACGCTCATTGCCCTTGGGCTCGGGAGCTATTATGTCAGCACGGGTGAAATCACTCTGGGAAATCTGATCAGCTTCACGGTATATCTCAATCTCCTTTCGTGGCCGATGATGGCCTTCGGTGAGTATATCGCCGTTACAGAGCAGGCGGTCACAGCGATGGATCGCATCCAAGAGCTCCTCGACTACGAAGAAGAGGTCAAAGATATCCCCGAAGCGATTGAGTATGAAGCAAAGGGAGATATTCACTTCAAGGATTTCACTTTTACCTATCCCGGAAGCGACACGCCGACACTTGAAAACATCACTTTTCAACTGGAAGAAGGACAGACGCTGGGGCTGGTGGGAAAAATCGGAAGCGGAAAGACGACGCTCGTGCGCTCTCTTATGCATCTATTCCCCCTTGCTCATGAGTCACTGTTTCTCAACGACATTCCGATTGAAAGATACACACTCGAAAGTCTGCGAAGCCGCATCGGCTACGTCCCACAGCAGCACCAGCTCTTTTCTCGCTCCGTGCGCGAAAACGTTCTCTTTGGCATCGAAGAAAATGATACCAATCTCACCAATGCGCTCAATAAAGCAGACTTCTTAAAAGACCTCGAACTGCTTCCCCATGGTCTGGATACACTCACGGGCGAACGGGGCATTGCCCTCTCGGGAGGACAAAAGCAGCGCATCTCGATTGCTAGAGCCCTTCTTCGTGAACCCGATATTCTCATCCTCGACGATGCGCTTAGCGCTGTGGATGCGACCACTGAGTCTCGCATTCTCTCTCATCTGCAAGAAGACAGGCTGGGAAAGACCACCATTATCACCGCTCACCGCTTAAGCGCCGTGACGGGCGCACATCTGATCCTCGTCCTCGAACGCGGACGCATCACACAGCGTGGAACCCACGAAGAACTGATGCAAGAAGACGGCTGGTATCGCGAGCAGTTCCTCCACCAGCAGTTAGAAGGAGGACTCGATGAATATGCATAAATACAGAAATCAAAAACTCTTTGCCTACGCCAAAAGAGGCAGATGGATGCTCCTCGCCGGATTTTTCTTCGCGCTTCTGAGCGTCATCTTCGATCTGCTGGCGCCCGCTACCGTGGCAAGAATCCTCGACGGGTTGCTTGTCGAAGGGGAGAAGATCGCAAATATCCGGGAATTTCTCCTGCTACTTGGCCTCTTTTTACTCTCCGTTGTCAGCGGTGCCGGCTTTGGCTACGCTTCGAGCGTCTCCTTCCAGCGCGCGGCAAACCGCATTGCACAATGGATGCAGGAGGAGCTTTTTGCCCATGTGCAGACCCTTCCCATCAGTTATTTCGACATGCTGCCGGCGGGCAAAGTGGTCTCTCGCATCACTAATGACACCCGGGATGTGCGCATCCTTTTCCAAGTCGTACTGGCGCATGTGACGATTGCAACGCTCTATCTCACAGGGATCTATGGAACGCTTCTACTGATGGACTGGAAGATGTTTCTCATGGCGCTCATTCCTGTCCCCTTTCTCCTGTATCTCTTTGCAGATTACCGCAGAAAATCGACAAGCTTCAACAAAGTCCACCGAGAGAAGCTCAGCGAACTCAATGCAAACCTCAATGAAAACATCGGAGGGATGCAGATTCTTCAGGCCTTTGGGATGCAAGAGCAGATCTATGAAGAATTCAGTGAGTTAAACGACGCCATCTACGATCAGGACATCAAGCTGACGCAACTGGAGAGCTATAGCTCCTTTAATGCCATCGGGTCTCTTCGCTATGTCTCCATGGCGATTGTGCTTCTCTACTTCGGCTGGGGCTGGCTCACAGACGCCTACCCTGTCACCATCGGCTCGCTGTATCTGTTTATCAATTACATGAATCTCATCTACAACCAGGCCAATAACATCATTCAGCGACTGGGACAACTGGAGCGCGCAAAAGTAGCTGCCGATCACATTTTTACTCTTCTTCGGACAGAAGGCGTACCACTGACAGACGCACCGGAGCATCTCGAGGGAGCTGTCGACTTTGAGGATGTGAGTTTCTATTATCAGGATGAAGAATATGTCCTGAAAGATATCCGATTTCATCTGGAACCCGGAAAAACGGCTGCCTTTGTCGGTCACACCGGTTCAGGTAAAAGCACCATCATGAACCTTCTCTTCGGGTTTTATGCCCCGCAACACGGGACCATCAAACTCGACGGAAAAAATCTGCATGAACTCTCACTAGGTGGAGCCAGGGATCACATGGCCATTGTCTTACAAGATCCCCATCTATTCACCGGCACTATCCTGACAAACATCACCCTCCACGATGATCGAATCACCGAGGAAATGGCGTTGCAGGCGCTTCTTGAAGTGGGAGGAGAAGAGTTTCTTGAGCGCCATCCTCTGGGAATTCACACGCCCATCACGGAAAAAGGCATGACCTTCTCCGCCGGAGAGCGTCAGCTCATCAGCTTTGCCCGAGCGCTTGCAAAAAATCCTGCCATCCTCGTCCTTGATGAGGCCACCAGCCATGTTGATTCACAGACCGAACAGCTGATCCAAGCGGGTATCGAACGATTAAAGCAGGGCCGAACCACCCTTCTTATTGCTCATAGGCTCTCCACTATTCGTGATGCAGATACGATCTTTGTCCTCGACAAAGGGCGCATCCTCGAAGCGGGAACACATAAAGAGCTTATAGAGCTAGGGGGCACCTACTTGGAGATGTACGAGCATCAGTCCGCTGCAAGTGCCTAGATAATTGGTTTTCCCTAAATGAAAAACTCCTTCATGCTTCCAAGCGATACATGAAGGAGTCTTTTTTAAGTGAATCCGTCGGTAAATGCAATTACTCTAGATCCGCTTTTCAATTCATTCCGAACTAAAAGATAGATGGATAACCAATGTCCTATTCAATTTATCTGCAAAATACATATATATCCTTGTCATAAAGCTTAATCCACGGCAGTCTTTTAATGCTGCTTGAAAAAACCCGTCAACCTCTAATAGTTTTGTATTCGTTTGATCTGCAAACGCTTTTGGATCATCAACACTAAAATGCATTTGTGCATTTTTATTTCCTGTTTTCTTGACATATTTATTCGCAAGCAGTAATCCTTTAGAATTTGTTGCATCAAATATCAATTCCCCACTAGGAATCTGAGCCTTCATTTTTTTAATCATATCTATTATCTTAGATTCATCAAAATATTGATAAACGCCTGCGACAGAAATGAGCGTAGGCAATGAGGTATCTATTTCGTTGACCCAATCGAGCGCAAACATATCTCCCGAAATGAGTTTCTCATTCTCAGCGTTTCCAAGCACTTTTTTTCGAACATCTATAACATTCGGAAGATCTACTTGATAGAAGTTTGCACTTTTATTTCCTATACGATTATATGCCGTCTCTAAACCTGCGCCTAAAAATACAACATTTCCTCTTTTATTCTTATTGAGAAATCCCTTGATTTTACCATCCATTGTCTGTTGTCTACAAACACTAGCCATATAAAAGTATTCCGTCGTGTTGTTGTCTATGCTGTCTGTCGGTACATACTGTTTTAACGATAGGGCTTTTTCATCATAGAAAAATTGTGGAAACTTTTCGGATGCATATATTCTAGCGGCAAGAGGGATATATAAAGTATCTTCCACGCCTTTAAGTGATGTATGTTTGTCCATTATGATATACCTTCTTTTCCCATTCTCTTTTGTCAGTTTCCTATGACGATTCGGTATCTTTGACGGTTCTTATGGTCTTATCGCTTTTATCTCTTAAACTAACTATACTCTCTTTCAGCTCAGATATAGAAGTGATGCTTTCTAAATATTTTTTTATTCTGTGTTATATTTATCTGCCGCGCGAAATGTCTGAGACGTTTCAAGACTTTTCGCATCTTATGACCCATTGAGAAAGCACGTTTTGCTATCCCCACGCAAAGGCTTCTGTTACAATGAATTCATGCATAAAACAGACACAAAGAGGGCACTTCTTGGTGTCGGTATCCCCGTCGCCATACAAAATCTCATCACCTATTCTCTGAATTTCGTTGACACCGCCATGATCTCCTATGTCTCTGAAGAGGCATTAGCAGCCGTCACGCTGGCGAATCAGGTCTTTTTTCTGATGATTCTGATCACTTTCGGGATCGCTTCGGGTTCAGGTTCTTTTCTCTCGCAGTTTATGGGAAGAGAAGATGAGGAAAATATCAAACGCACCGTCAGTGCCACGCTTCTATTTGCCGGAAGCGTCGGTTTTGTTTCCATGATAGCGGCCATGCTCTTTGGCGAGCAGCTTATGGGGCTTCTCATCCGCGAACAACAAGTCATCCAGCTGGGAAGTAGCTATCTCGTCTGGGTTGCCCCCAGCTATCTGTTTACCACGCTCTCCTCGACCTTCATGGTCGCCACCCGTTCGACCGGGCGGGCGAGGATTGCCATGATTGCCTCCTCTTTGGCGGTTCTGTCGAATATTGTCTTTGACTATCTGTTGATCTTTGGCAAATTCGGATTTCCACAGATGGGAATCGTAGGTGCCGCTCTTGCCACGACCATCGCCAGGATCTTTGAGTTCGCTCTCATGGTCTGGTTTGTCTATCGATATGAAAAGCTCATCGCCCCGCGTCTCAGACACTTTAAGACATTGACGTCGGACTTCTTGCGCGCTCTTTTGCGAACTTCCCTTCCGGTGGTGGCCAATGAAACCCTGTGGGCACTTGGCATCGTTCTCTACACCGTCCACCTGGGTTTTCTCGGACAGGGTGCCGTCGCTGCTTTCCAGGTCACAAGAAATCTGTACAACTTTTTTGATGTCGGATTTTTCGGCCTTGCGAGCGCCGCGTCGTTTCTCCTCGGTGTCTCCATAGGGAGCGGACGAATCGAAGAGGCGAAGCAGACCGCCAGGGATTTCATGAAGTACAGTATCTTTGGCTCCATGGGCTTTATGGTGCTGCTCTTTGTCCTTTCCCCCTATCTCCTGCAAGTCTTTGAGTTGAGCGTGGAGACCTATGAAATGGCGCGCTCTATGATGCGTATCTTAGGGAGCTTTCTGATTCTCAAAAACATCAACCTGCTCTTCATCGTCGGAATCGCCCGTGGCGGGGGTGATACCCGTCATGCGATGTTTATTGAGGTCTTTGGCGTATGGGGAATCGGCGTCCCGATCGCCTTTATCAGTGTTTTTCTCCTTAAGCTGGATGCTGTTTTTATCGTCCTTCTCCTACAGGCTGAGGAGGTGGCAAAGTCCATTCTGTGCATCCGCAGACTGAGAAACCACCGCTGGATTCACGACCTGACCAGCCGATTTGAAGAAAGAAACATAGCATAAAAACTCCCCTGTGTTCTCAAGGCACAGGGGAGCAAAAGAAGGAGGGTTATCTTTTTGAGTTGAGTTCTTCGAGTGCATCTATCAGACTTGAGATGAATCCCTTTCCTTGAGATGGTTTTCCCCAGAGCGAAGAAAGACCTCTTTTTTCACCTTTTCGAGATGTCAGTTGATCAAAGATCGTCTGTTTCTCCGGCTGCACATCTGCATACGGATCGTCTCGATAGCTCCTCGGTCGCTTTTTCTTAATGACTTCCTTCTTTCCGTCGATCTCCAAAAAGGAGTGATCCTGGAAATGGTATGTTCTCTCGATATCGGCAAATTCTTCCTTGGTCAGCATGCCGTCGAGATGCATCTTGCGGAAATATTCCAATTTTTCTTTTGTCATGAATCTCACCTCGACTTATATCTACCCCAAGAAAGGGTATGTTTCCCTAAGATTCATTTCTGATATAATCTTCTCAGAGGTAATTATGGCTAAAATATTGATTATAGAAGATGATGAAAGAATCGCCCGATTTCTTCAGCTTGAGCTGGAGCATGAAGGCTATGAGACGATCACGGTCCATCGGGGACGACAAGGGCTCGATGAAGCGCTGCGAGATGATATCGATCTCGTGCTTCTTGATGTGATGCTTCCGGAGCTCTCCGGCATGGAGATTCTGCGTCGCCTGCGACAGTCCTCTGATGTCCCTGTGATTATCCTCAGCGCCAAAGGAGACGTCGTAGACAAAGTTTCCGGACTCGACTTGGGAGCCGATGATTACTTGGCCAAGCCCTATTCGATCGAAGAACTCTTCGCCCGCATCCGACGACTTCTTCGCACCCCACATCTCCCCTCTGTCTATACCGCTGGTCAATTGACGCTCGACCCGCTCAGCTACAAAGTCACCTATGGAGATGAGCTGATCAAGCTGACGAAGACCGAGTTCTCTCTGCTTTTGTACTTCTTTGAAAACAGGGGCAGAGTACTGACAAGAGAGCAGGTGATTGAAGAAGTCTGGGGCTATGACTACATGGGCGACACCAATGTCTTAGATGTGTATGTGCGCTATCTACGGGCCAAAATCGATCAAGCCTACGGTGTCAAGTTGATCCACACCCACCGCGGCGTAGGCTACCGATTCGACGAAAGATAATCCGATGGCTAGAAAGCGGCGCGCTCCCAAAGGCACTCTGGCCAATCCCCGCAAGAGCGTATGGCACTATCTGTGGCTGATTTTCCGATTTCCCGCAGTCTTTGTCTGGGGGGCTCTTCGGACGATCGTACGCGTCGTGCGCTGGTTTTTCCGCCTTCCCGGGCGTTTTTTGCGCTGGTTAACCTTAAAGCTTCGTTTTTCTCTCAGCTTCAAGATGGTCGCCATCTTTATCTTGAATGCTCTTGTCGTCCTCGTGCTCTTGATGTTCTTCGTTGCCTTGAGGGTTTTTGACCTGTTCTATTACTCTCCGGGAGAACTGATGATCATGATGTTTCTGGCTGTGATCATGGCCATCTTTTTGTCGTATCGCGGGATGAAGCGGATCTTGGAGCCGATCCACGAGATGAACCGTCAGCTTCGCGCCATTCAGGCAGAGGATCTCTCCAAACGATTGGATACCGTCGATGCCAAGGACGAACTCCGCGATCTGTCGATCACCATCAACGTACTCTTGGAGCGCATCGAGTCGGCCATGAGCACGCAGCGTGAGTTTGTATCAAACGCCTCCCATGAACTGCGAACGCCTCTTTCTGTCCTGCGAGGCTATGCAGATCTGTTGGAGCGCTGGGGTTCGCACGATCCGGAAGTACTTGAGGAATCTCTTCGCGCCATCACCCAGGAGAGCCGGGATATGAGTAAACTCGTCGACCATCTGCTCTTTCTCTCCCGTGTCGACGACCACCGCCAGATGATCACTTTTACGGATTTCAGCCTTTCGGATCTCTTTGAGGATCTGCTGCAAGAAACCATTGTGCTCGACCAAGGCAAGCACCCCATTACAGTAAATATCGCACCGGATATAAACTATTTTGCGGACGAGACGCTCTTAAAAGAGTGTTTTCGCATCTTTTTAGATAACGCTCGAAAATATACACCGCCCGGCAAAGATATCTTTCTGTATCTAGATCAAAACAAACACACGGTGATAGTAGAGATTGAGGATCGGGGCATCGGGATAGAAACAGAACACCAAGCCCATATCTTTGATCGCTTTTATCGCAGCGACTCTTCTCGTACGCGCTCCACCGGAGGAAGTGGTCTGGGGCTCAGCATCGCCAAGAGCATCCTCGACATGCACGGGGCAACGGTGGAGGTGTGGAGCGAGCTAGATGTGGGAACGCATTTTCGCATCCTCCTTCCCTTAAAAAGGGGTATATAGTATCCGTGGAGGTATTATGAAACAAGCAAAAGTCAATTTTAATCTGAATGAATTTCTGGAGAAGTTGCGGGATCGATCGCAGCAGAGAAGCGCACCGGGGAAAGGGCTTTCCATTTGGATCCTTGCGCTGGTCACGCTTGCGGCGATGTTCGTGTACTTCTTTTTCACCTTGCCGTCACTGAGTCCTCAGGGAAGCGCTCTCTATAGCTTCCTCGCCGGAGGCATCGTCCTCTTTACAGCTCTCAGGCTTCTTCTGGGAAGACCTCGGCCTAGCCTGAAAACCCTCAGAACAACGGCGTTAATTGTCATTGTTCTGTTCGTCTTTCCCATCTTGATGACCTTCCTCTCAAGTCCCGTCTTTCACGCAAAATCATATGCGCAGCTGATCGATGTGCAGCCGGGTGTTTTTGCCGAAGATATCCAGCGCATCACCGTATCGCAGATTCCGATCGTCGATAGAGAAACCGCCGGCATCATCGGAGAAAAACAAATGGGGGCGATTGCCGAACTGGTGAGTCAGTTTGAAATCGATGCGAACTACGCCCAGGTCAATATCAAAGGAAAACCCATTCGCGTCTCGCCGATCAAATACTATGACATTATTAAATACATTTCGAACTTCCGCGACGGTCTCCAATACTATGTCTCTGTAGATATGACCAATCAAGAAGGCGATCTCGTCAAACTTGAAAATCCGATCATGTATTCCTCAAGCGACTTTTTGATGAGAAACATCCATCGAAAGATCCGCTTTCAATATCCCTTCCTTCTCCTCGGAGAGACCAACTTCGAACTCGATGATGAAGGAGAAGCTTTCTACGTGACACCCATCCTCACAAAGCGCATCTTCTTCTTTGGAGGACTCGACGCCAAAGGAGCGATCATCACCAATGCCCACACAGGTGAAAGTGTCGCCTATGATACAAAAGATGTGCCTGAGTGGGTGGACCGGGTCTACCCTTCTGAGATGATCATGAATCAACTCGATATGAGAGGTCGCTATCAGGGTGGCTTCCTCAACTCTCTGATCGGTCAGAAAAACGTCACGCAGACGACAGAAGGATACAATTACATCTCGCTCGATACCGACATCTATCAGGTCACCGGCGTGACATCTGTGCGCGCGGATACCTCGAACCTCGGATTCTACTACATCAATCTGCGCACAAAGGAAACGAAGTTCTACTCTGTCCCCTCCGCCACTGAACTCTCCGCCATGGCCTCGGCAAAGGGCGCAGTACAGGAAAAGAACTATACGCCTACCTTCCCGGTGCTATTGAACCTCGGTGGAGAACCGGTGTACTTTATGAGTCTAAAGGACGCAGCCAAAGTCGCCAAACTCTATGCACTGGTTGATGCCGTGGACTTTACAAAGGTCACCGTCGAGGACACCGTCTCCGATCTTATGCGCGTGTACGCCTCAGAGAATCCGACAGATCTTGGCGAAGAGGTCGGCAACTTTATTGAAAAGCGCATCACGATCAAAGAGATCCATGAGGTCGTCATCGACGGCAACACGCTCTACTACTTCCTCGTGCGGGAAGATCTGGATGTCTATTCTGTGTTTGCAAAGGATGTCGGCAGCGTGTTTGCCTTTGCTAAACCCGGAGATTCATTTGCCATCACCGGCATGCTCTCCGAAGGAGAAGTCAAAGTCCACTCGATAGAAAAGTAATTTCTCAAGAAGAACAGAGAGATCCCCTCTTTTTGCAGAGGGGATTTTTTGTATTAAGGGAGATGTTTAGATCGAAGCGGAAGATGGTATAATGCATATGCGTATATATCACTAACTAGTATTAATTTATACAGGTTCAAAGTATGAGTATAAAAAGGAGACAAAATAATGAAATTGAGTATTATCTTTTCAAGCGGGACAGGCCACAACCTTCAGATCGCAAGATGGGCTGAGGAAGAAGCGAAAAAACTTGGTGTCGAGGTTCGCGTGCGAAAAGTCGCTGAATTGAACTTGCCCGAAGAACTCAACCCTGGTCAGCAGGAGTACCAAGATGCATCCAAGGACATTCCCGAAGCCACGGTGGAAGACGTCACGTGGGCTGATGCGCTCTATTTTAGCACCCCTGCAAAATTTGGCACGTTGACGGCACCGATGAAGAATTTCTTCGAGAAGCTCTCCGGCGCATGGGCTGAAGGCCAACTCATCAACAAGGTCGTCACCGCCTCTAGCACAGCGCAGAACAGAAACGGCGGCCAGGAACAGGCTGTGCTGTCCGTCTATACCAGCGCCATGCACTGGGGAGCCATCATTGTCCCTCCGGGATATACCGACGCCGTCTTGTTTGAATCCGGTGGGAATCCTTACGGAGTCTCCGGAACTGTATCGAGAGAAGGATTCGAATTCGATATTGAAAAGCAGATCAAGCATCAGACGAGTCGTCTCATTGAAGTGGCAAAGAAAATCCACGAATAAACTATCCCTTTTTTCCGCCACGGAATCAGGTTTCCGTGGCTTTCTTTTTTTGCCGAAAGAGAAGAATAAGCTGTTCGGGGTTTACAAACCCGACAAAAGAGTTATACTAAATACAAATGAATATATTCTTCAGGGCAGGGTGTAATTCCCGACCGGCGGTAAAGTCCGCGAGCGCTAAGGCGTTGAATCGGTGAGATTCCGATACCGACAGTAAAGTCTGGATGAGAGAAGAAGCAGCGTTTTATTTCTGCGTAATTTCCATTGCCTGAAGAATGTTTCAGGCAATGTTACTTTTTACGGAGGAATTTTTAATGAAAACACAGAAGACAAAACAGTTGACAACCTTGGCGATGATGACAGCGATGGCCTTTGTCCTGACGGTGATCTCGCGCGCCTTCCCTCCCATGGTTCTCTTCTTGAAGTACGATCCAAAAGATGTGATTTTGGCGATCGCAGGCTTCATTTATGGTCCTTTTGCTGCCTTTATCGTAGCCTTTGTCGCGTCATTTGTTGAGATGGTGACCGTCAGCACGACCGGAATCATCGGCTTTTTTATGAATGTTCTTGCCAGCATCGCCTTCGTAGGTCCCGCGGCAATCCTCTACAAGAGAAATCGAACGCTCCGCGGTGCCGTCGTAGGTCTTCTCCTTGGCGTGATCTTTATGACCGCTGTCATGATCTTGTGGAATTATATTATTACTCCCATCTATATGGGTGTGCCCCGCGAACAGGTGGTTGCGCTTTTAGTGCCTGCCATTCTACCCTTCAACCTGATTAAAGGTGCGTTAAACGCCGCATTGACCATGATTATCTATAAGCCCATTGTCGATGTCCTTCGAAAGACACATCTCATCCCCCAAGTAGATCCTTCTGCAGAACCCACGCATTCGCGCCTTGGGATCTTGCTCGTATCTGTTTTGGTTATCGCCACCAGCATCCTTGTCGTGATGATCCTTCAAGGACGCTTTTAGTTTGATTCCACCGCCTGTGCCATTTCGATGGTACAGGCACTCTTCCTTTTGTGTCGCTTCAGCTCTTCTCTAGAACGCACTTTCTTTTGAGAAGTTTACATTATATTAATGGAAAAGACATCTCTATAGGATACAATACAAGTATCACATATAAAGGAAAAGAGTCTTGGAACAGATTACGCGTGAACAACTTGTACGGGAGAGAAGCTGGATTCTCTACGACTGCGGCAACTCCGCTTATTCGATGGCGATCACCACTGCCTTGTTCCCAGTGTTGTTTGGGATGTTCAGTGGCAACGCCATGATATTAGGGTACTTCAACTCTTTGGCGAGCATCATCATCGCCCTGTTGAGCCCCATCCTCGGCACCATCGCCGACTACAAAGATAAAAAGAAGCGATTCTTTTTCTTCTTCTTTATGGTCGGAATCATCATGACCGCCTCGCTGGCCTTTGTCCCCTATGGACAGTGGCAAGCGCTGGCCGTCATCTATATCCTCAGCGGAGTCGGCTTCTCCGGTGCGAACATCTTTTATGACTCCTTTCTCACAGATGTCACCACCGACGAGCGCATGGACATGGTCAGTGCCAAGGGATTTGCCTATGGCTACATTGCCAGCATCTTTCCCTTCGGCGTTTCACTGGCAGTCGTCTATCTCATGGGAATGGAGACGGCTCTTGGCTATCAGATCGGTTTTGTCATTACTGCGATCTGGTGGGCCCTTTTTACCGTTCCCATGCTCAGAAACGTTCGCCAAAAGTACTACGTGGAGCCCGAGCCCCATCCTGTGAGAAACAGTTTCTCCAGACTCGCTCAAACTTTCCGCGACATCCGTAAGCTAAAGTACGTCTTTCTCTTCCTACTTGCGTATTTCTTTTACATCGACGGAGTAGATACGATCATCAAAATGGTCGTCCCCTATGCGACGAGCGTTCTAGGTGATGACACTCTCGATACCTTTACACTTCTTGCCATTCTCCTGGTCATCCAAGTCGTCGCCTTCCCCTGTGCCCTGCTCTTTGGACATCTGGCAAAGAAATTCGGCACCCTATTGATGATCCGGATCGCCATCATGATATACATCGTCACCGTCTTTTTTGCTTATGGAATGGACTCTCTTGCCCACGTCTTTGTCTTGGGAGGGATGGTCGCCCTTGCACAAGGAGGGATTCAGGCGCTCTCGAGAAGCTATTTTGCCCGCATCATCCCGAAGGAGAAGTCCAATGAATTCTTCGGCTTCTATAATATCTTCGGCAAATT
>DUVM01000088.1 GCA_012841045.1 Tissierellia bacterium | reverse complement strand
CTCATCGAGGTCTCGAAGTCCCGCCAAGCCGCTCCCCGACACCGCCTGATAGGTGCTGTAGACGACGCGCTTGAGCCCGTAGGCGTCCTGAAGCGCTTTGAGGACCGGCATGCACTGAATCGTGGAACAATTCGGATTGGCGATCAATCGACTCTCTCCGATGGCTTCCGGATTCACCTCAGGCACCACAAGAGGAACTGCTTCCTCCATGCGAAACACACTGGAGTTATCGATCACAGTGGCGCCGCTTTCTACGGCAAGCGGGGCAAATTCTTTGCTGATTGAACCGCCGGCGGCAAAAAACACGAGATCGAACGCTCGCTGAAAGCTCTCTTTTGTCAGTTCTTCGATGACCCATTCGATCCCCGCACACCTCTTCTTTCCGCCTGCAGATCTCTTAGAGGCAAGGAGTGTGAGTGAATCGATTGGGAACTTTCTTTCTTCTAACACCTGGAGGATCGTCCCTCCGACAAGACCGCTGGCTCCTACGACGGCTACATGGTATTTATTCATCTCTTTCCCCTTTGAATGTCTGGTACAAGGCTGAAACAGCCCGATTGGCATCTTCATTTTCCACTCCGACAAGAATACTCAGTTCACTCGACCCCTGGGAGATCATGCGGATGTTGATATCGGCTTGCGCGAGGGAAGTAAAGAGTCGAGCGGCAACCCCTTTCGTGCGGATCATCCCCTTTCCCACGACCACAACAAGCGCCAGTCCCGGCTGGGTCGTCAAACGCTGCGGATGACAGTACATGCGAATTTCTTCTAAGATTTTCTCGAGTTTTCCAGAAATTTGCTCCTCCGCGACGATGACACTGACCGAGTCGATGCCGGAGGGTGTTCCTTCCACGGTGACTTTGTTGCTTTCAAAGACGCTCAGGAGTTTTCTCAAAAATCCTCGGTCCTCTCGCATCTTTGTCTTTTCCAGTGTAAACACGCGAAAGTCTTTTTTTACGGCGATGCCTGTGACCACTTCCTTGTGCACGCCGTTTTCTGCAATCAACGTGCCGGGATCTTCAGGCAAAAGAGTCGAGCGGATCTGTAGCGGGATGCCTTCTCTTGCAAGGGGAAAGACGGCGTCTTCCTGAAGCACCTTGGCACCCATGTAACTAAGCTCGCGAAGCTCAGGATATGTCATATGGCGCATGGGTTTTGGATTCTCAACGATCTTGGGGTCCGCCATCAACAGTCCCGGAACATCGGTCCAATTTTCATAGAGAGAAGCGCCGATGCCGACCGCTAGAAGCGATCCGGTAATGTCAGAACCTCCTCGTCGAAAGGTCGTCAATTTGCCATCTGGCAGTGAGCCGTAAAACCCGGGAACGACAGCCTTTTCCACAGAAGAGAGTTTCGTTTCTATCCGCTTGAGGCTTTCCTCTTCATGTACTTCTCCTTCAGAGGAAAAGAGAAAGAGATCCGCCGCATCGACAAATGTCCATCCCATGTAATCGGCGAGCAGCTGCGCGCAGAGATACTCTCCTCGGCTTGCACAGCTGGCGGAACTCTCTCCTGAGGCGATGTGAGCATTCACTTCCTCTAGAAGAGATTCTATGTCCAAAGATAAATCCAGCTCTCTGACAAGTCGCCGAAATCTATTGGCGATCTGCTCAAAGATCTCGTCGTAGCGAAAACCCGCTGAAGCCAGTTGCGCACACATAAGTAGCATGTCTGTCACCTTAAAGGCCTCCTCAGAGGATTTGCCCGGCGCGGAGACAACCACCACGCTTCTCTTTGGATCCTTTAAGAGGATCTCCTTCACTCTTTGAAATTCCGCCGGTCCGGCCAGAGAGCTTCCTCCAAATTTACTGACAGTCCGATCCATCTTCCCTCCTAATAAAAAACACTCATCCAATCAAGGACGAGTGACTCGCTGTTCCACCTAGTGGGGTTATTTGGCCTTAACGCGACCCTACGTTCCGACCTACTGCACTTCAGCCGGACACTCCGAGGTGGTTTTCAGATCTTCGCTCCTCGGACGACTCACACCCATCTGTCGTCTTCTCTGAGAGGGCTCGTATCTTACTCTTCCTCATCTGCGTTTGTATTATAATATCTCTCCGCTCGCCACCTGTCAAGATCTTGTAATATATTACACGGAGATGGATAACTAAAAAAATGGCGCGGGAAAGGAGACGTCCTCTCCATCACGCAACTTTATTTCTTTAAAAGATCTAGTGGCTCTATCGTCGGTTGATGAAAAAAGCATTTGTTCACAGAAGATGCGAGGCCTCGATGTGCCATATTAAGTATTTATTTCTTCCATGATTTCGTACAGGTTCAAGGGAATCCCTTCCATTAGATCTTTTACTTTCACGTACCCTATCGGCTGAATGCTTTCGTTGACCTGAAAAAACGCGATCGACCCTTTTTTCATCCAACCTACAGAAAAGCCAAAACGCTCACACCAGTCTGAGAGGGTCGGTTCATGGCCGACGACCATCAGGATCTCTTCTTGCGTATGTTCGACGGCTTTTAGGAGTTCAAGGGTATCGCCTCGAACGACCCAGTCTGCCTGCTCCATCTGAATCCCGAGACATGTCTCCAGTACTTCGGAGGTCTGCTGCGCCCGCACAAGGGGTGAGCTGATCAGCCGTACAGAAGAATGTTTGAGCGCTTCACATAGATTCGGATACGCTTTTTCAATCTTACGCCTGCCTTCTTCTGTCAGTGCACGCAAACCGTCAGGTTTCGCTCCTCTTTCTTCGGCGATGGCGTGGCGAATCAACAATAACAGCATCTTTGCCTCCTAATATATTTCTTGTGCCTAATTCATTGTAACATGAAGTTTTCGATACATATTGAAATTTTTGACCCGGCGCCTCATCGTGCGTATAATAGGATGAAAGAGGGTATCGGTCCAATGCCTCTTTATCATTAAAGATTGCCAAAATGTGTCAATTAATTCTTTGACAAATGATAAACGTTACCATATGATACACTCAGTGATTGATGATCAACGAATTCAATGAATCTAAAGGAGGACACATTGAAGAGAAACACATTTGTATTGCTGGCGCTTTTGTTAGTATTTGCCCTCGTGGTAGGCGCCTGCTCAAAACCTGCCGACACTCCGGCACCCCCGGCATCTGAAACACCATCAGATACCCCTGCACCGACGGATACACCTCCGGCAGCAGGAGACACCGTGGCACTGACAGTCCAGGCAGAATCCGGTTGGGTTCCTCATTACCAAAGCGCCATTGACCGCGTCGTGGCCGCCTATCCGGAAGCCAAAATTACACTGATTGAAACCGGCGCGTTTGACCATCTCGACGTCATTGACGCCACAGACGCCACCAATGTAGACGTGGCAGATGTCTTTGCCCTTCCGGCCGACCGCATCTATGGTCTCTCCAATGCCGAAGTCCTCGCCGGCATCGATTCCCAAAAACTCGCAGGCGAACTCGGCGGATTTGCCGACTTTGACGCAGGACTGGGCGGAAACTTCAAGATCGGCGATGAATACCTCGCCTTCCCCTATAACATTGAGACGTTGATTTCATTTGTCAATGTCGCCAATGCAGAGGCGGAAGCGGTGGATTATACAAAGCCGCTCGAACTAGTAGATGTCACCAAAGCGGAGACCATCTTGCTGCCGGCGTTTGACGCCTGGTTTGGCGTGGCACTGACCAACTCCGCAGGCATTGAACTTCTCGGAAAAGACGATGCAGGCAAACTATTCTCCGATATGACGGCAGAATGGGCCGAGCTTGCACCCGAAAAACAAGCAGCTATCGAAGCGCTGTTTAACTACTGGAAAGTTCAGTACGACAACAACACCCCGCTCTTTGACACCGACGCAGGTTGGGGATATATCGATGACACCTTCGCCACCGGAAACGCCGGCGTCATCCGCATCGGCGGACCTTGGGAGACAGGAAGTGTTTCCACCCTTGCCGGAGACGGAGCCGATCTCGAAATCTATCCGCTCGGACAAATCACAGTAGCCGGCAAACCTCTCACCCACTGGAAAGGTGGGTGGGGACTTGGTATCAACAGTCGCATTGAAGAAGATGCGCATAAGATGGAGATTGCCCACGCGCTGATCAAAGAAATCGTCAATCCGGAGTACGCCGTGGATCTGTTCAAAGCCACCGGCAAGATTCTTGAAAATGTCACCGCCGACACCTATGCCGGCAGCGACCTCTCGGATGTCGACAAGAAGGTCATCGCATCGGTCATCGCTTCTTATGAAGAAGCTCCTGCTCGCCCGCTCTTCACCGAGTGGGGAAGCGTTTGGGACACCTGGAAGAACAGCATTCTCTCCTGGAACGCCCAGACTCCTGCCTCTGCAGAAGAAGCATACAAGGAAATCAAAGCGTCCTTTGACGCCATGATGTTGAACTTCTAAACCCACCCAATGAAAGGAAGAAAGGGATGATCCCTTTCTTCCTTTTTCATAGGAGTCTACATGTACCCGACAAAAATCTCCCGACGTGCACTGATCATTCTTCTTATTTTATGTGCGGCCATTATATTTTTGTTAAGTCTGGAGGTGCTCTTTTTGGTAAAAGACGCCGACCACTTTGAAGATTTCCATCGCCAAGTGCCAGAAGCGACGTTTAGCGATTATCTCAATGCCCGGCTATTTAATTATATCGTATCGCTCGTGCCCGTCCTTTCGCTGGCGCTCTACACCTATTTTCTCGCTCAGCGCTTTGGTACTCCGCCCCTGTATCGACTCATCTGGGGGCTCTTGTTGGGAGCAGCCGCGGTTCTTCGCGCCGTACAGACCAATCTTCGGATGCCGCTGTCCATGATTCTTTTGGCTCTTTACATCGCATGTACACTCGTCGTCATCAATATTCATCGTTTCTCGGAAAGTAGGTGACCATTGAAGACTCCTCGACTTCTTCTCGACGACATTGGTAATGTCCGAGAGAGAAAAAACCTCTACCTTAAAGAACTGTTTGAAGCAGAGGCCGCAGGTCGGCAGGAAGAAGTGAACAACCTCAAGGCCCATCGCTCTTCCCATCCGTATCTCCTTTCTTTGCGTGAGGCAAAAGAAAAGGAAGCGGTTTTTCTCCGTGAACTCAAACAGCAGGTAGAGACATATGAGCGTTCGCTCTCTTCAGATGATCCGCTCAAAAAGCTCAAGGTCGATGCCTTTGAAGCCGCAGAAAAGGCAACGTTTTATCAACCTCTCCGCGAGCTCAGCTATGACTTTGAGCTGCTGGACCGTATCTATCACTTCCGACTGGATCAACTCCCTCGCATCATCGGAGATTAAGAAGCGCT
>DUVM01000087.1 GCA_012841045.1 Tissierellia bacterium | reverse complement strand
AGGGAGAGAATTCAAAAGTACATCTCCAGAACGCCGCTGGATTTTTCGATGGCGCTGAGTAGCGAAGACACGTATGTCTATCTAAAGCTCGAGTGCCAACAGAAACAAAAGGCCTTTAAAGTAAGAGGTGCGCTCAGCAAGCTCTCCTCACTGACCGAGGATGAAAAAGCGCGAGGGGTGATTGCCGTTTCTTCAGGGAACCATGGCGCAGGCGTTAGCTACGCGGCACATGCACTGGGCATTGAAAGAGCGAAGGTCTTTGTTCCTGAGAGTGCGCCAAAAGCCAAGGTCGATAAAATCAAATACTATGGGGCGCAGATCGTGCAAGTCGGAAAGGACTACGATGAATCCCACCGCCTGGCGATAGATACGATAGAAAAAGAAAACATGACGTATATTGATTCGTGTTCCGATGTGCAGCTCATCGCCGGACAGGGCACAGTGGGACTTGAAATCATGGAGGACAATCCCGCCATCGATGTCATCCTTGTACCCATCGGAGGCGGAGGACTGATTACCGGAGTGGCCGTGGCTGCCAAACACATGAAACCCGGTGTGCAGGTCATCGGCGTGCAGACAGAAGCCTGCCCGGCGATGGTGAAATCCCTTGAGGACGATGTCCTCTATGAAGAGTTTCCTTCTGAAGAAAGTTTGTGTGACGCGCTGATCGGCGGCGTGACGGAGATTCCTTTTGCCATGGCCAAAGAGTGCATCGACGATATCATAGTTGTAAAAGAGGAGACCATCAGACGAGCCACTAGGCATCTGTTGGCGGAAGAAAAAGTCGTCTCTGAACCCTCTGGTGCCGTGGGTGTCGCAGCACTTCTTGAACATCCGCAGCGCTTTCAAGAAAAGAACGTCGCGGTGGTCATCTCAGGGGGAAATCTCGATGCGTCACTGATGCGAGAGCTTTTGAAAGAGGGGGATAAGTGAGAATGAATAAAATCAGGGTCTTAAATAGCGCGGTGATTGCCGAGCACTTTAATATGGCCGATGCCATTGAAGCGGTCGAAAAAGCGTATGTCCTTCATGCGCAAAAACAAGTCTCGCTCTTTGACACGGTCTTCTATGAATTTGAGCCCGGAGCGGCGGACATGGACATCAAGTCCGGCACCGTCGACAAAGAGGGAATCTTCGGCATGAAGTTGATGTCGTGGTTTTCAAAAAACGAGGAAAAAGAACTGAATTCCCTGATGGGAAATATCATGCTGTACAGCAGAGAAACAGGCGCGCCGATTGCACTGCTGGATGGAGCGTCCATTACGGGTCTTCGCACAGGGGCCGCCGGAGGGCTTGGCGCTAAGTATCTTGCCAGAGAAGGCGCAGAGGAGCTTCTACTGATCGGAACAGGCAATCAGGCGCCGTATCAGCTAGCTTCTGCACTGATCCAACTAAAGACGATTCGCCGTGTCACGGTGTGCAATGCGCTGAACTTCGATTGGGCGAGATCCTTCGTAGAGACGATCAAAAAACGGCTTGAAAAAGACTTTTTATCAGTGCTCGATCAGGACACGCCGGCATATGAGGCGCTGAAAGAAAAGCTGGCTATTGACATCGTGGCAGAAGAAGACATTGAAAAAGCTGTACGGCGTGCCGACGTCATCCTAACCGCGACCCCTTCAAAAGAAGCGATGATCCGAAAAGAGTGGGTGAAAAAAGGCGCACACCTTTCCTGT
>DUVM01000086.1 GCA_012841045.1 Tissierellia bacterium | reverse complement strand
GTGATTTCCTTTCGGTAGCGGGAGATAAAAGGAATGGTGTTCCCCTCATCCATCAGGGCGACAGTGTCTTGAACTTGTTTTTCACTGATATCCAGTTCTTTTGCGATTTGTTTAAAGATATTCAAAATGCCTCCATAACCATTTAATTATATCAAAAACCGGAAAAAAAAGAAAAACCCCGGAATCTCCGAGGTTATACATCTTCTATATTATGCTCTTTTATCTACTTCTTTGGCGATTCTCTTAATAATAAAGAGGATAATAAAGAAGGGAACCAGCCAGCCTAGATTTAGTTGGAAGCTCATGCCCGGATTCTCTTCTGTGCCTTTTTGAAATTTGAGTACCGGGTTCTCGCAAAACGGGCATTTTTTCATTTTATCTCCCCTTTAATTCCTTCAATAGGTAATGGACTCTTCTCCTACTTTATACTCAAAAGCAGAGGCTCTAAACCTTCATCTTACTCTCAGAGGTCTTGCTCTCCACAAGTTTCATAAACGAAGCAGTGGCTGTTGCCGCCACCTCCTTCTCATCATCAATGAAGGCTTCAGCGTAGAGATGAACGAGTGTTCGCCCATTTCGCACCACTTTCGATTTGATCATCAGCTTCGCATTCAGTGGCACCTGCTTGAGAAACTGTACCTGCATATTCGTAGTGACGATCGTTTTTTCTCTCTCGAGAACCAGCGTGTGAAAGCCAAGAGAAATATCAAACGCAGTAGCTAAGATACCTCCGTGCAAGACATCTCCCGGATTTAGCATCCACTCTTCTATAAGAAAAGAGGACAAGATCTCACCGGTCTCCTCAAAAAAGTCTTCCAGCTGTATCTTCATCGCTCCATTGATCCGATGGAGTTTGTGCTTTCTAGAGTTGCGAAGTTGTTCAAATCGTTGGGTGACGTCAACTTTTGTCATGAAATACTCCCATAATAATGATATGGAGTACATACCCTCTATCAATGAGCATCAACAAGAGAAATAAAAACACGGTCATAAAAACAGTAACGGAGGGGCAGACGCACTGTAAAGCGTACACTGACTTCTTTTTCAATCCAAGTATCTCTCAGAGCACAATGTCGAGCATGAGTGTCAGCCATGCTTGTTTTCTATCGCCTCTCTCTACTTTTTCTTGGAGATGACGCTTTTAAGATCATTGTCCTTGATCGTCTGCATTGTTTTGGCTATGCTTGAACTATGGATGTCTCTCCAAAAGGCGCATGCGCCTGTGGGGATACTTCACTGTTCGAGCTTACCCATCCTTAACTCTCTCTATGGCAGATGTACTACTGATTTTCAAAAGATCAATTAAAACTTTTCTTTGCTTAAAAGGAGGCAAGAATGAAATGCACTGTTTTTGTTCACGAACTGACGGATGGCTCTCACGATCCTAGAAGACCGATGCTGGGGCCTGTGGAAGACGGAGGCTACATCATAGCAAACACGTCTCCTGGATGTTGGGGACCCATGATTACTCCTGAGTTAAAAGGAAGAAATGAAGTCACTGTTCCGGTATACGTAGCAGGAGCGGAGGTAGGAGACGGCATCGCCATCTACATAAAATCCATCCAAGTCACCTCCAGTGTCATTGTCTCAGGTACTGACTCAGCAGTAGAAGGCAAATTCGTTGATGATCCATATGTTGTCTCTTATTGCGAACATTGCGATATTTCTTATCCCGAGAGTATTGTTGAGGGCATCGGCGACGAAGCGATCAAATGCAAGCAATGTGGAAAAGACGTCGCCACATTTAAGATGGTTCATGGATATACCATGGCATTTGACGAAAGCAGCAGTGTCGGTGTTACGCTCCACAAAGAAGCAGCAGAAAAAGTGGCAAAAGATGCTAGAAAGTACATTGCACTGCCACCTACTTCTGTTCAGCATCCCGCAACGCTTCTTGCCCCCACTGATATGGTGGGAACAATTGCAAGAGTACGACCCTTCCTAGGCCAATGTGGGACCGCTCCGTCTATTGCCATGCCGGACACACATAACTCAGGGGACTTTGGCTCTTTTCTAGAAGGAGTGTCTCACGAATATGCACTCACCGCCGAACAGCTAAAGGAGCATAAGACCGATGCGCACATGGACCTTAGTCGTGTCAGAGCTGGCGCCGTCGTCATCGCACCTGTAAAAGTACCTGGTGGCGGTGTCTTTGTCGGCGATGTGCACGCCATGCAAGGCGATGGAGAAATCGCCGGGCATACGACAGACGTATCTGCTCTCGTTGTGCTGAAGGTAAAAGTCATTAAAGGACTGCATCTTGACGGTCCCATCGTTCTGCCACTAGAAGAAGATCTACCTCACTTGGCCAAGCCGTTTACAAAAGAAGAGCTTCTCAAAGCAAAACACTTGGCAGAGCAGTGGGGTCTTCCAGAAGTCGAAGAATCCGCTCCTGTCTCTTTCATCGGCACCGGTGCCAACCTGAACTTGGCCATTGGCAATGCACTAGAAAGGGCAGCTAAGTTCCTCGACGTAACAGTGGACGAGATTAAAAACCGAGCGACCATCACTGGCTCCGTTGAAATTGCCAGAGCTCCTGGGTCAGCTGTTGTTACCTTCCTTGCTCCAGTGAGTCTTCTCAAAAAAGCCGGCATCTATGAAGTCGTGAAAGAACAATATACTCTCGAATAAATCTGAAATAAAAAATCACACTGAAAAGGACGGCTATCTAGCACCGTCCTTTTTATTCGTTCTTACAGTTGATAGTGATTGATTCTATTCATACAACCATCCGCTAGCTGAACTGAATTAAATTTTCTACCCGTTACTGTAATGAAGGTTTTCTTCTCTCAGCTGTATTAATACTTCATCCAAATACTTCTCTGCTTCATATCTGGCCATCGGCAGGTTCTGATCTGAGTACAGTCCGCATTCTTCCGACCTTGCACCGGGAATCTCTCCTTCAAACTGAGCCATGTGCTCAAATAGCTCTCTCATCAACTCTATGATGTCTTCTGAGTCCAGCTTACCCTTTAGAATCAGGTAGAAACCTGTCCTGCAGCCCATCGGACCCCAATAGATGACTTCCTCTTTCCAGCCGTCATGGTTTCGAAGAAAGGTAGCGCCCACATGCTCCATCGTGTGAAGCTCGGCTGTGTTGATCACCGGTTCTCTGTTTGGCTCTTTCATCCTGATATCAAACGTCGTCAAATAGCTCCCATTTAGTTCATCGACTCTTGAGACATATATTCCTCGTTTCAGTGTCAGGTGATCCACCTGAAAACTTGCTATTTTCATGCACTCCTCCTGATGCTCTTTTATCCATTGTAGATGATAGATCCGATCTCGCCAACTTCTTAGGAGCATGAAAAAAACCTGCATGGCACAGGTCGTAACTTTTGGGCTATTTATCTCGTGGTTGGTGAAGTCCCTACATTGTTTCTTTTGACGCTACAAGGAGTTCTCTTTTTAGGAAGATCTCTTTCTTTGCTTTGTGCTCAATGGATTTCATGATGAAAAAAGATACAGAGTACAAGATGGCGTACGCAGCGAACATGATCACAACAAAAACTGTCGGGCCAAATGCCTGAAGCTTTGCGTTAAAAAGCGGAGACTCTAAAAGATAGGAATAGTTGGTTTGCGTCTGTCTTGCCACCACCAAAATCCCCAGATTGAATACCAACAGTAGAATCTGAGAATGCACTAAATCTTTCCACGTCCAGCGAAGTTCATCCTCCATCATATAAGCCATCGCAAAGACGATCAGGTTGAAGTGCCCGAAAAAATAACTAACGAGGGTAATATGAGGCCACTGGAAGGGGTCTGGATTGGGATAGACAAAAGAGCTGATAGGACCGAAGAAAGCCATGACCACTGCATAGATAAAAAGCGGTCGCAGCGTTCTTCTTGTCTTCCTAGGTAAAAACGCAAAGAGGATTAAAAGAATCTTTGCTAAGCGGCAGTGATACAGCGGTAGCGGATAAGCAAGGTATCCCGCCACTCGGTACCAGATGTTCACTGAGAGAAATTCTACCAGTTGAAGTCCGGCGATGACTTTCAAAAATCTTTGACTGTCGGGGAATTTACGATACCATAGCGCGGTCCCTAAGACACCCAACACTAGCAGCGCTTGAAGGGCGATGATCACCGGTACTGTAAAAGTAGGCTCACCTGTAGGGACGCTTGAAAAAAAATCCTTCCATAGTTTCTCCTGCAATAATCAATTCACCAACACTTTTTCATGATAGATTTTGTCATGGAGATGGCGTGTTGTCTTTTCTCCTGAGGTGTTTCTAGAGGAACACTTTCTTTAGTATATCCACAAACTTTCTCTATCTTTCATTATTATCTCTCGTAAGCAAAAAAACAACAGATTAGTCCTGAGTATGATGTTTGAGATAGTGGAAATGGCTTCTATGTTACCCATTATTATAGTAAATTTTTCTTCTCGCCATTGTATTAATACTTGATCTAAATACTTCTCTGCTTCTTATCTTGCCATCGGCAGGTTTTGACTGGGTACAGCCCGCATTCTTCGGCTCTTGTACTGGGAATCTCTATCAAACTGATCTTGAGCTATATTGTAGAGGATATCTCTCTGTGAATCCAGTGGGTCAACATTTCCGTTTCTCATCATCTGTTGAATGGAACGACGCTGTCTTTTCAGATCAAAAAGTTGTTGACCGCTTCAGTCTATAATGTATAGACTGAAGGTAGCATCTCATTTATTTGGAGGTCTCATGATGCCCAAGAGCATTCAATTGACAAAAGCGGAAGAGAAGCTGGCTGCGCTTATTTGGGAGCATGCCCCTCTATCCTCTCCCGAACTCGTCGCTCTGGCGGAAAGAGAGATGGACTGGAAGAAGTCGACGACCTATACCATCCTGAAAAAACTCTTTGGCAAAGGAATCTGCAAAAATGAGAATGCCCTTGTTTCTGTTCTTCTCACCCGCGATGAACACCTCGCTCGTCACTGCCGCCACTATGTGGAGGATAGATTCGGAGGGTCTCTTCCGAAGTTTATCACTTCATTTTTCAGTGGAAAAAAACTCACTGCGGAACAGTCTCAATCATTAAAGCGCCTGATTGAAGCACACGAGGAGGACTCGACCGATGGATAAACTTTTTTTGAATATTCTTAACATGAGTCTGACAGGGGCTTTCGTCATTGCTGTGATCTGCCTTGTTCGGCTATTTCTGCAGAAGTTTCCTAAAACCATCTCTTATTGGTTCTGGGCTGTCGCCGGCGTGCGGCTAGTGCTTCCTTTCTCTTTTGAGGGTCTCTTCAGCATCATTCCTTTCAAAGCCCAGACGATCCCGATGGACATTGCGCTACAGCCGGTGCCTCGGATCGACAGCGGCATCACTCAAATCAACGAGAGCATCAATCGCTTACTTCCGCCTGCGACACCCACTGCCAGCATCAATCCACTACAGACTTGGATTGCATTGGCTGCATTTATTTGGCTTATCGTTGCGATGGGCCTGTTGATCTATGGAGTGGTAACTTACTTTATCCTCAGGCATAAGATGACGCCTGCCCGTCTCGTCGACGGCAGCATTTACGAGTCTGAGCATATTCAGACAGCCTTTGTTCTGGGCTTCATACAGCCGAAAATCTATCTTCCAAAAGGTCTCAGCGAGGATGAGAAGACCCATGTCATCCTCCACGAGCAGATGCATCTTCAGCGACGGGATCCCATCGTGCGGCTTATCGCCTATGTCATCCTGTGTCTACACTGGTTCAATCCGCTCGTCTGGCTCGCTTACTACTTGATGATCTCCGATATGGAAATGTCCTGTGATGAGCGGGTGCTGATGGAGATGGGCGAAGAGGCGAAAAAAGAGTACTCCCTGTCTCTTCTGAGTCTAGCAACGCATAAGCGATGGATCAGCAGCAGTCCGCTTGCCTTTGGAGAGGGAGGCGTCAAACAACGGATCAAGAACGTACTGCGCTTTAAGAAGCCATCCCGTTTCGCCTTTCTGGCCGTCGTCCTGATTGTGCTGCTCCTAAGCGTCGGACTCTTTGTCCATCAAAGAGGTTCGGTTGATTCGTTCCATGACTGGGAAGTATATCATATTTCCTCTGAAAAGGAGGATCTGCTCTCCTTTACAAGCAGTCGACCTTCATATCATCCAGATGATGCATTGATCTCCGCTCGCCTGTGGAATCACAAGAACGTTCCCGGCCTGATCTGTGGGACGTATTATACGCTTGTGATACAAGATGGTGAAGACTGGAGAATCGTTCCCATCACTGGTCAGCTAGCTTTTGAAGACATTGCCTACTCTCTCGACGACGGCGCAAGCGTCACCTACGAGATCCAGACGAAAGATCTGAGTCTGTCGCTTCCTGAGGGAAGATATCGGATCGTCACGGAAGTCTTCCATCATCAGACAGAAGGACAGGATCCCATAAAACATGCGATCTGGGCTGAGTTTACCATCGACAAGAACACCCCAAAGCTACCTCATTAAGAGTCAATCGTGATCCAAGTGTATACCTAGAAAGCCTGACTGAGAGAGACAAGCATAAACTTCTTCAATCCATCCGCCTACATGAAAATCTCGCAAAGTCAACTGTAACATAAAAGAGCCCCTTTCTCCTCTGAGAAAGGGGCGTTTCGTGTCTGACTATCCCTCCTGCGTTGCCACCTGTAGTGGCGGTTCTTCAGGGGTTTCATCTTCTTCTTTTTTGTTTCGCAGGCGATGTAGTGCCTCGTAACCCTGCTCCATGACGAGAGAAAACTCATCTGCGTCGATGGTTTCAAACTCTACAAGCGCCTTGGCGACGTCTTCGAGTTGATTCCTGCGGCTTTCGAGAATTCTTATCGTCTCGTCATACGAGGTATCCACAAGAGTTCGAATCTCTCGGTCGATCTCTGCGACTACCTGCTCAGAGAGGTCTCTCTTTGTGGTCATATCTTTTGCGATAAAGACATTGTCTTCTTCTGAGTAGGCCATCTGAGAAAGGCTCTCGCCCATGGCGTATTTGACGACCATGTTTCTGGCAAGACTCGAGACACTCTTTAAGTCGCTGGAGGCACCGGTGCTGATATCCTTGAGGATGATTTTTTCCGCTGCTCGGCCCCCGAGCATGATCTTCAATTCGTTGAGCATCTGATTCTTCGTCATGTAGTTTCGCTCATCGGTGGGCAGGCGCATGGTGTAACCGCCGGCGCCGCCTCTTGGGATGATCGTCACTTGGTGCACCGGGTCTGCATCCGGCAGCGCATACGCCACGACGGCGTGTCCCGCTTCATGTACGGAGACGATGCGTTTTTCTTTCGGCGTGACCATCTTGCTCTTTTTCTCGACACCCATCATCACTTTGGTGGTCGCTTCTTCAATGAGCTCCATGGTGACTGTCTTCATATTCTTTCTAGCAGCTAATAGCGCCGCTTCATTGATCATATTTTCAAGGTCCGCCGGTGTAAAACCGGGGGTGCGCTTTGCAATGACTTCAAAGGAGACGTCGCTGTCGATCGGCTTATTTCTGGCGTGGACCTTTAAGATCGCCTCTCTCTCATTGACATCAGGCACGCCCACGTGAATCTGTCTGTCAAATCGGCCGGGTCTCAGTAGCGCCGGGTCCAAAATGTCGGGGCGGTTTGTGGCAGCGATGACGATGATGCCTTCGTTATCGGCAAAGCCATCCATCTCGACTAGGAGTTGGTTGAGTGTCTGCTCGCGCTCGTCATTACCGCCTCCTAGGCCTGCACCTCTTCGTCGGCCGACCGCATCGATTTCGTCAATAAAAACGATACAGGGAGCATCCTTTTTTGCGTTGTTAAACAGGTCGCGTACACGGCTGGCACCGACACCGACAAACATCTCCACAAAGTCCGAGCCGCTGATGCTGTAAAACGGCACGCCGGCTTCTCCGGCAATCGCCTTGGACAGGTATGTTTTTCCCGTACCGGGCAAACCGACCATCAGAATGCCTTTGGGAATCCTTGCGCCAATCGCCTGGTATTTTTGGGGCGCTTTCAGGAAATCGACGATCTCCTGGAGCTCTTCTTTCTCTTCTTTGAGTCCCGCCACATCGGCAAAGGTCACGCGACTGGAAGGATCTTGCTTATGCACTTTGGCTTTGGATTTTCCAAAGCTCATCGCCTTATTTGTCCCTCCCTGCGCATTGTTAATGAACAGGAACCATATCAGCGCTAGGCCTCCGACCATCAATAACGTCGGAAGCAGGCTCGCCAGCAGCGATTCCGATTCAGGTGGCGCGGTCGTAATCGGCACATTATACTTCTCCGCCGCGTCCATAATCCTAGAGCCGTACGCCTGACCAAACAGTTCGGGCACGTAGATCGTAAAAGGAGTATCGTCTTTCAAGATGCCTCCTACGACCCGGTCCTTCACCGTCACTTCTTTGACGCCCCCGCTTTCCATGCGATCGAGTACGTCAGAGAAGTTCAGTTCGACCTGCTCTTCTTTTGGGGTGATGCTGTTGACGAACGCAAAGATCATCACCACCAGGATGAGCATATAGAAAAATACATTGCGTTGTAAGCCTTTCACGAATTGTCCTCCTTAGGAACTACCTCTAACTGGTGAAGCACCAGATATTTTCCACTTGATTTTTTCGGGATCTGCGCCTTGCGGTATCCGACGACCCAATAAATTCTCTCCTCGTCGCATACTAAAGGGATGTTGTCTCTTTCAGGAAACGGCACTTTCTCATCCATCAGAAAGTCTTTGAGTTTCTTGCTCCCTTTCATACCTGAGGGCGAAAAGCGATCGCCTGGTCTTCGAGTACGTACATGTAGAGATCCGCTCACCATGTCTCTAGGAATGCTCAGGACATCATCACCATACTCGGGCGTGTCCGTTTCCTCGAGAAACAGGCTCATACCTAACAGATCATTTCTACCCAGTGAGAGCGGATGATAACCCACAGAGTGCTCAGGCTTTGACCCCATAAAGTACAGTTTACCCTGTGAAGCCAAAAAATGATACCCTTGTATTTCAGTTATACCCCGTCCGCTGCGGATCGTCCCTACTACTCGATCAATGTCATGCGCACTTACATCGCGAGTAGAGCCGCGACACTCCTCGATGATCTTTCGCAGCAGTCGGTATAAAATCGCCTCATCTAGGCTCAGAAGCTCACTTAGCTTCCACGGTCGCTCCAATTTTTTGTCCGCTTCTTCCGTCAGAAGACTCAGGAGCTGATCCTCTCGTCTGATCAGCGCCATCGTGCGCTCCATCGTCCGGTAAAGAGCGGGAGAAATGTCTTCTTCTATTCTTGGAAGAATATCTAAACGGAGCTTATTTCGCGTATATTCTCCTTCAAAATTGCTCTCGTCTGTCACAAAGGAGACACGCCTTTGTTCGACGATCATTTCCAATTCCTTCTTTCTCATCGAAAGAAGCGGGCGATAAAGGTCGCCTGTTCGCACCTCCATCCCCCGAAGGCCCTGCAGTCCGCTCCCGCGGAGCAGGTTGAAAAAAAACGTCTCGACATTGTCGTCGAGGTGATGTCCCACTGCTATTGTATCAAATCCCAGCGATTCTTTCTTTTTTCTGAGTCTCTCATAACGCAAATCTCTTGCGCCTTCCTCAATGCCTACGCCGCGCTTTTGGCAGTAGTCCTTGACGTCGTGGCGCTCGGTGAAAACGGGGAGATTCTTATGCTCCCCGACCTGGATCGCAAATAACGCTTCTTCGGCAGAGCTGGGTCGTAGAGCATGGTCGAAATAGAACAGGACAAGCTCCAGTTCCCACTCTTTTTGATGATCAAGAAGAAGTTCCAAAAGAACTCGCGAATCTACACCGCCCGAAAAGGCGACCAGGATTTTTTCTCCTTTTCTCAATTGGGGTAGCGGATACTTCTTCACGCACGCCCCCAAGTCTTGAGGGCAAACCCTTCGATCATTCCATAGTCGCTGTAGGTCAGTCTCTGCGCCTGATACTTATCCATCAGGTACAAAAGAATCTGAAGACCGGCATCGATGATGTCCGCTCGCTCAGGTTCAAAAGCACAAAGTTCTCTTTTTTCTTCTATGTTCATGATCGCTACGCGCCGCTGAAGCTCATGCAGCCACTCGCGCTCAAGCGTCGCTCCGTGGAGATCCGCTCGGCGATACTCCTGAACATCGTTACGGATCGCAGCGAGGATGCGAAGCGTCCCCCCTATGCCCAGCAGTTCCCCTTTTCTCTCCGGGAGTTCTTCAAATACTTCTGAGAGATCTCTTGGCGAGCGGGTGTGTTTGAGCGCTCCTAGCGGAAAACTCCTGGACACTTCCGGAATATTTTCTCCGACTGAGATCTCCGTGCTTCCGCCGCCGATGTCAATCAGCGTAATCGCATCGTATGGACCTAAGCCTGCACCAAGAAAGCCGAGTTCCGCCTCTTCTTCCCCGCTCAGAATTTGTGCCGACCAGCCAAACCTTTCTTCAATTTCATTAAGAAATGCTCGGCCGTTTGCTGCCTCTCGGGTTGCGGAGGTGGCGTATAAACGCACGGGGGAAGCGCCTCGACGCTTGATCTCCTGATCAAATGCCTGCAGGGCATCCAGTGCTCTTTTCATGGAGTCGTGATGGAGGTTCTCATCCGCCCCGTCACCAAGTCGTACGATTCGGCTCATGGCAAGACCCTCCGAGAAATCGTCTTCCCCGGAGGCAAACTGTAATTTTATGGTATTGGTGCCCATATCAATAAACGCTTGCGTCATGCTGATGAAAAAAGCCAAGTTCCCTTGGCTTAGTCTCCTTCTCCCGTTACATAGTAGATGATTTCGTAAGGCTGTACCAGTCCGTACCTGTTCACCGCCACCGACTCGATGTATTCTCTCGAGTTCGTATTCTCAAGCTTATCTTGCAGTTCCGCCTTCACCATTTTGAGTCTGGCGATCTCCATCTCCAGCATCAAGCGCTCGTCTGTTAATTTCGCGAGCTCTCTCTCCTGATAGAAATAACTGTATATCCCGATAGCTAGGAGTATCAATATTATAATTATAGGAATTTTTCTTCTTCTTAGAAAATTCATTCTAACACTTCCTCGACCATCGTCAGTGCTTGTTCTTTGGTGGCATTGTTGAGCAGCTCTTTCACGTCAAATTGATGAATGCGAGAACCAAAGCGGATCGCCAGTCGATCCCCTTCCTTTACTTCATCAGAGGGTTTGGCGATCTTGCCGTTAATTGTCACTTTTTGCGCATCACAGAATTCTTTCGCGAGCGTTCTGCGTTTAATCAGCCGCGAAACTTTCAGAAATTTATCTATCCGCATCTGTATTTGACAAGAAAGAGTAGCCTTCGCTACTCTATTTCTTTTTCTTGTTGACCAGTTCCTTCAGACCCTTACCTGCTTTAAAGACAGGAGCTTTGGATGCAGGAATCTGCATGACTTCGTCGGGTTTCTGAGGGTTGCGTCCCTGACGGGCTTTACGGTTGCGGACTTCAAACGTACCAAATCCAACCAACTGTACTTTATCGCCTCTCTTCAGAGCTTCTTCGATCGTTTCGAGAACAGCAGCCAAAGCATCAGCAGAAGCTTTCTTTGTCATGCCGGTTTTCTGGGCGACGCGGTTAACCAATTCGGTTTTATTCATAATTTCCTCCTATTTGTAACTTGCGTTCATCATACCTTGAATTTTCATACAATTCAAGGACTTTTACATTATTTCGTCTCGCTTTTGCATTTTTTTAATAATCGCTTCACTTCTTCCATTAACAATGCATCCAGTGAATACCCCGCTTGATTGGCTTCTAAAACCAACTCTTTGAGGGACGTGATGATCTCCTCCTGGCTCCTCGCTGCCTGAGACGTTTTGAGCCCCAGAAGTTTCACTACTTTCTGCGCATAGTGAAGAGGACTGAGCTTGGGAACGCGTTCGAGTCTCTCCGCCAGAGAGCGCTCCTCGCCTTTGTTCTTCTCCCACAGATCGACCACCGCATCAGGATTTCCGGCGGCGTCTTCACCAAAGACGTGCGAGTGACGTGAATAGATCTTGTCATAGCTTCCGGCGACGACGTCGTCAAGCCGAAAGTAGCCTTCTTGTTTCGCCAGCGCGCTGTGGAAGACCACCTGAAAGAGCAGATCTCCCAGTTCATCTTCAAGATCGGCAAAGTCTTCCCGATCAATGGCATCAATCACTTCGTAGCATTCTTCGATCAAATAGCGACGAAGGGAAGCGTGGCTTTGCTCTCTATCCCAGGGGCACCCACCGGGACCTAGGAGCCGGTCCATCAACTCCTCCAGTTCCCTAAGACCCGCTCGGCTGTCTTCCTCAGACGCCGGGACATAGACACTGCTCAGGTGATCGAAGTCGCCGATGCGATCGAGTTCCCAGAGCTTTCTCTCATGGATGTATTCGCTCTCCTCGACACCTACGTGACCTGCGACAATTACCTGCGCTTCATCGTGATGTGTCTCGGCTAGCTGTAGCTTGACTTTTGAGGCGATCTCGCGGGAGTACACCTGCAAAATCAGAAGATTCTCTCTCGGGTCTGCTCGAAAATCGCTTAAGGCATCGACGATGCGAAGGCCTTTACTGACATCGATGCGAAGTTTTGCAAGAAGGGGCTCTAAAAAGCTGACACCCGGAATCACTTTTGTGTGCGGCGCTCTTTTTAGAAGAAGTTCCACACTGCGCTCAGCGGTGAAAGGGCTGCCGGGCACCGCGTAGACGACCTCTCCCTTCTTCTCCTCTTCAAGAAGCCTCTCCACGATCTGCTCATACACTTCCTCAAACGTATCGGCGTTCTCATAGAGTTCGTCGAAACTGAGGGGGTTGATGTCAAGCTGATCTAGCGTCGGATGAAGGAGGGTGCGCACAAATAGGCGCTGCGCCCCTTCAAGCACCTCTCTTGCTTCTGCCGAGAGATAGCTGGCATCTCCGGGACCTAAGCCTACGACAATCATCACTCATTTTTCTCCAGAGCATAGTATTCCACAGGGTGTTCCTCGAGCATGCGAGCATATTCTTTTTGATATAGCGAAGAGATCAGGGGGTTGAGAAGTTTTTCTTTGCTCCCGGCGACCTCGTCAGCGAGACCTTTTTCTTCGAGTTGCGTGATCGTTCCTCTATCAAGCACTTCTATAATGTGGAAGCCGAATTGACTTCTAGTCATGACGATCTCACCGATTTCTGCGCCAAAGGAAGCGGCGCCAAATTCGGGCACCATATCCGCCATGCCGAAGTAGCCGAGCTCCCCTCCGAGTGATCCGCTGCCCGGGTCAAGCGATTTTTGCATCGCCACGTCGGCAAATGTCTCAGGAGCCTTCTTGACTTCTTCGAGAAGCTCTTTAGCTGCCTCTTCATCCTCGCCATCGAGCAAAATGTGACGGGCGCGGACCAACTCCGTCCCCTCGAGCGTGTCAGCGTACTCTTGGCTCTGTAGCACCTCTTCTTTGAACGAATCCAACAAAACGCCAAAGTTTGACTGCATGCGAATATAGGGCAGCAGGTCCTCCGGCTCCGCCCCTTCTCCTTCAAAGAACACCGCTAGCGCTTCGTCCTCTTCAAGAGACGCCTTGAATTCTCCTTCAATGCGAGCGATTTCCTCTTCATTGGGTGAGAGTCCACGATCTTTGGTAAGCTTTGTCACCAGCGCACCGGTCACAAAGTCATCGAGCGTAGCTTTCTTTAAAGCTGACAGGATATCCTGTTCTTCGTTTTTAAATACCTCTTCTCCATACTGGGAGATAAAGATGTATTTATTCAAAGCCACCAGGGCATTGTACGTCTTTCTAGAGAGGTATTCGTCGCCCACTTTGGCGACATGCTCCTCGTTCCAAGGTAAGATCTCAATATCTGTCGGTCCGTCTGCCCCGCCGATGACGGGACTCTCAGCCGGCGTTTCTGCCGGAGTTTCTGCCGGAGTTTCAGACGGTGTTTGCGTTTCTGCCGGAGCCTTTGAACAGGCGCCTAGGAGCAGGACTCCCACCAGCAGCAAAGCGATCCATTGTTTTTTCATGGTATAACCTCATTTCTAATCTAGGGCTCATTATAGCCCTCCGGTTCTTCTTTGAAAAGAACCAATCTCTCAAAGATGTCAAGGAGCACCTGTGTGTCTCCCGGATTTTCAGGCGATATGATCAGCCGGGGATTTTTGTGAAGATGCATGCGCACAATCGGACTCAAGGTCTTGTCGACTTGTGTGATCCACTCGATTGGAGGCATCATCTCTTCAACAAAGTAGCAGCGTATTTCGTCCCCATACCGGCGGATTTCTTTAAAGGGAACTGTAGAGGCGAGACTGCCGATCAGCGCCGTCTCCAACAGGTTCATCGCCTCTTTCGGCAGATCGCCAAAGCGGTCGAGAAGTTCTTCTTCCATGGCTTCCATCGCCTCGCGAGAGTCTATGTCGCGAATGCGCCGGTAGATTTCCATTCGTACCCCGCTGTGGGAAATATATGCTTCCGGCAGATAGGCGCTGATGCCCAGATCGATCTGCGTTTGCACGACTTGTTTGATCGGCTCGCCTTTTAGTTTTTTTGCCGTCTCCATCAGCATCTGCATGTAGAGCTCATAGCCGATATCGGCAAAGTGCCCCGACTGTGAGCTTCCCAGGAGATGTCCGCTCCCGCGGATCTCCATGTCTCGAAGAGCCACTTTAAATCCGCTGCCAAAATCCGTAAACTCTCGGATCGTCTCCAGACGTGCCACCGCTTCTTCTGTCAAAATCTTGTCTCGCGGGAAGAAGAGATAGGCATAGGCAATGCGATTACTGCGCCCGACGCGCCCCCGCAGCTGATAGAGCTGAGAGAGTCCCAAGTTCTGTGCATTTTCAATCAGGATGGTGTTGACGTTTGCGATGTCCATCCCCGTCTCAATCAAGGTTGTGGATAGGAGCACATCGCTCTCTCCGGCACGAAAGGCGAGCATCGTGTCTTCGAGCTGGC
>DUVM01000085.1 GCA_012841045.1 Tissierellia bacterium | reverse complement strand
GCTGATGGGTCGCTACCGGGTCGAGTCCCACAAACGGCTCATCAAGCATCATCAGCCGAGGTTCATGCAAAAGAGCGGAGATGACGGCCAGCTTCTGCTTCATCCCGTGTGAGTAGGTCCCGATCTTATTGGCCAAGTCTCCCTTTAGGCCAAACATCTCTGCATATCTTTCTATGCGCTCTTTTCGGAGATCCCCATCTATCCCAAAGACATCCGCGATGAACTCAAGATATTTGATTCCCGAAAGAAAATCGTAGAGATCCGGGTTGTCCGGAATATAGGCCAGTCTTGCTTTTGCTTCGAGGGGGCGTTGTTTGATCGAGATTCCGTCTACCTCAATCTCTCCCTCTTCAAAGTCAAGCACACCGCTGACACATTTGAGCGTCGTCGTCTTTCCGGCGCCGTTGTGACCGATAAACGCAGTGATATTGCCGGCCTCCACCTCGAGATTCAGGTTTTCCACGGCGACTTTGTCTCCGTATTTTTTTGTCAGGTTCTGGATGCGAAGCATACTCCCTCCTCTTGATATTACTTTGTCATTATACCCCGTTTTTCTCTCTTCCTCTATGCATTTACGTCTTGCAATAAGAACATATGTTCTATATACTGTGGCTAAGGAGAGATATTACGGGAAAAACAGTCTATCATGTCGATGTCAACAGCGCGTATCTCAGTTGGGAGGCGGCCTATCGCCTGTTACAGGGAGAGACGACCGACCTTCGCGACATCCCCTCCATCGTAGGAGGAGATCCCGTCACCCGCCACGGCATCGTGCTGGCAAAGAGCATCCCCGCCAAGCGCTACGGCATACGGACGGGCGAGTCGCTCATGGAAGCTTTTAAGAAATGCCCCTCTCTCTACGTGGTCCGGCCTACCTTCTCTCTGTATATGCGCTGCTCTGCCGCCCTCAAAGAGCTCCTCGAGACATACAGTCCGCATGTCGAGACATTCTCCATCGATGAATCGTTTATGGACATGAGCCATGTCCGCGATCCCCTGGTCACTGCGCATCAGCTCAAAAACGACATTCGACACAGACTCGGATTCACCGTCAACATCGGCGTAAGTTCCAACAAACTCTTGGCGAAGATGGCATCGGACTTCCAAAAACCCGACCGCGTGCACTCTCTGTTTCCCGAAGAAGTTCCTGAGAAGATGTGGCCTCTTCCGGTGCGCGAGCTGTTCATGGTCGGCCCTCGAAGCGAGCAGAAACTTCACGCCATGGGCATCCACACCATCGGAGAGATCGCCTCGGCCGATCCGGAGTTTCTATACCATCGCATGAAAAGCCACGGCTACCTTCTGAGCGACTACGCCAGAGGCATTGAGACCTCCGAGTTTAAAAACTACAGTCCCTATGAAGCGAAGGGCGTCGGCAATTCTACCACTTTGCCCAGAGACATCACGCGTCTGAGTGACCTGCAGCTGTATCTTCTGGCCATCTCCGAGATGGTCAGCTACCGCCTGCGAGGCATCGGACGGCTGGCCCGCGTCGTCCACGTCCACTACCGAAGTTCTCTCTTTGAAGGACAGGGACATCAGCGAAAGCTTCCTTCCGGGATCGATCAGACGATGCGCATCCACGAGGTGGCCTGTGAGCTCTTTGAGGAACTCTGGCATCGAGAACCCGTCCGACAGATCGGAATCCGCGTCAGCGACTTCAGCGACGCTTCGTGCTTCCAGCCCGAGATCTTCAACCCCCGGCGCGAAGAAGCCCAGCGCCGCCTCGACCGCACGATCGACCGTCTTCGCGAGCGCTTCGGAGATGATGCTATCCAGCGCGCCAGCTTCCTTCACACTCCCATCCCCCACATGATTGGAGGGGTCGGAGAAGAGCGTCACGACCTGACCTTGCGAAGCCAACTTTGATATCTGTTGTACTATTACATTAATACAGCAAGGGGTGCATGTCAATAGAAATGAAAAACTGCCGCTGCGTTTCCTATTCGGAGATACAGCGGCAGAAGAGGTTAAAAAGATGATTAGTCTCTGTCCTTCATTTCCTGTGCCATCATCAGGCCACAGCCCAATTGAAGGGTCACAAGTTTCTTGATGGGAATCGGGTGATAGTCAAGCTCTTTCTCCAGCCTTTGCGCCCGCTCCTCAAAGAGTTTTTTGGATAGGGTGTAGTCCTCTTCGCAGACATCGGTCAGTTGGTCTTCTTCAAAGGCGCGCACCAGCATCCCATAGCTTAAAAGCGTATACACGTCGGAGACGAGAAGATTGTCAAACACTTCCGACTCCTTGGCAAGAGACTCATACTTTGCGTTCGTCTGAACATCTTCTCTTTCCGCGTCCACATGCTCGGATTTGGTAAAGTCCATCACCGCGGAGACATAGACATTCTTTTTGGAGAAGTGTTCTTTGTTTCTAGCCAGGATGTCCCTGAGCTCTTTGTTGGACGAAGCCTGTTTTTCCAGTCTCTCCAGTGCAATCGAGCGCTTTGTCCTTTCAGAAAGGGACAAGTCAACAATCTTAGGAGAGTAGAAGTAGGGCAGTTCGGTCAACATGGTAAAGGTGCCATAGCGCTGCCCGGCATAGTCATCACTGGCCGTGCCGCCAAGCACTTTTTCAATGTTCTCCACCCCATTGGCTTCTAGGTAGTCGTAGGTCTGCCAGATCCCCTCCGCTTTGTAGACAGCCGGCGCCAATTCCTCCAGATAAGGCGACTCCGGGTCCCCCAAATGAAGAGGAATCTGTTGCGAGGACACCAGCTCTCGCATCGGCTCATAGAGTCCGGGCACGTCGTCGCTCACATACCAGTACACGCCGCCAAAGCCGGAATTGTGAAGCGAATAGATGATATGAGGTTGAATCTTGTCGATCAAACCCATCATGGCCACCGTTTCCGGCAGAGAGTCATGAAACACGAGTTTCTTATACTCTACAGGAAACGTCCAATCCACCTGCTCTTTTGATGCCGGGCGATAATAGTTTTTGGCGTAGTGCGTCACGGTGAAAGGGCCCTTTAACCATTTCTCATTTCTCGCCAGACCATCGGCGTCCCACGCTTTGACGATATACCACGTATAATCGAGTTCCTTCAAAAACTCCGGATTCTCCATCGCATGGCGACAGAAGTACTCCAGCATCATGGTCCCGATCGGCTCATTGGGATGCGGGCAGCCAAACATCAGCGCATTCTTTTTCCCATCGCCAAGTTTTAGACACAGGAGGTCTCTTCCCTCCCGTGTCTGTCCGATCGTGAACACTTCCGTATCCTGAGGGAACTTCTCATGAAGGGCGCGAGTGGAGGCATCGAGCTCTTCTACCGTAAGAAATTCCGTGTAGTCCGGGACATCTTTTAGAAATTCAGAGATGGTCATCTGAGATCATTCCAAATGATATCTCCGCCTTTTAAGCGAAGCGGCTTGTTGAGATCGCCTTTCCATACCGTGATGCCCTTGATCGTGTACATGGGAATGATGACACACTCATCCACGAGCATTCTCTGGGCGGTTTCAAAGCCCTTGGTTCTCTCGTCATAGTCGGGAATATGCGAAGACGCATAGACCGTCTCAAAGTAGGCATCTTTTGCCTTTAGGTTGTCAGGATTGGTAAACAGCCAGGAGAGAAGCAGGATCGGATCTTCTGTCCCGAATTGCTCCATCCCGATCTGGAATTCCCCGCGCTCGATCTTCTCGTAGCGGTAGTTCGGATCAATCAGCTCGAGGGTCAGGTCGATGCCGACTTCCTTGAACTGAAGCTGTAGCGCCTGCGCCGTTCTCTCGTCCGTGGGCTGCGCCGCACCTAAGAACTGGAGCGTGAGTTTCTGGCCGTCTTTATCAAGAAAACCGTCGTTGTCGGTATCTTTCCAACCGGCTTCCTCAAGCAGTTTCAGCGCTTGATCGATGTCATTGGCATACGTATCTTTATAGTATGTGTTAAATTCTTCTGAGTAGTTCAGCGCATTTTCCGTGACGATGCTGTAGGCTTCAATCACCGCCTCTTTGTTTGCCTCTACGACATCCTGGCGATTGATGATCAGGCCGATGGCTTTTCGCACATTGATGTCACTGAGGATCGGATCGCTTTGATTCAACTCAATGTAGTGGATGTTGGGGATCATTACTGTATTTTCCAGCGTGAACTCGCCTGTCGCCTGTGCGCTGCCGTCAATGCTCAGACCAGAGGCAAATTGGACATCATCAACGTTAAAGGCATTGATCAAGCTGAACTCTTCTTTGAAAAAGCGCACGGTGATCTTTTCAAAAGCGGCAGGGCCTTTGTTTTCAGCAAGCGGGTTGTGGCTGATGAAGTGAGGATTTCTCTTCAGGACCACATGAGATCCTTCGACATATTCGTCGAGGCTGTACATGCCGTAGGGCATGCAGTTCCACAGAAGCTCATCATTGGGCTTGAGCGTGTCATCTTTATGCATGACGGTGACAAAGGAACTGGACAGCGTGTTGGCAATATTGGCGGAGTATTCTTCCAGATACAAAAACACATCGCGATCTTTGACTTCCATTTTGACAATCGGCTGAAGGTCTGTGCCGAAGGGGCCTGCCGTCTTTCCTCTTTCGAGCGAGGCGACCACGTCTTCGGGTGTCAGGTCTCTTCCGTCTGCATACTTCATCCCTTCGGGGAATCGCAGGCGAATCGTCTTTCCGTCTTCGCTCATCTCAACTTCCGAAGCCATGCAGGGAATCAAGGATCCACTGTCATCGAGGAGCACGATCGGGTCGGCCACTAACCTCTGTGTAAAGCTGGAGCCATCTAGCTGGGTCGTGTCGAGTCCCCACCACTCTCCGAGTTCACCAAGCACCAGCTCGGTTCTTTCAGGGGCTGCCGGCGCATCATTTGCATTGGAGCATGAAACCACAAGCAGCATCATGACGACGATTAGACTAAGTAATTGTTTTCCTTTCATACATTACTCCCTTCGTTTTTGTTGATGTAAAAACAAGCCACAAAGTGCCCTTTTTCAACCTCTATAAGAGGTGGTCTGGATTGAGAACAGATGGTCATCTCATGCGGACAGCGTCCGATCAGGTTACAGGCCTCTTGCTCGTAGACATACGCCGCCTCTCCCATCTCACTGCCCTCTTATCCTCTCGATCTTTCGGATCCAAGACGGGAGAGCTGGCAAGTAAGAGCTTGGTGTACGGGTGTTTGGCGTGTTGATCGATGGTGTTCCTATCCGCCATTTCCACGACTCGACCCATATACATGACGACGACTCTGTCGCAGACATAGCGGATGACGTTCAAATCGTGCGTGATAATGATATAGCTCATCTTCATTTCTTTTTGAAGATCGAGTAGAAGGTTGAGTATTTGTGCCTGCACGGAGATATCGAGCGCAGAGGTGGGCTCATCGAGGATCATGACATCCGGGCGCAAGACGAGGGCTCTTGCGATGGCGATGCGCTGCTGTTGTCCTCCGGAGAGTTCATGAGGAAAACTCTGCAGATACCGCGCATCCAGTTTGACTTTTTCCATGGCCTCAAGCGCTCTTTCTTTTGCTTCTTGGGGCGAGACCCCTCGCAAGAGCAGCGGTCGAAGGATGGAGTTTTTCACTCGGTGGCGCGGATTGAGATTACTGGGAGGATCTTGAAACACGATCGCAAAACGACTTCGTAAGTCTTTTTTCTCTTTTCTCGATGCGCTTTGAATGTCTCGGCCTTGAATCTCAATGCGCCCTTCATCGATCTTTGTCAGCGCAAGAATGCATCGGGCGATAGTCGTCTTCCCGCTCCCGCTCTCTCCTACGATGCCAAGGATCTCCTCTTCACGCAGCGTAAAACTCACATCGTCGAGCGCAAAGATCTTTTTCTTCCCATGGAGAAAAAACCCTGAACCGACGCGATAGCTTTTTGTCACTTTGTCGATATTAATCACCATGGAGAACCTCCTTATTTAAGCACTGGACAAAATGTCCGGGCCTCCACTCCAGAAGTTCCGGTTTTCTTTGGAAGCACTCTTCTATCGCATGCTCGCATCGATTGGAGAAACGACAGCCTTGAAACTCTCCGATAATTCTGGGGACGGTTCCCTCAAGCGTCTTCAGCCTTCCCTGCTCTTTGGTGATCCTGGGAAGCGATGCCATCAGAGCCTTTGAGTAGGGGTGAACGGGGCAATGAAAGATCTCTTCTACGTCTGCTAGTTCCATCAGCTCCCCCGCGTACATGATTCCCACGCGGTCTGCGAGTTCTGCGACGATACCAAAGTTATGTGTGATCAAAAGAATGGCTGAGCCGAAGTCGTCTCTTAGCTCTCTCAAGAGTTTTAAGATTTGCGCCTCGACTGTGACATCGAGCGCCGTCGTAGGTTCGTCGGCAATCAGCAGTTGTGGATTTCTCGAGAGCATCATGGCAATCATCACGCGCTGGCGCATCCCTCCGGAGAGCTCGTGCGGATAGGACTTCACGCGCTCCGTAGCGTCGGGGATTCTCACGCTCTCATACAATTTGATCACTTTTTCCAAGATCACGTTCTTGTCTTTTTCGTCGAGAGAAATCGCTTCTGCGACCTGAGAACCTGAGGTATAGACGGGATTGAGAGAATCCAAGGGATTCTGAAAGATCATCCCGATGTGCTTTCCTCTGATTTTTTCCATCTTCGCCTCATCGAGCGAGAGAAGGTCTTCCCCCTGAAAAACAATCTCTCCGTCCACGACTTCGTTCCCTTGCAGAAGCCGCATGATGGAAAAGGCCACGGTCGATTTCCCACAGCCACTCTCTCCGACGAGGGCAAATATCTCCCCACGATGAATATCAAAGTTCAGCTGATGAACGGCTGACAATGCGCCGTCTTTTACTAAATAGTTGATCGATAGATCTCTTAGTTCCAGTAGTTTTTCCATGCTTACCTCGCTCTCAGCCTTGGATCAAGCAGGTCGCGAAGACCCTCTCCGAGAAGATTGAAGGCAAAGACCGTATACACAAGAGCCATGCCCGGAAAGATCGCCAGCCAAGGTGCATTCATCAAATACAGAATGCTCGAAGAAAGAGCCAGCCCCCAGTCCGGAGAAGGCGGTTGTGCTCCCAGACCCAGAAAACTCAGCGCCGTCGTACTCATGATGGTGTTGGGAATCGAAAGCGACACGAGGACAATGATCGACGGGATCGTATTTGGCAGGATATACCGGAACAAAATGGACGGATGCCCCTCATTGTATGCAAGCGCCGTTTCGACAAACGCCATGTTTTTTAGCGACGACGTCTTGGCGCGGACCACTCTTGTGTACTGCGCCCAGCTGACAATGGAGATTGCAATGATCGTATTGTCGAGTCCTTTTCCAATGATGGTGATCACCGCCATACTCATGATGATCGGCGGAAGAGACCACGTAAGGTCTGCAAGGAAACTCACCACCTGATCCGTGACACCGGCAAAATACCCGCTGATCAGCCCTAGCGTCACGCCGATGAGCACCTGAATGGAGACCCCTAGGACGGCGACGCGAAGAGCAATCCGGCTGCCAAAAATGACCCGGCTGAGCACATCACGTCCGAATTCATCGGTCCCAAACCAATGGTCAGCACTCGGCCCTTCCAGTCGGGCCTCTCGGTTCGCTTCATCAAAAGCAAAGGGCGCTAAAAAATCGGCAAAGAGGGCAATGAAGAGGAGAATCATGACCATGATCGTCCCTACGCGAAGGTAGCGGTTCTTCTTGAAAATATAGGCTAGATCACTCAATTTCCACCTCCGCTCATCGAGACGCGAATCCTCGGATCCAGTGCGGCAATCAACAGGTCTGCCAGGATATTACTAAGAACCGTCAGGATGGAAATGATCAGCACACAGCCTTGCACGACAAACATGTCCTGATTGATAATCGCCTGTGTCAAGAGGCCTCCCATCCCGGGAATGACAAAGATATTCTCGATGATGACAGCGCCACTGATAATCCAGGGGAGACTCAAAAACATCATTACTAAGATCAAGATGATGGAGTTATAGAGAACGTGTTTGACAAGCACTGTTCGCTTATCAAGGCCTTTTGCATATGCGGTAAAAACAAAACGCTCATTGAGGACATCCAGTACTTCTGATTTTGTCATACGGAGCATGCCCGCAATCCCGCCCAAGGCAATGGAGAGAACGGGAAGAACGTAGTGCTTGGCGCTGCTAAACCCACTTAAGGGCAAGAGCTTTAAGTGCACGCCAAAGATCATGATCAGCATCACCGCCACCCAAAAAGAAGGTAGCGCCGCAAAAAGAAGCGACGTTGAAATCACCGCTCGATCGAATCGAGAGTCTTTTTTGTATGCCGCCCACAGGCCCAGTGGAACCCCGACAAGAAACTCCACCAGTAGAGCCGTACCGGTCAATTTGAGCGTCACGGGAATGCGATGGCGAAACGTAGATGCCACAGGCGTTTTTGAACGAATGGAGATACCGAAGTCTCCGCGAAAAATGTTTTTGACCCAGCGAAGATACTGCTGATACAAAGGCAGATCAAGCCCGAACTGTCGCTTCATCTCCGCTTTTACGTCCGGTGGCACTTTTCGATCCGTGATCAGTTCCACAGGGTCTCCAGGCATCAGATGGAGCATAGAAAAAACTAAAATACTGACGGCGATAATAAGTAAAATCCCTTGAAGTAGCCTTCTGATGGTATATGCAAGCATATCCTCTCCCATTAAAAGTATGTCACAATCGTATCAAGCAAAGTCAAAGATTAAGCCCATATAGTGGTGTAAATTGAGAAAGGCTCATGTACTAGATACAGATGAACCATTTCTCCCTAACGTGTAACATAGTGTTTGAACCGACACAAAGACACGGAGGTAGAAATGGCTCAGCTCAATATTACACTGGAATCCGATATCGTCAAAGGATTATTTCTCTCTCAGGCACCAGAAGCTCTGGTTCCGCTTATGGAATCGATCCTAAACCAATTCCTCGAAGCCCAGGCCACAGAGGTCGTGGGAGCTTCGAAATACGAGCGCAGTGAGGGTCGCACCTGCTATCGCAATGGCTCTCGGGAGCGCACACTCAAGACCAGGATCGGAACCCTTATGCTAGACGTTCCCCGTCTTCGAGGCGGAGAGTTCTCCCACGAGCTCTTTGCGCGCTACCAGCGCAGCGAACAGGCCCTGGTACTGGCGATGATGGAGATGGTGTTGCAAGGTGTCTCCACTCGCAAGGTGAGCCGGATCACCGAGGAGCTTTGTGGCACGAGCTTTAGCAAATCCACGGTCTCCGCCTTATGCGAGGGACTCGATGAGAGCGTACAGGTTTTTCGTAGGCGGCCTCTGGAGAAACGTGTCCCCTTCGTCCTACTAGATGCCATGGTCCTCAAGGTCCGGGAAGGGGGACGCGTGCGCAGCAAAGCCCTGATGATCGCCATCGGGGTGAATCAGCAGGGGTACCGGGAAGTGCTCGGCTGTGAAATCTGGAACGGTGAGACGCACTTGGGGTGGAAGAGCTTCCTAGAGAGCCTCGCTGCGCGGGGACTCCGGCAGGTGGAGCTAGTGGTTAGTGATGCGCATCAAGGACTGGTACGGGCACTTCAAGAGGTATTTCTGGGTGCCAGCTGGCAGCGCTGTCAGGTGCACTTCACCCGAAACATTCAGGACGTCTGTCCCACGAAGGTGAAGCCGGAACTCCTAGAGGACTTGCGGGAGCTCTGGACCAGCAGAGACCTAGAAGTCGCCCGAGAGCGCCTGTGCGTGATTCTGGAGAAGTATGCCAAGCTGGCATCCAAATCCATGGACGTTTTGGAGCAAGGGTTTGACGATGCGATGGCGGTGATGAGCCTTCCTGTGAAGTACCGACGGCGGCTGCGCACCACAAATGCTCTGGAGCGACTGAATCAGGAGATTCGCCGCCGGGAGCGAGTAATCCGCATCTTCCCGAATGAGGCCTCCGCGATTCGCCTCTTAGGAGCCTTATTGTGCGAACAAAGTGAGAAGTGGCTCAGCGGCAGGAAGTGGCTGGATATGAATGAGTACTGGCTGTCAAAAGACGCTCAGAAAACGATGCCACAAGAGGAGGAAGCTGCGTAAGAATCGACCCGTTTAGCTGGTCTACTCTGACTCTATGTTACGCTGAAGGGAATTTACACCAACTTAAGGACTTGACTAGTCAAATTCGTCAATCATTTAAGTTTGCTATTTGTTGTATGAATCGTATGTAACAAAAAGACAGAAATATTTTTCTGTCTTTTTCTATTCCTCCGAGAAAATTCCTGCGACAAAGCTCTGCGCATCAAACGGAGCCATGTCCTCAATCTTCTCCCCTGTGGCGACAAAGAGGACGGGAACGCCGAGCTTCTCTTTGATGCTAAAGACGAAGCCGCCTTTGGCCGATCCATCTAACTTCGTGAGGATAATGCCGTCCATGTCGGCGTACTCTTTAAAAAGCACAGCCTGGTTCAGGGCATTTTGTCCGGTGGTGGAATCGAGCACAAGAAGTGTACGCACATCTTCTCGCGGATATTCTCTGCCAATAATCCTTGTAATTTTCTCGAGTTCTCGCATGAGATTTTTTTTGTTGTGAAGTCTTCCGGCGGAGTCACAAAGGAGCACATCGATCTCTCGGCTTTTTTGTGCGGCAATCGCGTCAAAAATGACACTAGCAGGATCGCTTCCCTCCTGCTGTTTGATCAGGTCCACACCGGCACGGTCCGCCCATACCTGAAGCTGCTCGATGGCAGCGGCGCGGAAGGTATCTCCTGCGGCAATCAGCACACTTTTTCCTTCGTTTCTGAGAAGCTTTGCCAACTTTCCGATGGACGTCGTTTTCCCGGCTCCGTTGACGCCGATGATCAGCAGGACTTTCGGCGGGCGATGCCAATTGAACTGTTCTTTATCCGGTGTGTCGATCATGCGTTCCAGGATCTCTCTGAGCGCAGGGACGACCTCTTTCGGTCGGCGAATGGGGCGATCATAGATGAGCTGCTCGAGCTCCGTCATCACCGCCTCCGTCGTCTCCGCGCCAAGATCCGCCATGATCAGTGTCTCTTCCAATTCTTCCAAGAAATCTTCATCAATCTCATCATACGTCCCGAGAAGTTCATCGAGCGAATCGACAAAGCTCTCACTTGTCTTTCGCAGACTCTCTTTTATTTTTTCAAATAGCCCGGCCATGACGACCTCCTTCCTCAAAATCAATGGACACGAGGGTAGACACCCCCTTCTCCTCCATAGATACACCGTAGAGCGCCTTGGCGTATTCCATCGTCCCCTTTCTGTGCGTGATCAAGATGAATTGGCTTCCCACGCTAAAGGTCTTCAGGAATTCCCCAAATCGCTGGATATTGACATCATCAAGTGCCGCTTCCACCTCATCGAGGATGTAAAACGGCGAGGGTTTGGCGCGTAGCACTGAAAAGAGCAGGGCAATCGCCGTCATCGCCTTTTCACCGCCGCTGAGAAGATTCATGTGAACAAGTTTTTTGCCCGGAGGCGAAGCATAAATGAGGATATCGCTCTCCAGCACATCCTTGTCCTCTTCCAGTCGGATATCTCCCTCTCCACCGCGGAAAAGCTCTCGGAAAATATCTTGAAAGTAGCCTCGAATCTCTTCAAAGGTCTTCTTGAAGTCTCCGCGCATTCTTCGCTCAAGACTTGCCAGCGTGCGATGAAGGTCTTCTCTTGCCTTTTGCAAGTCGTCAAGCTGTGTGCGAAGAAACTCTTCTCTCTCCGACACCTGTGCAAACTCCTCAATGGAATCGAGATTGACAGGCTCTAAGGCCAGCATCGACTGACGGATGGTGCGAAGCTCGCTCCTCGTCGTGCTCACTTCTCGCCCGGCAAAACGCTCTCTGAGCTGCAAGATGCTCATTTGATAGTTCTCCCAGATATCCTCTGAGACACTTTTTCTTCTCTCATCCACGCGCACAAATTTTACGTCGAGAGAAGAGATCTCCGAGAGCAGCGCGCGCTGTTTCTCGTCAAGCTCTCTTTTTTCTTTTTCCTGCTTTTCTTTCAGTTCGCGCTTGTCAGCCATCTGCTTTCTGAGTTCCATCACATACGTATCCAACTCTTCAATCGATAAAAGAGTGGCGCTGTGTTTTTCCCGCAGGGTATCCATCTCTTCTTGCAGCGACTGCTGCCGAAGGATTAACTCCTTCAGCTGTTCTTGCTCTTTCGAGAGCCGCTCCTGCTCGCTCTTGGCACTTCGGCGTTTCTCCTCCAGCATCGACTGCGCCGCTCGAAGGATGCCTTCGGACCTGGCCAGATCAAGCTGTTGCTCATGAAGCGTTTGCGTCAGTGTTTTCGCATCCTCTTCAAGCGACAGCGCACTTCCCGGTGCCACCTTTTGGAGTGACTCAATCTTCTGAGACAACTGCTCTCTCAGGGAAATATTTTCCTCTAATTGAACGGCAAGATCATGAAGACGCTGTTGTTCTCTTTGTGCCTGTTCATCGAGTTGAGAGATCCTCTGCTCAAAGAGTTCGCGTTCATGTCGCAGTTCCCTTAGGGCATGCTCCAGGGCATCTTTTTCTTCTGCGTGAACACCCAGTTGTTTTTCTTCCTCTTCTGCTTGCTCACGCAGTTGTTTTGCTTCTAGCTCGTGATCACGGATGGATCGTTCCAGCGCATCAAGTGCCTTTTCAAGCTGCAACTCCTCCTCTTCGATCTCCTCGCGTCTGGCGCGAAAGCTAAGGAGCGGAGCCTGCACATCAGAAGACAGGCGCAGATAAGGACCGCTGAGGAGGGCTCCTTCTTTTGTGACATATGTCTCCCCTGCCCTGCAGGGCACATCCTCAAGCGACGTCACCACTTGGACGCCCTCAAGGAGCATGCTAAGAAGTGCAGAGTACTCGTTCTCTGTCTCCACAAAGGATAATAAGCTGTATTTGTTCGGCGGGGTGCTTCGAGCCTGCTCTGCGCCGAACAGGAGATAGCTTCCCCCTGCCTCGGGTTGAGAAAAAACATCTCGGACGTCACGGCGCAAGACGGCCTGTAATTTCAGGCCAAGAACCGCTTCCGCCGCTTTCTCGTATCCTCTTTTTACCTTGATGTGATGCAGAAGCAGATCCTCCACATCGGCCGATTCCTGCAGGTGATGCGATTCGAGCCCTTCAAGGAGCTTCTGCTCTTTGTCCAGGGCCGCGACTTGGTTTTGTATCTCTGTCTTTTTGGCTTCCTCTGCACGAAGAGTTTCGTGCAGCTGCGCCTGTTCATTTTTCGTATGCTCAAACGAGTGCGCCGTCTTTGCCCTTTTTCGGCTCAACGTCTCGCGCTCTGTTTCTTTTTCTATTTCACTTTCTCGAATCTCTTCGACTTTTTCCTTTAGTTCCTGTGCGTCAAAATCTCTTCCGTCAAGACTTCTCTCCAGCGCCATCTTCTGCTCATGAAGCAGAAGTTCTGTCGCTTTGGCCGCTTCGAACTGCTCTCTCTGGGAGCGGAGTCCTTCCTCGTACTCCTCTTGCGACTGATGCGTAAAGGCGAGCTGTTTATTTTTCTCCTCAAGCGATTCTTCCAGTTCATGCACACGGGCTTTGAGCTCCAGAAACGACTGTTCTTTGTCGCTGACGTCCTTACTTAACTCCTCCATCCCCTCAGAGGCGGCAAGTTGCCGACTTTCGGCTTCTTCAATGGAGGTCCTCAGCTGCCTCTCTAGCGAGCTGTTCTGCGTCTTTCTCTCTTCCTTTAAGCGAAGGTCCAAAAAATATCCGTTGCGCTCTTCCATGAGGCCGCGCTGTCTTTCACGCAGAGCATCATGTTCTTCCTCAAGCTCGCGCACGGCTTTTTCTGCTGCAAGGGCAAGTTCTTCT
>DUVM01000084.1 GCA_012841045.1 Tissierellia bacterium | reverse complement strand
GCGCCAAAAACATTATGGAAGATATCCCTTCCATGAACAAAGGAGACCGACTTCTCCCGCAAGAGGGCATACGGGTCCTCATCGATAGGGAATATATAATGGCTTCGTTGGGTGTTCTCTCCATGGAATATCCCGAAGCAGCCTTGCGACTGCTAGAGAATACACTGGATATCTAAGCAAGAAACCCTCTTACGAGGGTTTTTCTCTGTTAAAAGGAACCTAAAAGAGTCGCATCTGACCACTGAGTTCTAGCTCAGGTTCTTCTGCGCGAACGGCGTGGAGAAGTTCTTCAAAGCTCAATTCATTGAACAGATAGGGTCTTACTTCGCTTTCCTTGAGAAGGTAGGGGAGACGAGGATGGATGTCTTTTGTCTGCTCCGTCGCCTCTCTTGTAATGATAAGAAATCGTTCCTCTCTATGAAGGGTCGCTAGAAAGGTAGGCGTCCCTGTCATATTCATCTCAATGGGATGCTTGGCACTGTCGTATTCAAAGAATGAACTGACCGGAAGCATGCCTCGTTTCCATTCGCCTCTTCTATAGTAGGGTCGATCGACAATGGATTCGATTCTCCCGTTAATTTGAAGGCTTTTGTCGAGTGGAATCCCAAAGTTTGCCGACACAAAACCTTCTCGCATTAGCACAAACGAGGGAAGACTGGGTTTTCGAATCCCTTTTGGAGGGGTTTCGACCGGTTCTTTTTTTCCTGTAAAAGCTTCTTGCAAAGCCTGCAGTTCAGCTCCGGAGAGATGCTGGAGATAGGATGCACACATTTGTTCGCTTTTTGTTCCCCTTTTCTATCGTATTATGATAAAATGTACCCTGAAGGAGTGATAATGAACCTATTCGATATGGTACGTGAAGAGAGCTTAAAGCATAGAAGACCCCTTGCCGAGCGAAGAAAACCCCGCACATTGGAGGATTTCAAAGGACAAGAAGAGATTTTGGGCGAGGGAAAACTTCTGCGACGTCTGATCGAGGCAGATCGGCTGACCAGTATTATTTTGGTGGGTCCTTCAGGCGTGGGGAAGACGTCGCTGGCGAGAATCATCTCCAGTATGACAAGCTCTTCGTTTATCACACTGAACGCCGTGACAAGCGGTGTACGAGATATAAAAGAGGTGGTGGAGAAGGCTCGCAGAGAGCTTGAGACGAGCGGGCATGGAACGATTCTCTTTGTTGACGAGATCCATCGATTCAATAAGGCGCAGCAAGACGCTCTTCTTCCACACGTAGAAGCCGGCACCGTGGTCCTCATAGGAGCTACGACAGAGAATCCGTACTTTGAAGTCATTCAGGCGCTGCTCTCACGCTCCATGGTCTTTGAGATGTTTCCTCTATCTGAAGAAGACATCAAGAGTATCCTGGAGCAGGCGATTGAAGAAGACGAACAGCTCAGCCTACAAAATATTGTCTTAGGCGAGGAAGAAAAAGCATTTATCGCTCAAAAATCTATGGGTGATGCCAGGCGAGCGTTGAATATATTAGAATTAGCCGTCTTGACGACACCGGAAGTAGATGGCGCCATCGTGTTGACGAAAGAGACGCTCTCAGAATGCACTCAAAAACCATTTCTTCGTTATGATCGAGACGGAGATTATCACTACGACGTGATCAGCGCCTTTATTAAAAGCGTACGAGGAAGTGACCCCCAGGCTGCCATCTATTATCTAGCACAGATGTTAGTATCAGGAGAAGACCCGAAGTTCATCGCCAGGCGTCTGGTTATTCTCGCCAGTGAAGACATAGGATTGGCGCATCCGGAGGCGCTGAGTATCTCAAATGCTGCTTTTGAGATTGTCAACAAAATCGGCATGCCTGAGGCGCAGATTGTCCTTTCGGAGTTGACGATCTATTTAGCACTCTGTGAAAAAAGCAATAGTGCCTACCTTGCTATCAAAGAAGCGATGGCGTCAGTAAGAAAAAAAGGGGTCGGCTTTGTCCCAGAGCATCTGATGGACTCGACGAAGAAACGTCTCGCGGAGATAAAATCTTCATACAAATATCCACATGATGACCCAAGAGGGTACGCTGAGCAACAATATTTACCTGAAGAATATGCTGAGACAGTTTTTTACAGACCCAAAGATCATGGCGCGGAAAAAGAACTGACGAAGAAGTGGAGAGCGAGAAAAGAAAAGAAAGAATAGCTATATTATCTATTTACCAATCATTATGATGATTTTGGTTGGAGTAGAGAGGTAATATTTTTATCGTATACGTATCAACTATCAAAGCACAGAGATGTGCTTGTTTTTTTCTAAAAAAATCATTGAATCATCCTCATTTAGTTTTCTTGCTATTATTGACACACAAATGGTATAGTTCTCGTTGAAAACATACTATAGCGTGTAGTTGAATATGATTTTATCTTATAATATGGGTTCCTATTCAACTAAAAAAACAGGATAATTATAAATATATCAATCTCTGTATTTGCTATAAGCTTGAAATTCCAAAGTGTCACACTGATTATGATAGTTTACAAAACACAAGAAGTATGATAGGATTTGCTTAACAAGGAGAACAAAGATGATAAGAAATAGAAAATCTTCATTGCTCTTGCTACTAATCCTAATGATTCTGGTTTTAACAGCCTGCAAATCTCCAGATCCTTACCAGGAGCTTAATGAGCTGTGGAACTTGGCTTTACCTGAGCCAACGGCTGTTGTCATTAATGGGGGAGAAGACACGATTTCGACAATCTCCCTTAGTAATAGCTTCGAAGTGCAGCTGATGTATCGTAGCACAGATTTTGACGCCATCACCTCCTTGGACAAATGGACCCCATTAAGTGAACAACAGCTGAACGAACTGAGTACACTCTTAACTGGGTTTTACGGAGTCAATACATTAAACGCTTCACCGAATAAGCGATTGACAATTCTCAACGATTACATGCAGACAGACATCAAAAAGATAGATAGCTGGTTCTATAAAAAAGATGTCGTCGTCAAGGGAGACCAGTTGATCATTCTTTTAGAAGAAGACAATCACGAAATTCACGCGTACTATCTGATTCCATAAGGAACATTCTCGGACCCCTTGATTGGGGTTCTTTTTATTCTAGCCCTTGCCTAGATGGG
>DUVM01000083.1 GCA_012841045.1 Tissierellia bacterium | reverse complement strand
TTTTACTGCTGTTTCCTGCAAAGACTTTGACGATGTCACCCGTCCTGTGCATGTCTCCTCCTTATTCTCCCTGTTTGTTTCTCCAATTTGTTTTTATCGTTACCCGCGAGCGCCCGATGGCGAGGCTGTCTTTAGGGACATCCTCTGTCAGCGTTGTGCCGGCAGCGACATAGGCTCCTGTCTCTACCTTGAGAGGAGCGACGATGTTGGTGTTGCATCCGAGAAAGACACCGTCTTCAATGACGGAGCGCTGCTTGAGCTTGCCGTCGTAGTTGACAAAGACGACTCCGCAGCCGACATTGATGTCTTCTCCTAAATCGGCATCCCCTACATATGTCAGATGCGACACTTTCGTCCCGCTTCCGACGCTCGAGTTCTTGATCTCGACAAAATCTCCGATCCGGCAGTTGTCGCCGATCACGGAGTTCGGTCGGATGTATGTGTAGGGGCCTACCTGCGTATTGTCGCCGATCTCTGCTTGCATGACGGTAGAGCGAAGGATCCGGGTGCCCACGCCGACAAAGGTGCTATCGAGTGTCACTTCCGGTCCGATTTCACAGTCCGTTGAAATATGTGTCTCTCCTTTTAGGAAAGTCCCCGGCCAGATGACGACATCGGGTTCGATCTCCACAGATTCTTCTATAAAGATAGTATCGGGATTGATCAGCGTCACGCCGTTTTCCATCCAGTAGGTATTGACTCTCTGTTGCATAATGCGGGTCGCTTCGGCCAACTGACGGCGCGTGTTGATCCCCACAATCTGCTCTTCCTCATCGATGCGCATCGCATCGACTTTGTGACCGGCACGGCGAAAAATCTCCACGAGATCGGTCAGATACAGCTCTCCCTGTACATTCGAGGGCGTCAGCTCCGTAATATACATCTTGAGAAGCTCTGTATTCATCAGAAGAATCCCTGAGTTGATCTCGCGGATCTCGCACTGCTCTTCTGAAGCATCGCGGTGCTCGACAATCGCCATGACACCTAGCGCGTCACGCACAATGCGGCCATAACCGGTAGGGTCTTTCATCTCGACACTGAGAATGCTCAGATCATTTCCCTGTTCCTCGTGAAAGTCAAACAAATCCAGCAGACTCTCCTGGCGAAGACAAGGGACATCTCCATAGAGGACCAACGTCGTGCCATCTTCTAAAAAGGGCGCAGCAGAAGCCACGGCGTCTCCCGTTCCGAGTTGCTGCAGCTGTGTCACATAATTGAGCTCTTCACCGAAAAGTAGCTGAATGTTTTCTTCCTGCGGGCTGACAATGACAAAGATCTCGTCGGAGTCGATATCATGTGCCAGATCCACTACATAAGCAAGGGAACTCTTCCCGAGAATCTCGTGAAGTACCTTGCTCTTTTTTGACTTCATCCGCGTGCTTTTTCCGGCCGCGAGAATCAGAGTATTCCTTTTCATACATGCCTCCGTCAACTATTATACACGATTTCTTCCGCACGGACGGAAAAAGAGAGGAAACATATTTTCTTTCGGGACAATTCGTCTGCGCCATGCCCCTGTGGTATAATATCCCACAGAAAGAGGCAAGATGAAACCAATTTTTGATGAAAAAATCAGACATATCCACCTTGTCGGCATCGGAGGCAGTTCGATGGTGGCGGTGGCTGAATTATTAATGTACCAAGGATACAAGATCACCGGGAGCGACCGGGCAGAAAATGCCAATGTCCGCCGCCTGATCGCAAAGGGAATCCCCGTACAGGTCGGACACTCGCACGAAGTGATCCACGGAGCCGATCTGGTGCTCCACACAAGCGCCGTCCACGACGACAATCCCGAGATCCAAGAAGCCAAGCGTCTGGGCATCCCTCTCATGGTGCGAAGCGCTTTTTTCCGCCTGCTGACGAGCCAGTTTCCACACTCGATTGCCATCAGCGGCTCCCATGGAAAGACGACC
>DUVM01000082.1 GCA_012841045.1 Tissierellia bacterium | reverse complement strand
CTGAACCATCGAATGGACGATGCTCTGTCGGTGAATCAGCACCTCAATCTGCTCAGGCTCCAGATCAAAGAGCCAACGTGCTTCCATGACCTCCAATCCTTTATTCATTAGCGTAGCAGAATCTATCGTAATTTTTTTGCCCATGGACCAGTTGGGATGTTTAAGCGCCCTCCCGGCATCGGCCTTCTCTATTTCCTCTCTCTTCATATCCCGAAAAGCCCCGCCTGACGCGGTGAGAAAGATTTTTTCCGGTTTTTCTTTCGGTGAAGCTTCCAGACACTGCCAGATGGCAGAGTGCTCAGAGTCGACAGGAAAAAGACGAGAACCGCTTATTCTCCCCGCCTCCATCATTAACTCGCCGGCACAGACCAGACTCTCTTTGTTTGCCAGCGCAATGTCTCTTCCTTCTTCTGAAAGAATCATCGAGGGGAGAAGCCCTGCTGTTCCGACAAGTGCGTTGACAACAATATCAACAGGATGCTCGCGAAGAAAATCGCTCATCTCTTCTTCACTGTAGATGGACAGAGCAGGATATTTCTTTTTTGCCTCTATATACGCGTTCTTTTCCGTGACCAACACATGCTGAACATCGTGTTGCCTTAGGATGTGATCGAGGCTAGTGATATTTGTGTGCACACTGATAAAGTCTAATTGAAATCTCTTTGGATGTGCCGCCAATACATCAAGCGCACTCTTTCCAATCGAGCCTGAAGCCCCTAGAATGCCTATCGTCTTCACAAGGTCTCCTTTTCCTATCATTTTATTATACCACTGTCAGACATACGTAAAAGGAGAGGCATCATCTGCCTCTCCTGTGATTGCGAATAAGTGCTTATACTATGAGGCCGAGCATGAGGTACAAGAGTACAACGACCGGCAACACGCTGTCAAATCGATCCATGATTCCGCCATGACCCGGTAGGACAAAGCCAAAATCCTTGATCTCGTTTTTGCGTTTCATATAGGATGCGACCAGATCTCCGAGCGCAGAGACCATCGAGCCAAACAGTGCAAAGAAGAAGACACCGATGAAGCTCGCAGAGGACACAAAGATCAGTTTGAACAGAGCTGCGACGACGACGCTGGCCACAATGCCTCCAGCCAGTCCCTCAAGTGTTTTATTCGGACTGATGTGCGAGGCGATCTTACGGGTTCCAAAAAAGGTTCCGACAAAGTAGGCGGCGATATCACTGGCCCATGCCACGATAAACACCAAGATGTAAATGCGTTCCGGTCCGAATGCAATCAGCCTCCAGAGCAGATAAAATGGAATCGCAACATACGTAAAACAGAAGAATCGCGCGATCACCTGCATCATATCTTCTCGAAGGAAAAGCATCTGTACAACAATGCTGACCAACAAATAGACGAAGATCATCACGAGCGCCAGATCTGTCGGCATAAAGAAGATCAACGTCAAAAAGACGGCGCTCAGCAGATCATCGAGACGGAAGGAGACTCGGAAGGCGCGCTTAAGTTCTACCATGGCTAGAATCGTCACCAAAATCAGTCCGATTTTCAGAGGTAGTCCTCCGAGAGCCAACAACAAGATCAGTAGAACAAGGCCGACGACCGCACTGACAGTTCGCGTAATCATTTTTCTTCTATTCCTCCGTAGCGACGAGATCTGGAGCCGTATTCCGTGAGAGCTTCCTCAAAAGCTTCCGTGTCAAAATCAGGCCAGTAAAGGTCGGTAAAATACAATTCACTATATGCTCCCTGATATAGTAGGAAGTTACTAAGTCGCATCTCCCCGCTCGTTCGTATGATGAGATCCGGGTCCGGCATCCCTGCCGTATAAAGTCTGGAGGCAAATAGCTCCTCATCGACTTCCCGAACTCCTTCTTTCAGCAGAGAATTGACAGCTGCCAGGATCTCTTTTCGAGAGCCATAGCCCAAAGCAATGTTGACCTGTATTGCATCGCCTTTAGCCGTCAAGCGCTCTGTCTTGTCCAGCACCATGCGCACCGGCGAAGGAAACAGGCTGAGATCCCCGAGGAAATGCACTCGCATGCCTTCCTCCACCATCTCTTGTATCTCTCGCTGAAAATACTCACTAATCAAGGAAAACAGAAAACTCACTTCACTCATCGGGCGAGAAAAGTTCTCTGTGGAAAAAGCATAAAAGGTCAACATCTCAATCTCTTTTTTCCTGGCATACTTAATCAGGCGTTTGAGATTGTTTGTTCCGGCGCGATGGCCTTGGTTGCGAGGGAGCCCCTGCTCCTTCGCCCACCTGCCATTGCCGTCCATAATAAAAGCCACGTGTCTTGGAAGCACTAGACCTCCATGATTTCGGAAATTTTCGCTTCGACCAGCGAATCAATTTTCTTTATCGCTTCGTCGATGGCGTCTTGTACTTCCTCTTCAAGGCGCTTGGCCTCGTCTTCTCTCAAAACTGAATCCTTCAGGTCCTTTTTGAGAACATCGTTGGCGTTTCTTCTATCATTGCGAACGGTGATCTTTGCTTCTTCTCCCATTTTCTTTATTAATTTGGTCAGCTCGCGGCGATTTTCTTCCGTCAGCATAGGAATCGAAAGACGAATGACTTTCCCGTCGTTACTGGGATTGATGCCTAAATCCGAGGTCTGGATTGCTTTTTCAATCGCAGCCATCATGGATTTATCATAAGGCTGTACCGTCAAGAGCCGCGCTTCCGGGGCAGAAATATTTGCCATCTGATTGAGCGGCGTCTCGGTTCCGTAATAGTCGACACGGATACGATCCAGAAGTGAAGGATTGGCTCGACCCGCCCGGACACTCTGCATTTCACGTTGCAAAAAGCTGATCGCTTTGGCGATTTGGACTTCTAAATTGTCTAATGCTTGATTACTCATGTTCCCTCCTGATCATGGTTCCTTCTGTCTGAGACTCGAGGGCACGGATGAGGCTCTGCTCCTCTTTCATGGAGAAAACGAAGCAAGGAATGTTATTCTCCCGCAGGAGTGTAGCCGCCGTCTGATCCATGACCTGTAAATCCAGGTCCAGTATTTCCTTATAGGTCATTCTATCAAATTTACGGGCATTTTCATAGGACTTTGGATCTTTATCATAGACTCCGTCAATCGTTTTGGCGAAGAGGATCAGCTGTGCATCCACTTCAGCAGCTCGAAGCGCCGCTGTTGTGTCCGTGGAGAAAAAAGGATTTCCCGTCCCTCCACTGAAGATGACAATTCTGCGTTTTTGTAAGTGGCTGACAGCACGACGCCGAATATAGGGTTCTGCCACTTTGGGCATCTCGATGGCGCTCATCACCCGCGTGGGGACGTTCAACTCTTCAATGGCATCTTGTAAAGCAAGTCCATTAATGACGGTGGCTAGCATGCCCATGTAATCCGCCGTCGAGCGATCCATGTTTTCACTTGATCGCCCTCGCCAGAAGTTGCCACCTCCCACTACAATCGCCAGCTCATATCCTCGATGATGAAGTTCGACAATCTGCTCGGCCATATCCGATACAGTCGCGTCATCAATCCCAAAGCCGGATGCAGGAGCCAAAGCTTCTCCGCTCAGTTTTAATAAAACACGTTGCCACTTCATAAAGATCCCCCCTTAAAAAAAGAGAACACAGAGTGTTCTCTTATTGCATTTGTTTGGCTACTTCAGCAGCAAAGTCCTCACTCTTTTTCTCCAGGCCTTCTCCGACTTCATAGCGAATCATGGTGACCACTTTGATCTCTTTTGCAAGATCTTTGGCTTTCTTTTCCACCAGTTGGCCGACCGTCAGGTCAGAGTCTTTGATAAAGGTCTGCTCAAGGAGGCAGGCTTCCTGAAGCTGCTTCTGCAGTCTTCCTTCGACCATTTTTTCTATAATATTGGCAGGTCTACCTTTTTTGCCTTGCGCTTCTAGCTCAGCGTTTTCGTTTTGTGCCTGATGAAGGAGAACTTCTTTCTCCGATGCGATATATTTTTCATCGACATCTTCTCGGCTGATGTAGCGCGGCGACATCGATGTCACCTGCATGGCGAGGTCTTTTCCAAGATCCGCCAACTCTTCCATAGAAGCGTCGCTCTTTAGACCCACCACAGAAGCTACTTGATGATTGCCGTGTAGATATCCATAGAGATATCCGTCTTCGATCTCTTCAAAAGCAAAGCGACGCAGATTCATGTTTTCACCAATGCGCGCGATGAGATCGTTCAGTGTGTCTTCGACATTTTTTTCTCCACCGACAAGTGTGGCAGCTTTCAGAGCATCCATGTCAGCCGGTGCATTGGCCTGAACGGTTTTAGCGACGTTTTCAACAAAGACGCGAAAATCATCGTTTTTAGCGACAAAGTCTGTCTCGGAGTTGACTTCCACCAGCGTGGCTTTCTTTCCGTCGTCACTTACCTCTAATGCCAAAAGTCCTTCTGCTGCGATGCGGCCGCTTTTCTTAGCGACTTTCACCAGACCGCGTTCGCGAAGAAGATTGACGGCTGCTTGCACGTCGCCCTTGGTCTCTTCTAGCGCGTTTTTGCAGTCGAGCATGCCGGCGCCAGTGATTTCTCTTACTTCTTTAATCTCTTTGGTTCCAAACATCTTATTCTTCCTCCTCTTCCACTTCTTCTGTGGGGAGTTCCTCTTCCTCTTCTTCCAACTCTTCTTCTACTTCTTCAAGCTCTTCTACCTCTTCAGCGGCATCAAGCATCTCTTCATCGTCCTGCGCATCTCTGGCAGCTTGTCCTTCAATGACAGCATTGCTCATGGCATTGCTAAAGAGCTTAATGGCGCGAATCGCATCATCATTTCCGGGAATCGGATAATCAACCTGATCCGGATCGCAGTTGGTATCTACGATACCGATGACAGGAATGCCGAGGAGTCGGGCTTCATGAATGGCCAGCTTTTCTTTGACCTGATCGATGATAAAGATGGCATCGGGCAATTTGTCCATCTCCCGGATTCCGTTGTAGAAGCGCTGTAGTTTTTCTTTTTCTCTTGTCAGAAGCATGACTTCTTTTTTCGGCAGCGCCTCAAATGTCCCGTCTTCTTCCATTTCTTCTAATTCGAAGAGATACTCAATTCGCTTGCGAATGGTGGCAAAGTTTGTCAGAAGTCCACCTTTCCAGCTCTGGTTGACATAGAACATACCGGCGCGCTTGGCTTCTTGCTCAATCGCTTCGCGAGCTTGCTTCTTGGTTCCGACATAGAGAATTTTCTTCCCCTGTTCAGAAAGTTCGCGCACAAACTCATAGGCTTCTTCCAATTTTCTCAGCGACTGTTGCAGGTCGATGATGTAGATGCCATTGCGTTCGGTGTAGATGTAGGGCTTCATTTTTGGGTTCCAGCGTTTGGTCTGATGACCGAAATGAACACCGGCTTCGAGTAAATTTTTCATAGAAACTACGGACATAACTTTTTCCTCCTTGTTTGTCCTCCCTGCTCCATACCCTTCTGGGCACAAGTTGGTCGTGAACAGGTGTGTATTTTGACCTCAGTCATTATACTACAGCTCCCCATGAATACGCAAATGGATTTTTCCGCTTTTCATGCACCCATGATTCCTACAGATTCCGCTATTTTCAAATGCGATGGTGTGAACATATTCATCATATAAGCGGCCCTGTTTTTCGTTGGTTCAGTAGGGAAGCTCTCACATTTTCACCGAAAAAAAGGCTGAGTGTCCGATAAGAGAACTTCCTCAGCCATTATATCTCGTATATTTACAGCACATTCGCCGTTTTCAATATCTCTTCTATATCTTTTTTCTGCTCATCCTTTAAATCCAGAAGAGGTCTTCTGACAAAGCCTCCGCGGAATCCAAGCAAGTCACAGGCGTATTTAAGCCCGGCCACCCCATATGTCGCTGTGACCGCATGATTGACCGGAAAGACTCTCTCATGCAGCGCCTTCGCTTCTTCTTTCTTATTCTCCTCGTAGAGCTTTTGAATGGCGACGCATTCGGCAGGCAGACAATTTGCCAATGCCATGATCGCCCCTTGAATCCCCATGTCCAGCGCAGGATACCAAGCAGAAGCCGTTCCGACCATCAGATGAAACTCCTGGGGATCGATGACTCTTTGAAACTGTGCCAATTGGGGGATATTCCCGGAAGAATCCTTCATTCCAATGATATTTGGGTGCTTGCTTAAGACAGCGACAGCTTCTGCAGAAATATTAATATGCGTAGCAAATTGCAATAACAAGTTGAACATTGACTGTTGAATAGCCCATCAGGCGACACGGGAATAGATCCGGTCCAACTCATCCTCAAAGAGATCATCCGGGGTGTGGTAGCCCAGGAGTTTTCTCGG